>CAYIDY010000006.1:0-43581 GCA_964362305.1 uncultured Candidatus Saccharibacteria bacterium | reverse complement strand
AATTCCCATCATTGCGCCAAAAATCCAACCGAATGAGATTCCTGAATCGCTGAAGAGCGACGAGCCGAGCCCGGTAAGAATTGAGGTAGGAATGAGACTTGCACCGACCTGGATAACGATGAAAGGAAGAAAGGGAAGACGCGTGAGTCCCGCAGCGTACGCGAGGAGGTCGTGGGCAGTAATGAGGATAAAGCGTGCCGCGAAGAACCCTCGCACGGTGCCAATCATCGTCAGCACCTGCCCAAGCATGCCCGAATCGTTGCCCAAGAACTTTTCGGCAAGCGGACGGCCAAACGTTCGGCTTATCCAAAACGCGATAGTTGAGCCGAGTGCGTCGCCAATGACGCCAAGCAAAATACCTTTCCAAAGTCCGAATGACGCACCGGCGAGAGGATAGAGAAACGAACCTGCAAGAGGGGCGATAACGATTGTCGAAGCTTTTGCCAAAACAAACGCGAGCGGCGCAAATACGCCTGCCGACTCAACCCATGAGCGTAGTGTATCGGGGCCAAGGACGCGAGAGACGAAAAAGAGCGACCCTAGCGCGACAAAAAAGACGACGGCATTAACCCAAATATCGTGTCGTGGCTGCTTCAAATCAGAAAGTGGCATGAAGCAGCAAGTATAGCGATGTTCCCCTTAGGCGTCACGGTGCGCATACACCATCTTCATACCAAACAACCAAAACCATGAATACGATGACCTGACTTTGAAGCCGGCATTTTTGAGTTTCGTAATGACATCACGATATCGCTTACCGCGCACTCGGTGCATCTCCATGGCGATGGAAGAGATGCGTCTCAGTGTATGGATAGAAGCTGTCTCAAACAGGTCGTACTCACTTCCTTCTATATCAATCTTGAGAAAATCAACATGAGAAAGGCCACAGAGAGAAAGGGCGTTCTCAAGCGTCATAATCTCCACCATCTCTGTGTGTGTCGAGAGTTCATGTACGAGTGATGATGAACCCTTGTTGACCGCAGCCTGATACAGTACCGCGTCCCCATTTTTTCCTCCGACCGCTTTCTTGAATATAGAAATGGGGAGCGTGCGATTGAGTGCCATATTTTTCGCTAGCTGCTCAAAGTTTGAACTATCGGGCTCGAACGCAAAGACGCGGGTAGCAGTGCGACCCGCATACAGCGAAAATGCCCCGACGTTCGCACCGAGATCAAGCACAAAGCCGTGAGGAGGTTTTCCGTACACATGCTTTTGAAACACTTCTCGAGTTACGAACAAGTCTGAAGTGCGTCGTCGTATGAACATGTGAATCCCATCGACCTGTATCTTTCTTTCAGCTGGCGCTTTGAGGGGGTCATGGAAGAGTGACCGCGCCAACATCTTAATATCAAGCCAACTGTACCGCATAGATATTCCCTTGGCGCTAGTGTAGCATCTCGCTAACGAATCAACTTTACAGCCGCATGAAAAAGATACTTATCGTCACCGACGCATGGCACCCGCAAGTGAACGGCGTTGTTACCATGTTCATGAACCTACTGCCAAAACTGGAACAACGGGGGCATTCCGTAACGGTCATTCATCCGGGCATGTTCTTCAGCCTGCCAATGCCCGGCTATCCAGAAATTCGCCTCAGTGTATTTTCACGACGAACCATCAAGCGCACGATAGCGGAAATAAAACCGGACCATATTCATCTTGCGACGGAAGGGCCGTTAGGATGGGCGGCACGACGCGTGTGTATTCAACAAAAAATCTCGTTTTCCAGCACTTTCGCAACGCGCTTCGACGTATATGCAGAGTATCGAATGGTCGGCCTGGGGCCGGTCGTTCGTCATTTTTTGAAGATTTTCCATAGGAGGTCGGGGCGTGTATTTGTAGCGACGCCAGCATTGCAAGCGCACGTACAGTCGTTGGGAATCTCGGGGGCAGCGATAGCTCCTCTTGGCGTAGACACCGACTTGTTTACACGAAAAGGCGTTCCGCGAGATGCGAGACTTTCTTCGCCGGTGTTCGCTTATTTTGGAAGAGTGGCATCAGAAAAAAGCGTGGAAGATTTTCTGTCATGCACCTTGCCTGGAACAAAGATTGTTATTGGGGATGGGCCCGAGCGCGAAGCGCTCGAAAAGAAATATCCAGCCGTGCTTTTCGTCGGTGTGCAAAAAGGGACAGATCTCGTCAATTGGCTCTCTCAGGTTGATGTCTGCATTTTTCCTTCTCGCACCGATACCTTCGGCCTCACCATCATTGAGGCACTTTCCTGTGGTATTCCCGTAGCGGCGCACGACTGCCTCGGCCCGCGCGACATACTTACAAACGGAACGGATGGCTTTTTGGGAGAAGATTTGGCAAAAGCTGCTCTGCAGTGTCTGACGCTCGACCGGGCACAATGCAGAAAAAAAGCCGAGCAGTACTCGTGGGGTCGCTCAGCGGAGGCTTTTATCCAGAATCTCGTTCCGGTACGAGACTCGGGTTACGAGTACGGTACACTGTAGACCATGACGCAATTTCCGGAAGGATTTCTGTGGGGTGAGACGGGGGTGGGGCCCCGTCGCAAGGCCGGAGCAGCTTGGCTGCGAGGCGGGGTCGCGCAAAATCGCAGTAGCGATTTATGCGTGACCAGCTAAAATATTGTATGACGCAATTTCCGGAAGGATTTCTGTGGGGTTCAGCTACAGCCAGCTACCAAGTAGAAGGTGGCATCGAGAACGTAGACTGGGCAAAAGCCGCGCGAGAAGGGCGGGTGCCTGTGTGTGGCCGTGCGTGTGAGCATTACACGCGGTTCGAAAGCGATTTTGATATTGCAAAAGAACTTGGCCACAATTGCCATCGTATTTCCATTGAGTGGGCGCGCATCGAACCAGAGGAAGGGAGGTTTGATGATACAGAAATAGAGCATTACCGCATGGTGCTCGCGGCGCTGCGGGAGCGTCGACTGAAACCATTCATTACGCTCTGGCACTTTACGCTGCCCCAGTGGTTTGCAGACAAAGGAGGTTTCGAAAACCCTGAGTCGCCACGATTATTTGCACGCTACTGCGCCTACGTTGCGCAGAAATTGGGGAATGACTGCAGGCATTTTGCCACGATGAACGAGCCGACGGTTTTTGCATCGAACGGCTGGGTGCGGGGGACGTGGCCGCCATTTAAAGAGTGGCCGGGAATGGGATACGCATTAAAGGGAGTCCCCGGGCAAAGGGATGTCGCACCACCCGCGAGCATCACAAATATTTTCACGTATTATCGCGTCTTGAATAATTTGGTTCGCGCACACAACGCTGCATACAAAGCAATGAAAGCAGTTGAGTTTGGCGCTGAAATCGGCGTGGTGCACCAAGTGCTTCTTTTCCATGCGGATGGCAATCCTTTGAACAAAGTTTTCGCGTGGTTGATGAATTGGCACTGGACGCACCGCTTTATGTCAAAAATTCGACACTCGTGCGATTCAATTGGCGTAAACTACTACTTGCACAAGAAATTTGGGGACACCGCTACATACGAAAAGACAGACATGGGGTGGGATGTGTATCCGGAAGGCATCACAGAGTCACTTCTCATGCTACGTCGGTACAACCTGCCACTCTGGGTCTCAGAAGCAGGTGTTGCCGACGCTGCTGATACACTGCGAGCTGGTTACATCACGCGCCTCGTCCGCGGCATCGCCTCTGCCATGCAGCAGGGAGCAGACGTGCGCGGATTTATGTACTGGTCGCTTCTCGACAACTATGAGTGGGCGCAGGGGTTTGATAAGCGGTTCGGGCTCGTTGAAATTGACTACGCAACACTCGAGAGAAAGATTCGTCCGTCTGCCTACGTGTACAAGAAGATTATCGAACAAAATGGGCTGGTAGAATAGCGGGATGGCCTCATGGCTTCTTCTCGCAATTGGTGCGCAGTTTATTACTGCCGTGTCCGTTTTGATAGATCGCCAAATCGTTGTTAAAGCGCAGCACATAGGAAAACCAATCGTGTACGCATTTTATGTGAGTATTCTTTCTGTCTTCGTGATTGTGCTCATCCCCTTTGGAGTCAGCATTCCATCCTTGGCGCTCTTGGGATTTGCATTGGGGCACGCACTTGCCTTTTTTTGTGGCATTTACTTCCTCTATTCTGCACTTAAGGACGCGCGAGCATCTGACGTCGCTCCTGTTGTTGGTGCGACTTCTGCCATCGCGACACTGATTGCTGCGCCGCTAATTCTCGACGGAGATCTTTCCGAGAGCGTTATTGCTCCTATCATATTTCTTGTCGTGGGTACGGCTCTCATATCCCATTTTCACTTCACGCGCGCGGCGCTACGGTATACCATTTTATCGGGTATCGCGTTTGGTGCAGTCGCTATGTCAGCAAAACTTGTATTTAACGAGACTACATTTCTCGACGGGTTCTTCTGGACTCGCATTCTAAGCGTCTTTTTTGCATCATGTTTATTACTCATACCAAATCTTCGAGCACAAATCTTTTCGGGTGGGGCTCGTTCGTCACACGGTGCGCGCTATCTCGTAATTGGCAACAAGCTTCTCGGTGGGTCTGCGGCGATTCTGACGGCATTTGCGATAAGTCTTGGTAGTGTCTCGGTGGTTAATGCGCTTTCAGGGCTTCAATTTGCCTTCCTGTTCCTCTTTGCACTCGTATTTGCACCTTCTATGCCACTTTTGCGCGATGGGAGTAAGACGCATGGACATGGCGGATGGCAGACAGGTCTTGGCGTGGCCGTCATTTGTGTGGGCCTCGCGCTTTTGTACTCAGCCTCAACATGAGACGCATATTTCTTATTATCATAGCAGCGACCTTTTTCCTTGCCATTGGATTGTTGTTACTGGCACGTGGCTCAACGCCCGAGCGGATACAGTACGGTGTGACATTCAGTACATTGTATTCAGAAGAAATTGGGCTTGATTGGAAAGAAGTGTATCGCGCGACACTTGACGACCTCGGCATAAAGCGCCTACGTATTCCCGTGTACTGGGATCGGGTGGAGCGCACAGAAGATGCGTACGACTGGTCAGAAATTGATTTCCAAGTGCAAGAGGCAAAAAAGCGAGATGCGAACATCATTCTCGCCATTGGCCGGCGCGTGCCGCGTTGGCCAGAATGTCATGTGCCGGGATGGGCAAAAGAGCTCTCGTGGGAAGAGCAGAAGCCCGAAATTCTAGAAATGCTTCGCATGACAGTCGAGAGGTATCGCGGTGAAAGTACGGTGAGTATGTGGCAAGTAGAGAATGAGCCATACTTGCGCTACTTTGCTGACGGCTCGTGCGGAGAATTCGATGAAGAATTTCTACACGAAGAAATCGCTCTTGTGCATTCACTCGATACTCGTCCCATCTTGCAAACCGATGGGGGGAATTTCGGCACGTGGATTGGCGCGTATCGAGCGGGGGAGGTATTTGGCACAAGTATGTATCTTTATTTCTGGCGACCGGACACGGGCTCATTTCGCACCGTGTTGCCGCCCGCGTACTACCACGCGAAATCAAATCTCATGAGACTGCTCTTTGGACAAAAAACAATCATTCTTTCGGAACTTTCACTTGAACCATGGCTTGCCGCGCACATCAATGATGTCTCAATCGATGAGCAGAAGTCGCGCATGAGTGTCGAGAAAATGCGCGAGATAGTCGCCTATGCGCGTCAAAGCCCGTTCGACATTCAATACCTATGGGGCATCGAGTGGTGGTACTGGATGAAAAAAGAAGGACATCCCGAGTTTTGGGATTTAGCCAAGGAGTTGTACGCTGGACAGATATGACATTTATTGTTTTTGACATTGGCGGAACGAATATGCGCGTTGCGACGGCGACCCTTGAGGCGCTAGGCGATATTAAAAAAGTTCCCACGCCAAAAAGCGCGGAGGAGGGAATTGCGCAACTCTCACAACTTGCAAAAGAATTAGGTGGCACATTCACCGCGGCAGGTGGCGATATTGCAGGGCGCGTCAGTGCAGAGGGCGTTTTGTCTGATGCGCGGAATCTGAGCGCGTGGAATGGGGTAAATGTCGTTGAGAGTATTTCAGTAGTACTTGGCGTACCTGTTCGCGCGTACAACGACGCGATTGTGGTCGGGTTGGGAGAAGCGCACGTAGGAGCAGGAAAGGGATTCTCTCAGGTGGCCTACGTCACTGTTTCGACAGGTGTCGGTGGTGCGTTCATCACCGAGGACAATCTTGCGATGAGCCCGCTTTTGGGCGACCTCATACTTAGTTCTGGCGACTTGGAGAGTCAGATTTCGGGTACTGCGATACAGAAAAAGTTTGGAATTCACCCGAAAGATCTCGACTCTCTCGAGGAGAGGAATAAGCTCGCCGACATATTGGCGCACGGTCTATCTGAATTAAATGAAGCGTGGAAACCCGATGTTTTTGTACTCGGTGGTTCGATGATTGTCGGGAAAAACCCTATCCCGCTCGTCCAGGTAACAAAGACTTTGTCTGAACTTGTTCAGACGCCACCAGTCATAAAGATGGCCGCGCTCGGCGATAATGGGGGATTGGAAGGGGGACGAGTGCTTGCTGGACAAACGGGCGAATAGTTGCGCTATCCACGCCCTCCCCTTGCACTTTCCCTAGGCAAGGTACAATGCCCCCTAGGGAGAATGAATTATTAAATTAGTTACCTACGTTATGGCACGCAAACCAAATGCTGCATTTATGAAGGAGATGAACCTCTCCGCCGACCTTGAAGCGGTCGTTGGAAAAGGCCCATTGCCTCGCTCGGAAGTTGTAAAGAAACTCTGGGCATACATTAAGAAACAAGATCTTCAGAATCCTAAGAACAAGCGCAACATTCTCGCTGACGACAAGTTGCAGAAGGTCTTTGGAGGAAAGAAGGAGGTTTCAATGTTTGAGATGACAAAGCTCGTTTCAGCGCACTTGAAATAGTTTCAAGAAGACGCTACGAAGCACCCAAAAACCGCCCTAGGGCGGTTTTTGGGTGCTATAGTATTCCCCATGGAGCGTTATGGTCTTCACTTCTTGGTTGCGATTCTTTTTGCGACCTTCGCACTCGTTTTTTTCATTTTTCAGCCATTTCTAATCGCGCTGATACTAGCCGCCGTTTTCGCGGTCGTTCTGAATCCGGTCTATGAACTAGTGAAATCGTATATGCGCCGCTGGCCGAGCACGGCAGCGCTCGTTACGGTCTTTGCGACGTTTGTTCTCGTACTTGTTCCGCTTGCGGCACTTGGGACCCAAATCGGCATCGAGGCATCCAATCTCTATTGGTCACTCACTGAGGGTGACGCGCGGGGAAGCGTTACCACATTAGTCTTACAGCTTGAATCTCAGTTGGTCTCGTATGTGCCATCGGCGCGCGGAATAACGGGCTCTATGGCGTCACACATTTCTGAATATTCAGAAAGCGGCCTTCGATGGATTCTTCAGAATATGGGCTCGGCCTTCTCAGGAATCGCATCCTTTCTCGTTAGTTTCTTTGTATTCACAATCGCGCTGTATTATTTACTTCGCGATGGAGGTGAGCTCAAAGAACGCTTAGTCGAATTGAGCCCCCTTAAAGACAGTGATGACCGCTCTGTCGTTCAGCGACTCGAAGTGGCGGTCAACTCGGTAATAAAAGGGACGATTTCAATCGCGCTCCTTCAAGGACTACTTGCCGCCATAGGATTTTGGCTCTTTGGAGTACCGAATAGCGCTCTTTGGGGCACGGTCGCTTCTATTGCAGCATTAATTCCAGGCGTTGGCACAGCGCTTATTTTTGTTCCTGCCGTTCTCTTTCTCGGTGTTGCTGGCAACATGTTCGGGGCAATCGGACTTGCGATATGGGGGATTATCATCGTCGGCGGAGTCGACAATCTCGTTCGCCCGTACCTTATCGGAAGTGGGACGAGTCTTCACCCGTTACCAATTCTCCTTTCTGTTCTTGGAGGCATCACGTTTTTTGGACCGGTCGGCATTTTTCTCGGACCGCTCGCAATCGCGCTCTTTTTTGCACTTCTCTCAATTTATTCGGACAGTAGGCATTACCACCACCACTGAAATCAAAAAACTCCGCCAAAGCGGAGTTTTTTGCGGTACAGACGTGATATCTAGATAGGGAAGTGTTTTGAGAACTGTCCGACGAGCGGTAGTTCTTTTTCTTGACCCTGTATGGCGTTCACGATGCCAATGACCGAGAGAACAAGAGTTCCGAGGTTTATGAGGTTAACGAGCATCCACATTTGATACATCATCATTCCGAGCAAGAACCATGTTGCAACTTCGATGACGAAAAGCACGAGGCCTTGCTTGATGTGAAATTTCACAAATGGGTCATCCTTTGCGGTAAGGTAAGAAACGATAACCAAGGGACCGATATACGCGAGCACTGCCATTAAAACGTTCTTCTGAGGTGCTTTTGCCTCTTCCTTTGCTGGTGCGGCAGAAGGAGTAGGGGCACCACTCGAAGATTCCTGTTTGTTTTCTTCACTCATAATGCTTGAAATTAATGTGATAATCGACACCAACAAGTTTACTCCCGAAACATTTCTTTGTCGCAACCACGCAATACTAGGACACGAAAATCCGATTTAGCAAGCGAACCGGAGTGACATAGAATTTACGCATGAATGGAGGAAATGAAAAGAATCCGAAATCTCGCACGGCACGAGAAATTGTGCGGCATGCGAGGGCTCAAGAAAACCGCGCGACGTGGCAGACCGAAGAATACATAACGGGCACCACGAATACTAATCGGCCGTACGTTCGCTATACGAACGTTTTAGGGCGACCGGAAGACTACAATCGCGAACTATTTCCCAAGTCGTCTTTGGCCGAGTACATCCGCAATCACAAGCACCTTCACTCACCCTTCCGCATTCTGGATTTCGGGTGTGGAGCGTTTGAACTTGCGACGGGGATTCGAAGACAGTTTGCTGCCGATGAGGTGACGTTGACGGGGATGTCCGTCGGCGACCCGCGCACCGACGGGTTAAAGACATTTCAAGCAGAAAACAACATTGAATATATTTCTTCGCGTCGCTCATCGCTTCCACTGCTTGTGCGAGAGAAGAGAGAATTCGACCTTATCGTTTCTCATTTGACGCTCCAGCATGTTGTGCACCCCTTGCGGCACATCGAGCGATTGTACGGACTCTTAGCGCCGGGAGGAGAGCTGCGGTGCGATTTGGACCTTCCCATCTTGCTTTCGCTGGTCAAAGGCGGAAACGCGGCAGTCAATGAGAAAATTATCAAAGACATGTTTGCACAGCTTCAAGCGAAAGGGATTGGAGTCGAAGCAACGGACGAACATATTTTTCTTCGAAAACCACTACGGGGAGGAGAGAAATTGTCGCTGAGCGCTTGGTACGAGCTTGTACCACCTACAGAGAGAGACAATTTGGAGCGCAATATTGTTCCATTCGGTCCTCGTATCGTGATGTACAAACTTCATCGACCGGCAAGCTAACTCCACCGCGGCACCTCTAAACGTGCTTTTTGTTTTCGTTTATGGCACGAACCTCCTTGTTTGCAAGTTTGCCGTCTTTGAATGTGTAACAATGCGCTTCGCCTGTACCTAATTCCACGTCACAGACCGCTGCGTCGCTGACGTTCTCGAGGTGTTTGACGAGTGCGCGCAAAGAGTTTCCATGAGCAACGACGAGAACATTTTTTCCCGCATGCACCAAGGGTTCTATGTGTTTCTCAAAATATGGAATGACGCGAGTGTAGACGTCTTTGAGCGACTCTCCTTCGGGGATTTTCACATCCCACCCACGACGCAAAGCATGAAATTTTTCGTCACCAATCTCCTCTTTGACTTGCCACTTGTTCTTCCCAGTATAGATGCCGTAGTGTCGCTCATTCAGCGCGGCATGGCTTTTTGTCTCAATCTCTCTCCCGAGATGCTGTTTAATATGTTCGAGCGTTTGTTTGGCGCGCTTCAGTTCAGACACGTGGGCGACATGGATATCTATGTCGGTGAGAGCACCGGCGGCTCGCTTAGCCTCCGTTATCCCTTCTTCCGCGAGGTCGACATCCGTCCAGCCGGTCCACTGACCTGTTTTATTCCATTCAGATTTTCCATGTCGCACGAGGATGAGGTGCCCCATATCTAGAAGACATTTCCCGCATAGCGCGCCTTCTCGCCTAGTATTTCCTCAATGCGCAGTAGCTCGTTGTATTTTGCGGTGCGGTCTGAGCGGCTCGTTGAACCTGTTTTTATCTGCCCAGTGCCAAGGCCAACAGCAAGGTGCGCGATTGTTGAATCTTCAGTTTCGCCGGAGCGATGAGACATGACCGTGCGCCAGCCCGCATTGTGCGCCATGTCGACGGCATCGATGGTTTCGGTGAGCGTGCCAATTTGATTTACTTTAACGAGAATCGCGTTGCCCGCCTTCTCGCTAATTGCGCGCTCCAGGAATTTTACATTAGTGACCAAGAGGTCGTCGCCCACAAGTTGAGTCTTGTCTCCAATAGCAGCAGTCAATTTTTTCCACCCGTCCCAGTCACTCTCGGCGAGCCCGTCTTCGATTGAGTGTATTGGGTATTGCGCACACATCTTTTGGTACCAGGCTATCATTTCGTCCACGGTGAACTTCACGTTTTCGATTCGGGACAAGTAAGAGCCGTTTTCATACAGTTCGGAGGCTGCGCAATCAAGTGCAAGTACAATATCTTTCCCAAGCGTATATCCGGCAGCCTGCACGGCTTCAGCGACAAGCGCCAAGGCTTCCTCGTTGGCACCTTTCACTTGCGGCGCAAAGCCGCCCTCATCGCCGACGAGCGTTCCGTACTTCTTATCCTTCAAAACCTTCTTAAGTGCATGGAATATTTCGGCAGACATACGCAGGCCCTCGCTGAATGATGACGCGCCTACGGGCATCACCATAAATTCCTGAAGGTCGGTTGATTCCCAGTTGGTGTGGGCGCCGCCATTCAGAATGTTGACCATTGGGACGGGAAGCACGGGGTCGCGTGGGGCATTCGAGAGTCCGCGCACGTATTCAAAGAGTGGTCGCTGAAACGAAAGCGCTGCTGCTTTCGCCGCCGCAAGCGAAACCGAAAGTATCGCGTTTGCGCCAAGGCGCGACTTATTTTCGGTTTTGTCGAGCTCAATCATTTTCGTATCAATCGCGCGCTGTTGTGTTACGTCGGCACCTACAACTACCGCGGCTATTTCTTGAACATTGTTGACGGCGTCCAGTACGCCCTTGCCGCCATATCGCTTTGCATCTCCATCGCGCAATTCATGCGCTTCGTGAGAACCGGTCGAAGCACCCGATGGCACTGCCGCGCGGCCCACAATGCCGTTTTCCAAAATTACGTCTGCTTCAACGGTCGGATTTCCTCGCGAATCCAGTATTTCTCGCGCCTTGATTGCAGTGATTTTCATGGCGCAATTTTAGCACGGGCTTGTCCACATTGCGGAAGAGGAAGTCGTTGCTACACTGCAGGCGTGTCCCAAAAGTCCGCAGCGCGCGTGATACGGATGGAGGAAGTTGGCATTACCGATGTCGCGCTCGTCGGCGGAAAGAATGCGTCTCTCGGGGAAATGCTCCAAGTGTTAACGAAAAAAGGCATTCGGGTGCCGACGGGCTTTGTCATTACCGCCGAAGCATACCGCGATGTGCTTCGCGAGAACGGTCTCGAAGCGCCGATTCGTGAATTGTTGCGCGGACTCGACGTAAACGACATTGTCGAGCTTGCAAAACGAGGCACGCAAATTAGAAGTCTCATTGCCCACGCAAAAATCCCTCCGAGCCTCGCGGGAGAAATCATTAAGGGGTATCGCGCGATGGAGAAGAAGTATGGAAAAAACGTGGATGTGGCGGTGCGCTCGAGCGCGACCGCCGAAGATTTGCCGGATGCGAGTTTTGCCGGCCAGCAAGAAACATTTCTGGGTATTCGCGGCGCCAAGAGTGTCCTGAAAGCCACGATGCACACGTTTGCCTCTCTCTTTAACGACCGCGCAATTGCATATCGCGTGGAAAAAGGGTTTGCGCACATGGATGTCGCGCTTTCGGTTGGTGTGCAAAAGATGGTGCGCGCAGGTGAAGGAGCTTCCGGCGTTCTCTTCACACTCGACACCGAGAGTGGGTTCAAAGATGTGGTGATGATTACAGCAGCGTGGGGCTTGGGCGAGGCTGTCGTGCAAGGACACGTGACGCCGGATGAGTATTTGGTATTTAAGCCGACCTTGGGGAAATTCAAGAATCCAATCATTTCAAAATCACTCGGGCCAAAAGAGCAGAAGATGGTGTATGTGAAAGGCCATGATTTAAAACAGATAGCGATGGTAAACACGAGCGAACAAGAGCGCAGTTCGTTTGCGCTCACTGACAAAGAAATTCTGACTCTCGGGCGATGGGCCGTTGAGATTGAAAAACACTACACCAAGCGAAAAGGTTCATGGTGCCCCATGGATATCGAGTGGGCGAAAGATAAAGACGGCAAGCTTTACATATTGCAGGCGCGGCCAGAAACCGTGCAGGCAAAGCGTGACGTCACCATCTACCGCGAATATCTTCTACGCGGCAAGCCGCGCTCGCAGCTCGCAAAGGGAATTTCAGTGGGCCATCGCATCGTTTCTGGAAAAGCGCGCGTGATTCTCGACCATGCCGAAGCGGACACATTTAAGAAAGGTGAAATACTTGTCGCTAAAATGACTGACCCGGACTGGGGGCCGATTATGAAGCGCGCTGCGGCTATTGTGACTGACAGTGGCGGGCGCACTTCACACGCAGCGATTGTTTCGCGCGAATTGGGAATTCCCGCAATCGTTGGCGCGCACGACGCGACGCAGAAAATAAAAACGGGGGATATGATTACTGTGGATGTAGCCGGAAGTGTGGGCCGCATTTATCCGGGCAAAGTACAGTTTTCGGTGAGCGAACAGAATATCAAGAAATTGCCGAAGACAAGGACGAAGATTTCTCTCAACCTTGCTTCGCCCGACATGGCGTTTGGGTATTCACATCTTCCGGTGACAGGTGTCGGACTTGCCCGAGAAGAATTCATTATCGCGTCCTACATCGGCATCCACCCGTTGGCCCTTTTGAATTTCAAGACGCTGCCGCCGGAATTGAAACATATGATAGAAAGCAGAACGCGGGGTTGGGCAGACAAACGACAATTTTATATAGACAAACTCGCCTTCGGTATCGCACGAATTGCCGCGGCGTTTTATCCGAACGACGTCATCGTCCGTTTCTCTGACTTCAAATCGAATGAATACGCGGGGCTTATCGGCGGCACACTGTACGAACCAAAAGAAGAGAATCCGATGATTGGCTGGCGCCGCGCTTCTCGGTATTACGACCCGAAATTCCGCGAAGCGTTCAAACTTGAGATTCTCGCGTTCAAGAAAGTGCGTGAAGAGATGGGACTCACGAATGTAGTTCCAATGGTTCCGTTTTGCCGCACCCTCGAAGAAGCGCATAAAGTGTTGGGACTCATGAAGGCTGATGGCCTTACGCCACGTTCGCTTTCGAAAAACAAGAAGAAAGGCGTCAAAACTATTATGATGTGTGAAATTCCGTCGAACGTCATGCTCGCGGATGAATTCCTAAAACTGTTTGACGGCTTTTCAATCGGCTCGAATGATATGACGCAGCTCACGCTGGGCCTCGACCGTGATTCGGGGCCAATCGCAAAAGTGGGCAACGAAAACGACCCGGCGGTGAGGAAAATCATTGCGCTGGCGATTCAAGCCTGCCGTCGCCACGGCAAATATTCCGGCATCTGCGGCCAAGGGCCATCCGATTTGCCCGACTTTGCCGAATTCTTGGTGAAAGAGGGAATTGGCTCAATGTCGCTCAATCCCGATACCGTCATCAAAACGCTCATGCGCGTAGCCGAGGTGGAGAAGCGCGGTCGTGGTAAGAAATAACAGATATAATTCAACGCATGGTTGAAAAGGGCTTTAGAGATGAAAGTAAGTGGGCTCACGACTCAGATAATTTTCCGCGGGTGAAGCATATATCCGATGAAGCCGATTTGGAAAAACTGAAACTCTTTAACGATGACAGAGATGTCATTGTCATCCAGGGCCAAACGATGCCTGAAAGGAAAGCGAGCGAGATTGCGCGATATATCCGGCAAGACTGCCATTCGAATGCACCCTTTGTCTATTTTTCCGTCGAGCCCGTACTTGCATCAGAGAAGGCGGATTTTTATGATGCGGGAGGTGATGCATTTAAAGAAGGTGAAGACATGCATATGCTCCCTCGGATTTTAAAATCTCTTCAGAGGCGACAACGTCTTGTATTCGAAAGTAAAAAACAATTCAGTCCATTTGAAGGATTGACCATCGACGTCCAGAAAGCAAAAGCATTTGTACAGAACCGCCCTGTATCTTTAACCGGGGAGGAGTTTAAAATGTTACTTCTTCTCGCTCACAAGGGTCAAAATGGGGCGACACAGAAAGAGCTCGCAGACGTAAGACGCAGCGAGGTCGTCAGTTCAAATACTATAGCGGTGACTGTATCTAAAATTCGAGAGAAAATTCGGCCATTCTTCATTAATTCTGATAGGGAGACTGGATATGTTCTTTCGAAGGTACAGACAAGCTTGAATCGAGTGAAGAAGCGTTTTCGAGGTGTTGATAAGGAGGGAAATACGCTCATTGCTCTCAATGCTACGGATAAACTTCTCTTAGATATGCTCGAAAAGAAAATGACGTATCGACAAATTAGTAAAGCCTTCGAAGAACAGGGGCATATTAGAGGAGCAGACGACTGGGGACAACACGCAACAAGAATCTTCGGCAAAGAGACCACCATCTCGAGCAAGCGCCTTATCCCACCAACGACACCGGACGGGGATTGGATTTACAAACGTCCGCGATAAAAAGTAAAAGAGCCCCGAGAGGGGCTCTTTAACTTACAGTCTGAGAGACTAGTAGCCCCTCAACATCATGAGCATCTGCATAACCGCAGACGCCTGGTGCGTGTACGAGCTGTGTACGCGTGGAGCCTTTGGCGAACTTGGCGCGCAATACCACGCTGACGCCACTCCGGCATAACTAAACGTGATAAGACCCACTACCAATGCTGTAGCAATTTTCATATTATTTATATTCCTCCCGAATTAATTAGTATGTCGTAAGTATGCAGCAAAATAGCCGTATTTTCGCGAGCAGACTGTGTATATCTGCTGCGAATCGTGCTCGGTCGCTACAGTAATTTTAAATGCTAGGATGTTCAGTATGAATACAAAGGCGATACTCGATGAAGTTTCTGAAGGCGTCATTATTGGAAAGTCATATTACAAACGCCCCCTCTGGTTTAGGGTTCTTATTGGAGTTCCACTCATCTATATTCCAATTCTTGTTTCGATGCCGTTCGTTGTCGTGGGTGTTCTTGTCGTACGCTTACATTTGCGCGCACTTGGTGCGACGAACATGAAGTCGTACTGGGATTTTGTTCCCGCATGGGCGTCACATCGCTACACCTATGCCACGCAGCCCGTGCATACAACGAGCCCAATCTTTCCCGGGCACTACAAGTGGTTTTGGATTTTTAATTGCAAAATGTATTGCCCGATGTCGATTGCTCTGTTGCGTTACTATGTCTATCTCGTAAAGATAGTCGAAAACTGGTGGTGTCCGTTTGACCATGCGCGCAAGCAAGATTACGCGGACGCTCCACTTGATGCATCCTATTGGCACCTAAGCGAGGAGACGAAGGCACTGCTACATCCTGATGATAGAGACAACCCTATCTGGAATAAGGATAAACGCCGATAGTTGTCCCGAATCAAAAATCTGAATTGCGCTCAATCTCGCGCTGAATTTCTTCAAGCGTGATTTCACGCGGCTTCGTCTTGCTTTCGGGGAGGTGAATGACATCGGGCTTTGCTGCAAGGCGCGGTTGTTCATCTATTTCACGGAGAATCGTATGCAAATCGGCATCTTGGTCCTTCTTCGGTACATCCATTTTCGGATGAGGCGGGGGAGTTTTTCGAATCGTGTGCGCTTGATTCAAGAGCACGAGAGCGCCCAAACAAACGGCTTCCACTGCAAAAACGAGCGCAAGTAGCCCAAACGGATACGGGTCAAAAGTAGGAAGGCCAAACCATCCCAGATTCCACTCAATCCAACCCAAGAGCAGGGCCGCGTTGAAGATAAGAAACCACAGACCGCCAACTCGATGGGTGAGAACGTGCAAAAACTTTGTGAGCCGTCGCTCTTCTTTAGCGATTCGTGATTCTATCTGCGCAAGCTGGCTTTGGATGTGCTCCATATGAGCATCCTACTCATTGCGAGCACGAGCGCAAACCTAGCCACTGACGACTGCCTTAAACCCGCCGTATGCCATTTTGTTTGGATCCATCGGCATCGCAACGCCATCCCACTTTGCTGCCTCTTTGCCCATTTGCGCCATCACTTTTTTGTTGACCGCATCGCGATGCTTCTTGTTTTTGAAGACGATAAATGAAAACCAGACCGAATCCGTTGGCCCCGCCTTTGCGAGATCTTTGAACGAGCGAGGCTTCATCCCGTGGTCTGCTTTTACCGCGAGGTCATCGCCCATGCATTCATAGTAGGCGAGCGCGCCATGCTTCATCCACTCACGCTTACCCCACGCGGCCATTTTCTTATATCCGGCCAAGTTCTTTTTTGTAATCGGGAACACAAATCCGTCGACATATCCTCCTTTCATAGTGATGATTTCATTACTTTGTATGCTTGAATGTTAGCTTATTTTTGGTGAGTGCGCGATGAAGAATCCGAAGAGACTTTGGCCCCATGCCATGAAGTCCGGCGAGGTCGGTTTTTTGCCACCGCGAGAGCTGCGCGAGGTTTTTTATATTCGCATGATGCAATGCGCGCAGCGCAGGCGCGCCAATTTTTGGAAAGTCACTTTGCAGCTTCTTTACACGCCCGGGCCAGCACAAAGGACACACGGGGCACTGGCTGCTCTTTTTGAAGCTATGCCCGCGACTGCAGGTTTTCACACCTTCTTTTCTTGCCATGCACCAATTATACATTGGATGCAAATACGCCAGGAGTCGCACATCTTCGAAAAGCGCGCGACTCCCGGCTTAAATGCTCAACTCACGAAATGTATTCATTTCCGAGTCTGTCTGTGATAGACGCATACTGACCCTGCTCTATGTGGCACTTGATAAGCTTTCGCATTGCTAATTTCGGGCGCATGCAAAAGCAGTGTTCGACCATCAGGCAAGTGTACGGAGGTTATATGAATTCGGAATGAATTGGTTTTACGGGTATTTCTTTTCGGCTATGCACGAAGGCGATATCCAATACCTCGCACCGTTTCGAGCATGTTGAGTGTTCCGCCGGAATCAAGTTTGTGACGCAAATTTTTGACATGAACATCAACAACATTGCTGAACGACGCATAGTTAAAGTCCCATAGATGAGTTAGCAAATCTTCGCGGTTGATGACCTTGTTCGGATTACGCATGAAATATTCAAGGAGCCCAAACTCCTTAAGAGTGAGAGGAATCTCTACTCCATCACGCAACACTTTCCTTTCCGCGGTATCGAGGGTGATATCGTGGGCCTCGAGAACTTTAGCAACGGTTGCTTTTGGTCGTCGCAAGAGCGCATGTATGCGCGCCAATAATTCTGCAAAAGAAAATGGTTTTACCAAGTAATCATCCGCTCCATTCATTAGAAGCTCGACCTTCCTTTCGGTCTCTTTTTCCGCGGTGAGAATAAGTATCGGAGTCGTCACGCCCCATTCACGAGCAGTCTTGCATATCTCGAGCCCTCCCATCGAGGGGAGTCCAAGATCGAGTATGGCAAGATCATAATCGTCTCTATGAAGCGAGAGGCGAGACAATCCTTTTTTTCCGTCATTTACGATATCCACCGCGTAGCCTTTTGAGACCAATCCGTGCGATAGTACTGTTGCTAGCTTCTGTTCGTCTTCGACGATAAGGATTCTCATGTGATGCGAATTCAATGTTATTTGTTAAGTGTGAACCTATACGCAATCGTATACAAGCTCCATGAAGTCTTCGTGAGTTTCTATGCACAAAACATGTGCAGACGGTTCTCGCTCGTACGTCTCAGCTGGGCTTGCTATGAAAAAGCGGTACTTCATCCCACGTTCATGGTAGCTGTGTCAGTATGGTTCAGCGTAGGACATAAGACAACGCGCGCGAAACATGGCAGACTTTTTTTCGCTCGACGCTCTTATTGCAACTGCAACAATTGCGCTCATTGTCGTCGGCGTTCCCATGGCCGCGGTACTGATACGCATTCTCTTTATTCTTAATAGTGTCGCGAAAATAGTAACAACAGTTGCAGATGGAACATCGCGAGTCAAAACACTTCTCGCCTACTTCTTTCGAAAATCGAATACGAAGGACAAAAAGAATATTACAAAGTAAGTAAAACGCCTATGAAAAAAGAAACCGGAATGGCAGTAGGAGCGGGGGCCTTTGCAGTAGGCGCCGCAGCGGCAGGGTACTACTTCTACGCGAGCAAAGACGCGAAGGCGAATCGAAAAATAGCTGCGACGTGGGCGGCGGACATGAAGAAAGAAGTGGTATCGAAAGCGCAAACGCTCGGTGCTCTCGACAGAGAGTCGTTCATGAAAATTATTGATAGGGCGGCAGAACTGTATAACGGCGCTCGAAAAGCGAGCGCAGAAGAAATTCTACACGCTGCCACGGAACTGAAAGCGAACTACGACGAGTTTCAACAGGAGATGGCGCTCCGCACAGGCTCGAAAAAAAAGAAAGTACGAAAAACCGCGTAGCTTCACCAGTCTTTCATGATGAATCCGTACTATGAGGAGATTAGTGACTAACACACATGTATGGAAATTATTATCGCAGCAGCAGTAGGTATGGGTATCGGCTGGTTCGCATCGTGCGGCGTATGCTATATGCATACCGCAAGACATCTGCATGGCGAACATCATGCGCTCGGACTGTAAACAAGATAAAGCATGCGCACCACGGGTCTCGAAACTATCATCAACAAGCAGTAACCGAAAATTGAATCTATGAATAATTTTATTGGTGGGATGATTACGTTACTACTTATAGTGGGCGGTCTGTTCTATGTCTATGAGTATACGGATATTCTGTCTTCATCCGTTACCGCGACGACAACTCCAAGCACGAATACGCCAGGCGTCGTTGTCGCTGCGAGAGATCCGGGTGCTCCTTTAGTCATCACAAATACCGCTGTCGCTCCTTCTGATGACACTGCCGTGGTACTCGGCACAGTGACTCCTAATGGCGACTTCACAAACTACTGGTACGAATATGGACTTTCAGCGGACCTTGGCGGCAATACCGCGAAACATACGATTGGCTCAGGATTCACTGCTATTCCCGCGACCGGATATATAACAGGACTCTCAAAGAACACGACGTATCACTATCGACTCACTGCAGAAAATCAGTACGGGACGGTATCTGGTTCAACATATACGTTTGTAACAACAGAAGGCACGCCTGCACCAGCCGGTGGGATTCCAACGGCGAAGACTCTGGAGGCAAGTGGAATATTGGAAAACGAAGCGACCTTGAAAGGAGAGATTACACACAACAATATTCCGGCACAGTATTGGTTTGAGTATGGAAAAACAGCTAACCTCGGGTCGATTACTGCACTTTCAGGAGCGGGAGACGGCAGCGCCAAGGCGCAGGTCTCAGTCGGTCTTGCGGACCTTGATTCTGCAACTACCTATTACTTCCGGCTGAACGCCCAAAATAAGTTTGGCACCGTTAACGGCGCTATCCTAAACTTTAAGACAGATGGGCCTACTGCGGCGTCTTCACCATCCGTTTCAACACTCTCGCCAATCGATATCGGTACGACGAGCGCTCGTGTGCGAGGGACCGTTACCCCGAATCGGGCAGAGACGAAATATTGGTTTGAGTATAGTACTGATGGTGCGCTCGGTTCAGCTACGCTTAAGACGACGACGCAGACGCCGGTCGGCGCGAGTTCAAAGCAAGAGCCTGCAGAAGTCACTGTTTCTGGTTTGTTACCGAAGACCACCTACTACGTACGCCTCGTGGCTCAAAATAGTTTTGACACAGTACGCGGTAATCGAGAGTCGTTCAAGACGAAATAAGTATTACGAGAACTGCAATAATATCATATGGATTCATCAAATTCTCCAAGTACACAACCGCTCTACAGAGGAACGCAAATTGTTTGGTATATTCTTAGCGTCATCGAGGCACTTCTCGCATTCCGATTTGCGCTGAAGCTCACGGGAGCAAACCCAGGTGCCGGCTTTACTGACTTTATCTACACCATAACGTATGTATTTGCGGCACCGTTTTTGAACGTATTTGGCGTGTCACGGATTGAGGGAAGTATATTTGAGTGGACAACGCTTCTTGCTATGGCGGTCTACGCACTTGTTGCGTGGGGGATTGTCAGGATATTTGTAATGGGAAGGACTGTCTCGACGCCCGAGGCGGCTGTGAAATTAAAGGAACAAGATGCGTAATTAATACATAAATAATTAACTTATATGGGAATACTTCTTTGGATTATATTTGGCGGAATCGTGGGATGGCTTGCGTCTATGATAATGAATACTGATGGCGAGCAGGGCATCGTAGTAAACGTAATTGTCGGTGTTGTTGGTGCGGTTATCGGTGGATGGCTCATGAGTGCTCTTGGCGAGGGTGGTGTCAGTGGATTCAATGTCTACAGCTTTATCGTAGCGCTTATAGGTGCCTGTGTTCTCATCGTTATCGTGAAGGCCTTGCGACGTTAAAAGAAATCGCTTCAGGCGGGAGAGCTGTCCGATTCTTGATAATGACGGTAATTTGTGTCGTAATGTCTTATCAACAGTTTTTCCCCGTTGACAAACTTCTCAACTTGTCATAAACGAGCCAATCAGTGCTACACTCAAAAAGTAGCATGATATCTATATAGGGAAGAGGGGATCTTTAGAGGTCGTCTACAAATTGTGTTTTGTCTCTTCCCATTGTTCGCAAATGCGGCCTCGTATTTTTTTGCTGCCTACCTCTATTCTACTATTTATGACACCTTCTCGAACAACGCCGAGTACTCGGAAAAAGCCATATACAATTGATAGACAACTGAGCGTACTCTTTGATAACGCGCATGATTTTAAGATATGCATGCTCGACACCGCCGGTCGCATTGTTGGTTGGAACATAAGTGCGGAAAAGTTAACCGGGTACAGTGAAGTCGAGGTGTTGGGAAAGAATTATTCAATGTTTGTGTCAAAGGATGAGGCGCACCGAAAAGTTTTTACGAAGGCACTTGCGGTTGCGGCCAAAAAGGGGCAGTTTATTGCCGAGGGAATTCGCGTTAGAAAAGATGGATCGCATTTTTACGCACGTACGTTTATTACACCAATGAAAGAGCAAGGACGTAGAATCAACTTTTTCGTGCTCATAACACGAGATATTACGGAAGGGAGGGCTCTTGAGCAAAAACGAGAGGAACATATAGGAATTGCGTCACATGAACTTAAAAATCCTATAACAACACTATCTCTGTATTCGGAGCTTCTCGCTAAACGCCTTGAGCTGGAACGTGACAAGAAAAATCTGCATATGCTGCGCGATATACAAAGCCAGGCCACGCGGTTAACGACGCTCGTAGATGACCTCCTCATAGTCGGCAAGATAGAATCCGGCAAGCTAGAACTTCATAAAACGGAATTCAAACCGGTGCCGCTGATTAAGAAAATTATACGAGAATTTCAGAGTCATACGCCAACACACCGCATTATTTTTTCTGGTAGCTGCGCCCGTTCGGTACGCGCGGACAGTGACCGTGTTGCACAGGTCGTCATAAATTTAATCGCGAACGCCGTAAAATATTCTCCACCAGCTCGAAAAGTACAAGTGGAACTTCGTGCTCGACGAGGAAAATGCATCATTTCTGTACAAGATCTGGGGACGGGCATAGAAAAAAGAGACCAGCGAAATATTTTTGCACGTTATTTCCGCGCGAGCGACGCAGAAGCGGGCAATATCGCTGGGTCCGGACTAGGACTCTATATAGCAAAAGCGATTGTGAAGAAGCATCGCGAGCGCCTTTGGCTGAAGAGTATGCAGGGCAAAGGGAGTAAGTTCTTCTTCACGCTATCTTTAGTATAAAAGTGTAGTATAGGGGATTAGCTTACTCAGACGTAGCAGTTGGCAATACTGAATATGACCAGACATGAAAAAAATGAAAACCGGGACGCGAGGAAAGGGGGTACACGATGCCGACGTCTTGTGGCGCGTTGCCTGGACGTACATTCGGACCGTTATTGATACTGCTCATGAACCATTCCTCGTTCTTGATGAGAAGTTGAAAGTGCTTTCAGCGAATCGAACGTTCTATCGCTTCTTTCGAGTGAAAAAGGCAAACACAGAAGGGCGATTGATATACAAGCTCGGTGACGGGCAGTGGAATATCTCGGCACTACGCAAACTACTCGAGAAAATTGTCCCTAAAAGTACGTTCTTTGTTGATTACCACGTGGATCATGTCTTTCCCGAAATCGGCAGAAAAATCCTTCTTCTCAATGCACGCAGAGTGTATACCGCCGAAGGGAAGCCACCTATCATTCTCGTTGCGATGGAAGATGTTACAAAACAAAAAGAGCTTGAGGAAAAGCTTCGCGACTACGCCGTCAAGCTCAATGCGGCAGTTTCAGTACGCACCAAAGAGCTTGAATCGCGCGTGAAGCAGCTTGAACGAACAATTGAGAGAAAGTAGCGCGTTCATTCAACATTCATGTGGTGTGCGTACACTGACATGAAAGGAGTCGTCGAACTTCCAATACGCTTAAACGAACAGCGCGTGTTTAACGGTGTTGTGCGATGTCGCTTTCAACGCCCCGTATTATCAAGAGAAGGAATTATACATAAGCGAAAATTCTATGGATACCGACACAAAAAAAGACGAAGTTAAAACGAGTACACACGAAGAAAATACTGACCACAAAGACACTGCGAATGATGACAAAAAGAAGGACGATACGAAGCCGATGGAGAAGAAAGCAGAATCTAATGCAAAATAGTATGTCCCGCCTTCACTCTATTACAAAATCCTGCGCGACAGTCTTCGCGATCAGTGTGTTCGTATTTATGGGAAGTGCGCAACTAGCATCTGCAGCGGGAGGCTATGCGAGCAGCATAAATGACTATGTTCACAGTCGTATGTGTGAAAGCTTTGCGCGGCTTACGGTTGGCCGCCCTCAACTTTCTCTCCCTGCATTCTGCGGTAGCGACTCCTCACGACCAACGGTAGATATTTCTGCTTCGCCGACAATCATTACGGTAGGTCAATCTGCGGTAGTGTCCTGGATATCAGGAAGCGCGACATCTTGCGCGGCTTCTGGTTCGTGGAATGGGTCTAAGGCACTGAATGGAAGTGAGTCAGTATCTCCCGCGACAACTGCGACCTACACAATCTCCTGTACGAATGCAAACGGCAGTACGAGTGATTCAGTCACGATAATCGTGAATGCAATTCCGCAAAATCCTAGTCTCGCATTTTCTGCAAGTCCGACAACGATAACTCAAGGCTCAACAACGGTTCTTACGTGGAGCTCTGTTGGAACTACCGGATGCACTGCTACAGGTGGTTGGAGCGGCTCACGAGCTGTTTCAGGCTCGCAGGCGTTTTCTCCGACAACTTCAACTGACTACGGGATAACGTGTACAGGCGCAGGAGGCGCAATATCTGGTACGACGACAGTAACGGTCGTACCGGCATTAGTGCCCACGCTCACCTTTACCGCGACGCCCTCAAACATCATGCTGGGCGCGACTTCAACACTCGTGTGGAATTCAAATAACACGGTCGCCTGTGTTGCCTCCGGTGGATGGAGCGGTGCACGCGCAGTATCAGGAAGTCTGATAGTTTCGCCGGCAACGACAACAAGTTACGTACTTTCGTGTAGCGGACTTGGTGGAAATACTCAGGCGACGACGACCGTCACTGTTAATCCGCTACCGATGCCGACACTCACGTTTGTTGCTGCTCCTTCTTCGATTCTCATCGGAGCGACATCAACACTTACGTGGAGCTCTACCAACACAGCATCATGCGTAGCTTCGGGAGGATGGAGTGGAGCACGGACGTTGTCTGGAAGCACAATCGCTTCGCCAGGCACAACGACCACCTACGTACTGACATGTCACTCACTTGGCGGACACGTGCAAGCAACGACGACTATTGCCGTAACGCCAATTCCGATGCCAACGGTCACTCTGACCGGTGTACCGGGAACAATTCAGAACGGGGCAACGTCAACGTTGTCGTGGAGCTCTACGAATGCAAGCTCGTGTAATGCCGCGGGCGGATGGAGTGGTGCAAAAACACTCTCCGGCTCATCCATCGTCTCTCCTGCGACGACAACAGTGTATGCACTGAACTGTATTGGTTCGAGTGGGGCAGGCAGCGCAACTACAACAGTCGTAGTCACCGCGGCTCCAATGCCGACGCTTACATTCTCTGCAACACCTGCAACGACGACGGGCACATCAACGCTCGCATGGGTCTCAGTACATGCGACCTCATGCAGCGCATCACTCGGTTGGAGCGGGTCACCAGGACTTTCAGGAACACTGATAGTCTCGCCGGCAACGACTACTGTATATGTGCTTGACTGTCATGGCCTTGGCGGACATGTACAAGCGACTACAACCGTTGGCATAGTGCCAACTCTTGCGCTCTCATTTCTCTCGCGACTCGGAAGTGCTCAGGTCACTGACGAGACGAATGATGTCGCCTCAGTATCTAGCTCGCCATCCGTACCCGATGCTCCTTCTGCACCGGATGTACCGGATTCCCCAGAGATTCAGCCTGAGAATGAAGATGTGAAAAATGAAATCACATCACCAAGCTCATTGATGAAGCAGTTACGATCAGATATGGCTGGTCGTGCACGTCGATAAGTAACCTATATGAAAAACCCGCAGGGGAGCCCTGCGGGTCGTTCGTATTAACGACCAGAGATTGCGTTCAAAAAAGACCTATGTTTCGAGCGTGGCTTCCACGATTCAAGAGCAATGAGTCGAGCGCCTGTCGCTGTGAATGTACCTTCAAGCACGGGAACTCCTTTCCACCAATTCATGAACGAGCGGGATACTTTTTGTCCGTCACGCGGTTCTTTTGCAGTCATACAGGGACTGTAGCAAATGAGGGTGAAGATATGATGAGCGGTTCCTACGCCACCCACGTGCGGGGGTTTTGTGTTCGTGAAATCACACTCGGTACTTCTTCTTCATCGTCTTGTACCCGCGCTCTATAATTTTCTTAAGCGTGGGCATGTGAACGTCGCTCAATCGTTTGATGTAGATACATGAGCCGCCGGATATTTTGTGTTTGCCGAGTTTTTTGAGCAATGCCTCATACCCCTTAAATCCGGGCATGATATAGACCGTCAGATTTTGTTTGCGCGGTGAAAAGGCGGTCAAAGGCCAGTCGCCTTCCTGTGTGCTTCTTTCGGATTTGTAGTGGTATTGTCCGAACCCGACGATGGCAGTGCCCCACATCATCGGTTTCTCGCCGGTGACCTCTTTCATGACTTTGAGAAGCGCGAGCGAATCTTGTTTTTGCACCGGGTCGGCAACAGCATTGAGAAACTGAAGCACACTTGCCTTATTTTTCTGTGTCTTGAGCTCGGCCATATGCTGCTATGGTATCAGCTAATGATGGTGCCCGAAAGCAGGAGCCGACACTTTTCCGAGAGCTGGTATATCAAAGATTGATTGTTCGACTGCCTCTCCCGCAATATGTCGTGCGATTTTAGAGCCGCCGTAAATTGAGGGAAGTATCCCGACGCCGTTGCAGCCAAGATTATAGAGAAGTACGGGGTTTTTTGGTTCTGGTCCCACAAGGCGCACACCGTCACGCGTGTATCCCATGAGCCCGTGCCACGTGAAGAGGTAATCAATTTTTTTGTTTGGGGTTGTGTCGTACACCGAGCGGACAAACCGATCAAGTTCGTCGGCACGTTCGTCGGGGAGCTCGTTCTCGTGTGAATACAGTGCTGTGTCTTCTACGGGGATATCGGGCCCCCCGATGCAAATTAAATTATGCTGCTTGCCTCGCTCGTATTCATAGTGCCGGCGGGTGAGATAAAAGTATGAATTGTCTGCGCTCGTACTCGGGTCGGTGAAATAACTTATCGCTGTTGCCGGCTTATTAAATTCTTCCAAGTATCCCGACATGTACCCCATCTTTCCGCTAATGAGAAAGTGATATTTAGAATCGATGTCGAGGCCTCCTTCGTTCAAAATGCGCAAATCCTGGAAACCGTTGGTGCACAACACTACTTTGTCTGCTCGTATCGTGTGCGTTTCTGCATCGAGGAGGCCATATTCAGGACTCAGTATTATTTTGCGTATTGGGGTATGTTCATACAATGCAAATCGGTCGGGGTATGCGCTCTCAAGATAGCCCACGATTTTCTCGCAAAAGAGCGCGCTATTGAGGCATCCTTTCGTGTATGTAGAGACCGCAATAAATTCTGCATCAGTTTCAAGCGTCTTCTTAACCGTCTCAAGTGGTACCACTTGGTAGAGTCCGTCGTATTCTTCTGGGATAATGTTGTTCTCTGTGCAGGTTTCAGAAATCAAGAGCTCATCGGGTTCAAGTCCTCCCGCTACGCGCAATCTATTATTTTCGAGACGAACGAGCACTTGCGCGAAGCTGGAATAGCCGGAGTGTCCTCGAAATTTAAAGAGGGGGATATCGAGTCGCGCTGTCGAGTGCATATGCTCGAGCAGGTCCCATCCGCTCTCCACGTCGCGCTGTCCTGATATCGCGAGCGCTAAGCCAAATTCTTCAACAAGGCTCGCGAGTCCGCGCTCAAAATGTCCGACAATTTGTCCTGCATTGTGTCCTGTCGCTCCGTGCGCGAGGAGGTGTCGTTCGATAAGTACAACATTCTTGTCTGTTTTTTCTAGGATATGGAATGCGG
Organism: uncultured Candidatus Saccharibacteria bacterium; assembly: GCA_964362305.1. Classification (GTDB taxonomy): domain Bacteria; phylum Patescibacteriota; class Minisyncoccia; order Phycocordibacterales; family UBA2100; genus UBA10103. The sequence goes on along the minus strand of CAYIDY010000006.1, from coordinate 16,779 downwards.
TAGAGACGCCAGCGATGCCTGCGCCAATAATTGCAACGTTGGTTTTGACGTCCTCTTCAATTTTTTTGGTTGTACGCTCTTTATCCAGCTGGTGTAGCCATGGTGATACATTCTTGCGCATCGGCCTAGTATACAGGCGCTCCTCAGGTCAGAGCTGTGGAATACCTCACGCTAGTCTATAGGCTTTCTCCAATTCAGCGATATCAAATTTCTTCATCTTGAGGAATGCTTGTACCACTCGCTCAAGCGCGGCCTTGTCTTTCGTTGCCATCATCTCACCCATGACCACTGGCTCTACTTGCCACGAGACGCCGTACTTGTCTTTGAGCCAACCGCATTGTTCGCTCTCGGGCACCGCTGAAAGTTTTTCCCAGTAGTAATCAATCTCCTCTTGATTATCGCATTTTACAATTAAGGAAACCCCTTCGTTGAAGTCGAACTCGTGCTTACCCCCGCCGTCCATAGCGGCAAACCATGTATCAAGCAGTTTGAAGTCGGTGAACATCACCGAGCCTTCTTTATTCGGTTCCGAGTCAGCTGGGTATTTCGCAAGTGCGCCACGTTTCGAATTTTTAAAGATGGACAAATAAAAGTCGGACGCCTCTTCCGCTTTTCCGCATTTGTCGTTGACGAAAAGCATTGCGGGGATGATGAGGGGACGCTCCTCGCCATCGGGATTGGTGAGAATCAACTGCCAGGTGAATCCATATTTGTCGGCTACCCAGCCGTAGCGTTTGCTGAAGGGGTATTCCTGGAGCGGCATCATTACTTTTCCACCTTCAGAAAGTTTCGCCCATATCGCATCAATCTTTTGCGCCGCGTCCTTATCCTGTGAAGGGTCGAAATTCACCATGAACGAAATCGCCGGTGTCGGCTTAAAATACGGCCCGGCGCTGATGGAGAGGAAGTCAAAGCCCCATAGCGTAAATGGAACAATGTCAGCATCGCCGGAAGGCGTCCCGGTAAGCGTTGTTATTGTTCCGACTTTTGAATCACCACCAAATACCGATACATAGAAATTTGCTGCCTCTTTTGCCTCCTTGTCGAACCACAAATGCGGGACTATTTTTTGCATACAGGTATTGTACCACTGGTGCAGAAATGGCGAGTTGAGGTACTATTTGCCGCATGCCACCGCTTGATAAGGCAACAAATTTCCGCGAAAGCATCGAGACCAAAAGCCAGCTTGCATTCATACGAGATGTGTTTGAGAAAAAACTGCCCGTGTGTCTGTGGGGCGGCTATGCCGATGATGCCTTGTTGCACCAATCAATCTCCAGAAAACATAGCGACGTGGACTTAGCGGCGTTTCGTACGGACAGCGAACTCTTGAGGAAAGAATTCTTAAGCATGGGCCTCAAGGTTGAATACGTTGCGTTCGTGAAAGGAGAGACGCCCTACAAGCTATTAGTCACTGGCGAGCATATGCATGCCGACGTCGCACTGTTCGATACCGATGAAAAGGGAAATCCGGTTATGGATATTTATTACCCAAGAATGGGCGCTCAGTATCGAGTCGACTTTGACCCAAATGTATTACAAGGAATAGAAAGTCAGCTTGAGGGGGTATCGGTAACGACCGTCTCACCACTCGCCCTTATTCGCTCGAAAGATGCATATTTTCAGGCAGGGGTGGGTCCATCGCGAAAGAAAGATGTAGCAGGCAAACAAGCACTCCTTGCGCAGTTCTTTCCAGACGAAGACCCGAACTCTGATAAGTTCAAGCTTCAGATAGCGAGGATTTGAAGATGAATTAGCGGGCGTCACTCAGAAGAAGCGGGGCATCTTCCTGTTACCGCGATAACGACGCGACGTGCTTCGAGAGTTCTTGGGCGCTTGATTCATCTGCCTCTGAAAGCGCGTATCGCCCAAAGTAAAATGCGCGAGCCGGTAGCCCCGTCTTTTCGATAAGAACGAAAGAGAGAGGGGATTTGAATTCGCTAGTCACGATATGCGGATGAGTTACAGATAAACCAACCTGGTCGGTGAGATATCCTTTGAACCACGTTACCGGAGTCACCACAGAAAGCTTCTCCGGAAAATTTTTTTGTGCAGTTGAGAGTGCCTTAGTGAACAAAGATTTTCCCGTAATGTGGTCGGTGTTGCCATTAAATCCAAATATCACCCGCTCACCCTTCTTTGCAGCGTTCTCAAACTGTGAAAGGGTAATTCTATCCGGAAACACGAGAGCTAGCTCTTCAGGTGAGTAGTTCTGCTCAATAAAGTTGTACAGAGAGTCTGCCTGTGGCGAGTCTGAGCCCAGGACAGCTGTGTATATGACCGCGAGTTCGCTGGTATTAAAAGCAGGAGCTCCATCCTTTGCCTTGTTAAGACGCTGATAAACAGCCGCTCTCGAAATTCCGAGAATGTCCCCTATTTTTGTAGGCGTAAGCCCTGCATGTTTAATCAACTCCGACTCGCGACTCAGCGCAAGTTTTTCTCCCCCTTTTTCGTCTGCCATATGCCTCGAATGTTACAGCATCAAACAAGAATCAACCATTCGCCTAACCCCGTGGCGCTGAAGAGGCAGTGCTATCATGAGACGTATGAAGTGGCTTGGGCTTGTTGTGCTCGCGGTTCTTGGTGGCACTACGCTCTTTTATTCGCAGATGGAACAGGCGGAATTGCCGGTGAGCGAAAGCGTGCCTCAAGCAATGCAGGCAACCAAAACAGCGCAGGTGAATGAACTGGCGCCAATTACAAAACCGGTCCCTAAAGAGAAGAGTTCGTGGCGGACGTTTGAAAAGCCGAGCGCATCGGTGTTGCGCTCTCGGCTCACCGAAATGCAATTTGCCGTGACGCAAGAAGAGGGAACCGAAACCCCGTATCAAAATGAATACTGGGATACAAAAGATGAGGGGATTTATGTAGACATCGTTTCCGGCGAGCCGCTATTTTCTTCGCTCGACAAATATGATTCGGGGACAGGGTGGCCGTCGTTTACCAAGCCCTTGGAGTCGGAAAATATTGTCGAAAAGACAGACTACAAATTGGTGATTCCACGCACCGAAATTCGCTCGAAACATGCCGACTCGCACCTCGGCCATTTGTTTGACGACGGTCCGCCGCCAGCCGGCGTGCGTTATTGCATGAATTCCGCGTCACTCCGCTTTATTCCAAAAGAGCGTTTAGTGGCAGAAGGGTACGGAGAATTTGCTTCGTTGTTTGAGTAACACCGGCACACCAAAGTCTCAATGGGTGTTGCTTGAGGAATACGGTGTCAGATACCTTTTTGTCTGCCTATAAACAACGCCGTTTTGACCTCCCCCGCACGCTCATCCGCGGCGAACAGCTCTTTTTGGGTTTGCTACACTCCTCGTATGTCCACTAAGGCCTCGACCATTGAATACATTGAAGACCAGCTTGCGGGACTTGGAATTTCTTCGAGAAAGATGTTTGGGGAGTACGCGCTGTATTGCGACGGGAAGGTCGTGGCGCTGGTGTGCGATGACACGCTTTTTGTGAAAATCACGGACGCGGGGAAGGTGTTTGTCGGGTCGCACTACAAAGAAGAAGCAGCGTATCCGGGCGCCAAGCCCTCGATGCGCATCAGTGAGGACCTTGTCGATGACAGAGAATGGCTCCAAGAATTAATCCGCATCACGGCCGAACACGTGCCAGAGCCGAAACCAAAAAAGAAGCGGAAGAAATAGAGGGCAGATACTTTAATCACAGTTCGGGATTTTGAGGATGTCACAGTGGTACACGTCCTTACCAAGTTCGTATCCGCCAAAGAGCGCGAAGGCTACGAATGCCACCCCCACAAGCGCATTTACGATATACAAACGTCTTTCTTTCAATAGCGGCCAGAGAGCCACAAGACCCCCCACGCCTACCAGTTCGATGAGAATGAGTACGAAAGTCAGTTCATAGCTTGTAGCACCCCCCGATGGACGAAGAAGGGAGAGAAAAAAGCTCGCCTGCATCGCGACGAGCGCGTTGCAAATAAGAAAGGGCAGCGCAAATCCCAAACCCAAGTACAAGTTGCGGCTACTCATCCACATCCTGAAAGTATACACATGGGATTGGAATTTTCGAGAGGCGGTATAATCACCTCATGTTCAGTTCATGGAATGGCAACACGGTGCGGGCGGGGAAGTGGTTGGCGAGCACTGCAGGAATCTTCGCGCTTTTTGCCACTTCGATAATACGTTCGGATACCGTTGGGCACATTATGCTCGCTCTTTGCGCGATTCTCGCTTTTGCGACTACCTACTACAGTGTTGCAGCTATGCGCTGCAAGCTCGCCACAAAGAAAGACTTCTGGGCCGGATTTGTCATTCTCGTCGCGAGTGGCGCTATCTTTCTCTATAGCACGGTGACGCTTTTGAACGCGAATCAATGATGCTGCAAGCAAAAGGGACTGAGCAAGACACCGTAAGAGTGTCATCCACACCACCGTCGTATACTGTATATATGCGTACTTTGCGCGTAGGAGGATGTTCTTTGGTGCTTTGGCTCGCGCTCTTTTCTTTTGCCTCGGCGCAGACGATGGAAGATGACGACCCGAATGACCAGCGGTATTGGGGATATTCTTCCGGCTATTCACAGATGCAAAATCTCGGCGCGACTCCTGTTGCCGAACTTCCTATCCCCGTACTTGGCGTAGAACTTTCCGACCTTACAAAGAATTTTGGCGACCCGCGCGGCGGAGGAACACGCACGCATCAGGGGCTCGACATTATGGCGAAAGAGGGCACGCCGATTGTTTCGCCGACAGACGCGGTCGTGGTGCGCACGGGGAACGGCGTGAATTCGGGGCTTTACATTCGCACGGCAAACCCAGGCGGAGAAAATTTTGTATACATGCACCTCTCGGCGATTGCACCGGGGATTGAAACGCAGGATTTCGTAAAGCGCGGGGAAATAATTGGGTTTGTAGGGAACACGGGAAATGCATCAGGCGGGCCCGCGCACCTGCATTTTGAATTGCGTGTGGGACGGAGCGCGACAGACCCGTTTCCACGTCTCACGAAAGAATTCACCACTCTCGAGCGCGACCAAAGCATCACTGATGCACAGACGAAGGGCATTGTGATTTCGCAAACGATTCTTGAGGCGTGGAAAGCGCCCGGGACTACTCCAGCACTGGCCACGGGTGAGCGCCCGTTCAAAACAACTCTTGCGTTTGGCGAGACAAGCTCTGACATCGTGACTTTGCAAAAATTTCTTATCGCCGCAGAAGAGGGAATCGCAGCAGCGAAATTAAAAGCTGCAGGTGCGACGGGATATTTTGGCTCTGTCACCAAAGCTGCGCTTATCGAATATCAAACGGCGGCGGAATTAAAACCGACGGGTGTCGTGGATGAAAAGACGTTTGCGCTCGTGTTCTCGCAAGAGGCTGGTGAATCGAGCGCCGTGATTGTGAACGCCACTTCGACCGCGACATCGGTGGCGGCTACATTTATGTTCACGCGCGACCTTGAACTCGGCATGAAAGGCGCGGATGTACGAGAGCTACAGAAATTCTTGAATGCAAATGGATTTCTCATCGCAGAAACCGGCGACGGCTCGCCGGGGAATGAGACGCAATATTTCGGTTCGCTCACTCGTGCGGCACTGGCGAAATACCAGGCGGCAAAAGGAATAACCCCGGCAGCAGGGTATCTCGGACCGAAGACGCGCGCAGCATTCGCCCTCCGCTAGGGCTTACACAAACGGCGCATTTCTGCGTTGACCGTCAGAAAATATCTCTCACCGTACCAATTGTACGACTCGAGAAATTTTCCTCGGTCGCCTTGAACTGCATCCGTTTGTGAAAGCCCTGGATAAAAAAGGAAGCGGCCCGCTGAAAAGCGGGCCGCGACCCTCGCGAGATTCGTTCTATTTCTCGCGCACCAGTCTGACCAGGAAGTACAGTGACGTCGCCACGAAAAGAACCCACCACAGAGTAGTGAGGCTCACGGTGATTTCGTGGAAATAAACGCCACCGAGAAGCCCGAATGAAATAAGGCCTATTTTTAGAAGGCTCACTTCCCACCACTCGAACGTCCATGTTCGAAATATTTTCATACCTAGTCTTCCGTCTCTTCCTCCTCTTCTTGTCCGTGCTTTGAGTCGGTGCACTCGCATTCAGTGAGCGGCTCACCGTGTTTCGGACAATCTGCAGCCTGGCAAGTACCCGGCTTCTCTGATACCCCCTCGCAACCCCCCGTACAAATGAAGTGTGTCATATATTGGAATCGTAACAGGGATTGATGCGGTCGCAATGCGATATCACCAACTATTAATCCACTTGAAGAATTTTTGCGAAAGTGTGTCAGAGCCATCAGCGTTGCCCCCGGAAGTAGGCGCGGTGTAAATACCAAGTGTGTCGTCTTCGCCAGCGGTCTCACGGTATTCCTTGATGCCGTCGATTTTTTCTTTTATTGCCGGCGCGGCGTCGACGACAATGTCGACTGTTTCTGCGGTTTGAAATGGCGGCGGAATTCCGTTTGATTCGGCAGCAACATCAACAACATTCTTTGCATTTTCCTTGGTGAACCAACTGTCGAACCATTCACCGACGCCCGCCCAGAATCCTTTTTTGGGAGGTGGCGGGATAGTTTCGCCATCGCCGTCTCCGTGAACGATAATCTTCACTTCGCCGTGTCCGCAGCCATCCGGCGCCGGGTCGGCTACGCCATTCAATTCTCCGTGGTAGTGGCGGTAGGGGCAATTTGCGCCATGTTCCTGATAAATGCCTCGGTCTTCGGGCGTGATTATAGTGTTGCCTACGTACAATTTATGCCCGGCAGAGACAAAGACGGGCGATACGAGGATGGCGAGGCCTAAGACACAGGCGACCGCTTTCATAGGGCGGACTATAGCATGAAAGGCCACGTATGCACGGCGCGCCTTGACATGGTTTTTAGGCACGCGATAATTCGGGTAATTCGTGCGTGCGCATGAATAGGGAAATCGGCGTATTAAAAGAATAGCCATTTTCTCTATGTCATCTACATTAAAGTTCGGCGCACTCGCGCTCACAATCGCACTCTTCGGCGCTGGCGCATCGTTCGTTTCGTTCGCACAGGCGGCAACGACCGGGAGCGTCAAGATTTCGATTGGGGTACAAGGCGGCTCCGCAAAAGCTGGAGATTTTACGCTCACGATTCAGAAGAAGGGCGCAGTTCGTCCTTCTCGCATCTCAGCAAAAGGCGGAACAATTACGTTCAATGTTGAACCGGGAACGTACGTGATTTCGAAGACCAGCGGCCCATCTCGCTACGCAAGCGTCTGGGGCGGCGCATGCAACGCAGCGGGCGAGGTTGTCATTACGGCTGACACACAGGTTAACTGCACACTCACGAATGTGTACGGCTCATCAACCAGTGGCGGAACAACGAGCACTGTTCGCGACATGCTTGACCGTGCTCTTGGACGGTAGAAACCAAAAAAGTTTTAAACAAGACGCCCGCGCCTATGCGCGGCGTCTTGGTATGATGTATATATCTCATGGTAGAAAATAACGAAGGAGTAAACTCGGTGGTTGCAGCGTTTTCGACGGGATTTGTGGATACTCTCCGCAGGGTAGACAACGAGCGGCAGTTGATACATCCGGTAGAGCGCCAAGCCTTCCGAAATGCGTATGACACAGCCTATTTTGATTATAGAAAACACATTGTGAACGATTACGGGAAGAGTCAACTCAATCCGCTTCGACATATCGGCAATTCTGATGATGCGGGGAAAGAGGCCCGAAAGCAGGCACTTTTAATTATTGGCGCGACTATGGTGCGTCAGAATTACAACGCGACACGTGTTGCAGAAATATTGGAAGACCTAGGATTCAGAAACGGATTGTACGAGCTTTCAAGCTATGAAGTGGTCCCCGCGCTGAGTAGAATGAGCGACTATTTAGACGAATTACTCAAAGATAAATAATTTTTGTTACAACGCACAATATGGACATGCAACAAGCGCGCTCTTCGCATAAAGTTCGACTCTGGGTTATTGGCGGGCTAATCGTCCTCGGCATCATTGCGCTCTTTCTCGTGAAGGGTACGTGGGCGAAAGTGATTATCGGTATCATGGTTGCGCTTCTTATGGGTGCCTTTGGTATGGAAATTGCGCAGACGGATTATGACTTGGGAAAGGCAATAGAGACAGGCTCATTGGCTGCGGCGAAAATCGAGCGAGACCCAGAAACCGGCAACCTCATCAACATCGACAATTTCTGTAACGCGAAAGAGATGGATTACAACTGCTCCGATTTCAAGTCTCAGCCGGAAGCGCAATCGGTCTACTCGCGATGCCAAACACTCGGCAAAAACATGGACATCTATCGCCTCGACGGTGATAACGACGGCAAAGTCTGTGAATCACTGCCGGCGGGGGCTCGCTAGGGAATGAAGACACGGTGTGTCTTACATATTTTTCCTGCGCCATTTGCGTTAGTCCTACTGTGCTACAATGCGCCCCTATTCGCTCATTATTTCACTATGGAAAAAACAAATTTGTACTCGATTACCGTTCCGCCGATGATGAAGTCACTTGAGGCACTCGCGGCCTTGCTCGATAAGCTTTCATCTCATGCCGACGGAAAGCAACTGCAATGGCAGGCACCGAAGGCCCAGCAAGAAGCACTCCTCAATTCACACCTGATTGCAGACCAATTTCCCTTTGTCCGCCAAGTACAGATTGCCTGCGACAACGCCAAAGGCGGGGCGGCTCGACTTGCGGAAATTGAGATTCCCAAATACGAGGATACTGAAAAAACAGTAGATGAATTGAAGGCGAGAATCGCAAAGACGATTGCATTTTTGAAGACCATTAAGCCTGAACAGGTCGCCGGCAAAGAAGGCGTCAAAATCTCACTCTCGTACTGGGGCGGGAAGTCACTGGACGGATTCGACTACGCCACCAATTATCTCATTCCGAACTTCTATTTTCACGTCACGACGGCATATTCAATCCTTCGCAAGAACGGCGTAGTGATTGGAAAGAGTGACTACATGGGGCCATTGCCGCTTGTCGATTAAGAAGATTCACGCTCCCGACTGCCACTCAGAGATTGCGGGGAAGACGTGGATGAGGTTTGTGATATTGAGTGCGAGGTTGTCTCGAATCATGTAGCCAACAATGAGTTCCATCGCAAGAAGTAGAACGATTGTAATCCAGGCCGGAGAAACACGCGCAAAAACGAATCCGACAATCATCGCGACCGTGTCAGAAACGGAGTTCAAAATACTGTCACCCATGTATCCTTGCGCAAGCGCTTGCTGTCGATAGTGGTTAATGACCATTGGAGTGTTTTCGAGAATTTCCCAACCAACTTCTACTGCGACCGCGAGTAACAGCCGCCAGCCAATATGCATTTTGGGGAAAAGCTTCCACAGTATGAAGTAAAAGATAAAGCCGTGCAGGATGTGCGAGAAGGTATACCAATCGGTCAGGTGTTGTGAATTTCCAGAACTTGCAACGACTTCTTCCCACAGCTTTATGTAATTACATTCACAGATTGCCGGCTGACCGAGATAAAAAAGAGCAGCGGCTTGCGCGATGATAAGAAGGGTAACTGCGCTGAGCGTTTGCGTCGAAAACATGTATGTAGGGTATCATGTATTTGTGAAAGGATTGGCATAGTATGGAGACGAGACAAACCCTGGTGCGAAGCCTGTTTGATGTTTTTGCGATTTGGATTCTCGCTAATGTCGGTTACTTTACGTTGTTTCCTGCGATTGGGTATGAGTTGGATTACAATGGCTCGCCGATTTCAATTTCGGTTTATTTTCTGCTGTGCGCAGGGTTTTGTATCTACTACTTTTGGCCGCTTTTTAAAAATTCGCTCGTGATTAATGAGCGCATTCGCACCGAGAGCATCATTAGCTTGGGCATGGCGACGTTTATTTCGGCACTTCTGTATGGATTGTCGCACTTGCCAACCTTGAGCGGGCCAGCGAATTCACCGTACACAGATATCCTTCTCTCCACACCGTGGTACTTTCTGCCAAAAATGGCGGAGATATTATTGCAGCAAATTCTCGTTGCCGTTTTGGTGTTGGAACTATTTGAGCGCCTTCGGTCATTGTATCGAACGATTATTTGGTACAGCATTATATTCGGAGGTGGACATGTTTTGTTGTATGCATTTTCCGATGCTTCGTCGCAGCACGCAGCATTTATGACACTTGGCGCTCTCGCTTCCGCCCTAGCCTTTCCGTACCTGTTAATCCGCGTCCGCGGAGGATTTATCTATACGTATACGCTTCACGTTCTTTTTTACATTCTCCTCGCGATTATCCTGCACACGTGGCCACCGCCCGGGTATGCAATATAGCTATGGTTTGTCGCGCTCACATTATTCCTTTGGCTCGTCAGAATCTGCAGACCGAATTGGTCTGACCTGTATGTCATTTACCGACACGCCGTAGGATTTCACGAAATCAGAGAGAGGATGCAATGGATTCGTTGGTATTGTCATATCGGGCTTGTAGTCCTGTGAGGATACGAGATCAATCATGTTTCCTCGGATTTGCGCGATGCGCAGCCGTATTCCCGGGCCAAAATGTTTTTCTATCGTAAGGCGCAATGTAGGGTTCGTAATGGTAACAAAGTCTCCGGTTTTCAATGCGACGTTATCGTTTACCGCCTCGATTTTATTGCCACCGGACTCTACCATAGCGAGTCTTCGAGCAATGTCTCCGTTGCCGCATCAATAAATGGGTCGGTCGAGCTCGCAAATTTCGGGTCGGCAGAATCGACAACCACATCCGGCACGATTCCGGTCTCGGAAATATTTTTTCCGTTAGGCGTGTACCAACGCGAGATGGTGATTTTCAGTGAGCCCAAATCGCCAATGTCGACGAGTGATTGCACCGAGCCTTTACCAAACGAACGTTCGCCAACCACTTTTGCAACGCCATGGTCTTGAAGAGCGCCTGCAAGAATTTCAGAAGCCGATGCCGAATTTTTGTCGACAATGACCACGATGCGTCGACCCTTTAGTTTATCGAGCGTGTGATAGCCGACGCTTTTGTATTCCGAGGCGCTGGCGTCCGGCCCCGTACGAGACGAAACGACCAGAGCATCTTTCGGCAGGAAATAGCTTGAGAGGTCAACGGCAACTTCAAGAAATCCGCCGGGGTTTCCTCGCAAATCGATGATGAGATAGGGCGTGTCTGACTCGGCAAATTTGTTCAAATCGGCAATGAACGCCTCGACGGAAGACTTGGCAAACTGGGCAAGCTGCAAGACAAAGAATTCTTGTTTGGCAGCCTGCTCTTCTTTTTCTTCTGCTTCTTTGAATACTGCGCCAACCGCGCCTGCCATTCCCTCAATGCGCTTTTTTGTTTTCTCAACAACGGCATCGATGACGGATTTTGCAGCCGAAACGACACGAGTCGCCGTTGTGGGAATAGCAACCAGTCCACGCGTGATGGTGACGTCGGATTGTGCCTCAGCATTTGGGCGGCGTACGGAAAGTACAACGTCGGTTCCTTTCGCGCCACGAATGCGCCGCACAATTTGCTCGAGGTTTTCTCCAAGAATTGACTGGCCATCAACAGCGACGAGGACGGAACCCACTTCTACACCTGCACTTTCTGCCGGACTTTTAGGAAGAAGCGCCGATACGAAGACGGCACCATTCTCAATAGAAAGCACTGCGCCAATGCCCTCAAACTCTCCGTTCACGCTCTCTTTGAATACTTCAGCCTGTTTCTTTGGAATGAAAACCGTGTATGGGTCTCCGTAGGATTGTGCGAGTCCCGCGATAGCGCCGGCGACGCGCGATTCGGTTGTGCTTGCGCTGAATGTGGATGTCGCGGCGGGGTTGAAGTTCTTTTCGAGGATGTACCACGTCTTCCAGAAATTACTAAAATCAACACTCTTTCCTGGGTCTTCAAGAACCAAGGTCGGCTCTGAGAGTGTCGCGGTATTATAGAGCCCCAAGAATCCAGGCGGCGAAATAAGCGTGCCAGAGCCGTCTTTGTATCCGATTGCATATCCTCCATACCCAGCAACTGCAACGAGGAGGGGCAATACCAGCACTTTTGCGAACGTCGAAGAAAAGGAAAAGACGTTTTTCCAGAAAGACATCACGATATTCTACACCACCAAACGTGTCCTAAGTAATTCTGGCGGAGATGGGGACGGTAAAGACGTGGCGTGAGGCGCTCTATGTGGCTATACTTACGCATTATGATAGAACGACCAACTCGAAGAGAATTGAAGGCCGCAAACGACCACGGACCAAATCTGCCGACATCTGTTTTAACGAATTATGAATATCTGACGTGTGCGATTGTTGGGAATCTTGTAGAAAACCTTCTCCCCGCTGGGTACAGTAAACCGAAGATGCCACTTCGAAACGTGATTAGAGCAACCAACAGTCCTATTGCGCTCGAACAGCTGGACGCGGCGCTTATAGAACTGCCGGCATTCTCAAAGATTGTCGAACGGTTTCTTAACAAGCTACTTGCACCAAACGAAACTCAAAAGAGACGTACTTCAAAGCGCTTGAAGCAACCGGAGCCGGCAAACTTTTCTTCTGAAATATGTGTGAAGAGTGTGTTCTCTGAGGCGCTTTACGATGCGCTCGGTTCCGCGTCTCCGAACGACATGCATCCGAAGGATTGGGAGAAGTGGGAGTTTGATTTTATCGCCGCACCACCGGCGTCCACAATTCGTCATCAAATCGTCGGTATGCGCTCAGACATTGTGGCGCTCGCGCGCCTTCAAGATGATATTTTTAGTGCCACGATTGACGACCTCAGAGAACGCGCCGGTGAGAAAATACGTATTCTGCACGAGAACGAAAAGCAGTTCAAAAAAGGCGACGTTGTAGATTTCCCCGAGCCGAAACCCTCTCCAGGAAAGTAACTTTGTAGCTCACTGTTTCGGATACCAATCAGCGAGAACGACTTCGATGGCTGGATTCTTTTCATTTACGAGTTGCTTGAATCGGGCAACGTCACTTAAGCCGCTTGGCCCGCGGTAGTGATAGGGATAGACGACGGTGGGTTTGAATGCGAGCACCGCCTCGGCCGCTTCTTCAACATCCATTGTGTAGGGAAGATTCATCGGTACAAATGCAATGTCGATGTTTTGAAGCGCCTTCATTTCGGCTGTGCCAGCGGTGTCGCCCGCGATATACACGCGGAATCCATCTTTCTCAATTATGTATCCGTTACCTCTGCCTTTCGCGTGGAAGTTTGAATTTTCTGCTTCAGGGTGGTTGTACATTGGAGTCCCCGTGATGGAAAAACCTTGCTCTACGATAGTTTGGTCATTTGCCAGCACCGTTGCGCGCGCGGCCAATTCAGCGGGGAGCTCATCCTTTACAGCCTGCGGGACGATAAGCGTTGCAGCGCCAAGAACGGCCGAAAGTGTTTCGGGGTTCAGGTGATCGCCATGTACATCAGTGACAAGCACTATGTTTGCCGCAGGTTTTCCTGCGAAAGCCTGCGAACCGCCAACAGGGTCCATATAGATGTACGTTTCGCCCCAACGAATTATGCCGGTTGCGTGCTCGATGGGAATTATTTCTATGGGTGTTTGTGACATAGCGGTGTCTGTTTTGTCTCCCTGTTTCTCATTGTAAATATAGCTGTTAAACGCAAAAAATGCACCGATAAGAAAGGCAATTGCTACCAAGAGCCATAGAAGTGTTTTCATAGGTCTATTGTACACACGCTTTTCACTCTCGCGAGCCCCGTCTGTTACACTTGGTCTCGTGACCTTTTTCGTCGAATTAAGCATCATACTTGCGTTCACGACGGGCATCGCCATTGTGACGCGGGCCCTTCATCAGCCCCTTGCCGTCGGATACATCTTGAGCGGCATTGTGGTCGGGCCGTATGTGCTCAATATTCTCCACTCCACAGAATCCATAGACGTGTTCTCAAAAATCGGCATCGCAGTTCTTCTTTTCATCGTAGGACTAAGCTTAAACCCCGATACGATTCGCGACACAGGCAAAGCTGCGCTTGTTACCGGGCTCGGTCAGATACTTTTTACCTCAGTTATCGGGTACGCTCTCATTCTGGCACTTGGGTTTGACAATCTGACCGCGTTGTACGGGAGTATTGCACTCACCTTTTCGAGCACCATTATCATTCTGAAGCTTCTTTCGGATAAAGGAGATTTGGGAAAACTTTATGGAAAAATATCAATCGGATTTCTGTTGGTGCAAGATTTAGTTGCGACGCTGCTTCTGGTGATTGTTCCCTTGATTGGCCTTCAGGCACTTGGCGGTGGTGGCCTTAGTGCCACGTTCGCAGACTTGTTGTTAAAAGGGGTAGGCGCAACCATTGTCTTGTATGCCATTAGCAAATTTGCGCTCCCGCACCTCTCGTATTTTCTTGCGCGCTCGCAAGAACTTCTGTTCTTGTTTTCAATTGCCTGGGGGCTGGGGCTTGCCTCGCTTTTTGCATACCTCGGGTTTTCTATTGAAATAGGAGCTTTAATCGCCGGGGTCACACTTTCGGTTTCCAGCTATGCATTTGAAATCTCTTCGCGCATGCGCCCGCTCCGCGATTTCTTTATTGTGCTGTTCTTTGTGCTGCTTGGCTCGCATGTGCAATTGGGTGACGTGACGACGTTTGCATGGCCGGCGATTATCTTGTCGCTTTTCGTATTAGTGGGAAACCCTCTCATCGTTTTCGTGCTGATGAACGCAATGGGGTACCGAAGCCGCACCGGATTTTTGGCGGGACTCACGGTCGCGCAAATAAGTGAATTTTCTCTGATACTTATGGCGCTCGGATTTTCATTGGGACACGTGAATGCGCAGGCCGTATCGCTGATTACCTTTGTAGGACTCATAACAATAGCGGGCTCGACGTACCTCATTATGTATGGAGACCGCATCTACGCGTTTCTCAAACCACTCTTGCGTCTCTTAGAATTTAAGAAGCCTCATCGCCGGGAACACGCACTGCACACGTCCCACGAGATGATAATTTTTGGGTATGGTCAGATTGGTTCGGAATTCGTAAAGACAGCGGAGGAGTTGGGAACAAAATTCTTGGTTATTGACTATAATCCCGAGACAATCTCTGTGATGAAAGAGAGTGGATTGCCGATTGAATTCGGCGACGCTGAAGATGTCGAGTTCTTGGATGAAATTCAGATGCGCAAAGCGCGACTCGTAGTTTCAACTATCCCTGACCCAAACGTAAATCATCTCTTGGTGAAGCACTATCGTCAGCACAATAGTGACGGCATCATTGTTGTCTTGAGCCACAACCGTGCCGAGGCCAAGAGCCTGTATCTCGCGGGCGCTTCCTACGTCATTATGCCTCGTATGCTTGGGGCCAAGAAAGCGTCTTCTATGATTACCAAGCATGAGGACAACATCGAGGTATTCGAACGCGCCCGCAATGCACATCTTTCAGAACTGGCGATATCTGAAGAGGGGAAATAGTTCACTTCTATGTACAGAGGGTGGTTGCGGCCTCTCCGGCTTTACCCTAGAGTGTGCGTATGAATCTATCAATTCTATCGGCGACGGCGAAAGCAATGGTTGCCCCGGGAAAGGGCGTTTTAGCAGCAGATGAAAGCGATGCAACGTGCAAGAAGCGTTTCGACAGCGTGAATGTTGAGTGCACCGAAGAAAACCGCAGACAGTATCGAGAAATGCTTCTCGGTGCCCCTGGGCTCGAGCAATATGTCAGCGGCATTATTTTGCATGAAGAAACTATCAATCAGTCGGCGAGTGATGGCACGCCGTTCCCAAAACTTTTGGAACAAAAGGGAATTTTGCCGGGAATAAAAGTAGACAAGGGCTCCAAAGCTCTCGCACTTCACGCAGGAGAAGAGGTGACAGAAGGTTTGGACAAGCTGCGCGAGCGACTCGCAGAATTCAGCGCGCTCGGCGCGAAATTTGCTAAATGGCGAGCGGTCATCAATATCGGAAATGGCATTCCATCAGGGGCGTGCCTCACCGGAAACGCGCATGCGCTCGCACGCTATGCAGCCCTGTGCCAGGAAGCAGACATTGTCCCAATGGTTGAACCGGAAATAATTATCGAAGGTGACCATTCAATCGAGCGCTGTTACGAGGAGACGAAGAAAATGATGCAGGCGCTCTATCGAGAGCTCGGCGAACAAGGTGTCGCGCTCGAGGGTACTATCATGAAAGTAAGCATGGTCATTGCGGGCAAGAAAGCCGCTCAGCAATCAACTCCAAAAGAGGTTGCTGCGGCGACCGTGAAGCTTCTCAAAGAAACGGTACCGTCGAATCTTGCAGGCGTAGTGTTCCTCTCCGGTGGTCAGGGTGACGAGCAAGCAACCGAAAACTTGGATGAGATGAACAAAATGGGCAAACTCTCGTGGCCGCTTTCATTCTCTTATGCGCGTTCGATTCAGAACCCAGTCCTCAAAATCTGGGCGCAAGACTTGAGGGCCAACGTCGACAAAGCTCGCGCCGCCCTTATTTTCCGCGCGAAGATGAACTCACTCGCATCGCTCGGGCAATACGACAAAAAATTAGAAGAAGGGAGGCCTTACTAGTTGTGTATGACTGATGTTGCAAAGCGTTCGGTTCTTATTATTGAAGACGACGCTGGCCTCCGCGAAGCGGCGTCGGCAAAATTGATACAAGAAGGATTTACCGTTTTGACTGCCGCGGATGGCGAGAGCGGATTTTCTTCTGCAGTTGCAAGCAAGCCGGATGTCATTCTGCTCGACATCAAAATGCCGAACATGACTGGTTTTCAAATGTTGAAAAAGCTGCGCGCGCTCGGCGGATGGGGAGCTCATGTGAAAGTCATTTTTTTGACGAATCTCGAATTGTCGAGTGAGGAAGAAACCGCCGATATCCAAGCGTTGGAACCGACAAACTATCTCGTTAAA
>CAYIDY010000005.1:0-43957 GCA_964362305.1 uncultured Candidatus Saccharibacteria bacterium | reverse complement strand
ATTCACCCTGAGCTAGGATCAAACTCTAAGTATAAATGAAATTTATATTTAGCTTATTTGAGCTCTTCACTTATTTAGGATGGACAGAACAAAAGAATGGATATTCCTTTGTTCTTTACTGTTTACTTTTCCCTGACATTCGCTCCTAGCAAATGTTCAAGGGTTTCTTACTTTTTGTGTTCTTGCTTGTGTGTTGTGTGTTTTTTACCAGATGGAAAGTTAATTCCATCTATTGGTTTTGCGTACAATGCTATTCAATTATCAAAGGACAACCTATCGCACCGAAAAGCCCCTTCGGGATTTCGTCTCCGAAGCCGAAAAGCTTCATGTGAGAGCGACAGGTCGGGACACAGTATCACTGCCCCTATAGCGAGTCAAGGATACTTTCAGAGGGGATTTATGTGGATTTTGGGGGGATAACCCAAGCCGTCCTCTCCCTTCCCCGACCCCCCTAAAGGTGCCTACACCAGGAACCGGAAGAGGGGTGAATCCGTCTGTAAAAGCTCGTACGATAGGCCCAGGGCGTCCATACGCTTCAGAAGGGGCTTGCAGTTCTCCTTCTTGGCAAGCTCAATTCCGACCAATGCCGGCCCATTTTCCCGGTTATTTTTCTTTGTGTACTCAAACAGAGTAATGTCGTCGGTTGGGCCGAGGGCGTCATTCAAGTAGCGACGGAGGGCGCCGGGGCGCTGTGAGAAATTAATCAGAAAGTAATGCTTAAGCCCTTGGTACACCAAACTGCGCTCGATGACTTCCGGATAGCGACTGATGTCGTTGTTGCCGCCGGAAACGATGCACACTACCGTCTTCCCTTTTATCTGCTTTGCGATGTCGTCTAATGCGGCAATGGTTAGCGCCCCGGATGGTTCGGTCACGATGCCGTCTCGTTGATACAGTGTAATCATGGTCGCGCATAGTTTTCCTTCGGGCACCACCACCATTCGATCCGCAACTTTCTTGCATATCGCGAACGTGAGGTCGCCGACTGTTCTTACCGCGGTGCCATCGGCAAATGAATCGATTTTTTCGAGCGTCACCACCTTCCCTGCACGCAGCGACTGCGTCATGCCCGGTGCACCCTCTGCCTCGACTCCGATAATTTTTGTCTTCGGGCTTCTAAACTTCATATAACTACCGAGGCCGGAGATGAGCCCGCCGCCG
Source organism: uncultured Candidatus Saccharibacteria bacterium (assembly GCA_964362305.1). Taxonomy (GTDB): domain Bacteria; phylum Patescibacteriota; class Minisyncoccia; order Phycocordibacterales; family UBA2100; genus UBA10103. The sequence continues at coordinate 42,796 of CAYIDY010000005.1, read as the reverse complement.
CCAACCGGAGCGAGAACATAGTCTGCCGGAGCGGGAAGCTGTTCCAAGATTTCCATCCCGACAGTTCCTTGGCCTGCAATTACCAGCGGGTCGTTGAATGGATGCACAAACACACGCCCTGTTCGAGCTCCGACGCGGCGCGCCTCTGCGTAGGCCTCATCAAACGAATCGCCAAAGAGCTCAATGGTCACGAATGAGTTTCCGAGAGAGGCGACGCGCTCTACTTTTTGGCGCGGTGTGTTTTTCGGCATGAAAATAACGCCCGACACATTGAGCTTCTTACAGCTGAATGCGACGCCTTGTGCATGATTCCCCGCAGAGGCACACACGACGCCGCGCTTTTTCTCTGCTGCCGTGAGTACGCGCATTCGATTGTATGCGCCACGGAGTTTATACGAACGTACGACTTGTAGGTCTTCGCGCTTTAAATATATTTTTGCGCCGTACATCTCGGAAAGAGCTTCGTTGAATATGAGCGGAGTTTCTTTGACGACTCCTTTTAGATGCACGCGCGCCTCCTCGACGGTATGCGGATTGAATTGTTTGGTCATACGGTTCGTGATGCGATGCATGATATTTCTACCGTCGCGCCTTTCGGCAGAGCTGCGACACCGACGGTTACTCGTGCGGGCCACGGCTCCGTGAAAAATCGTGAATAGACTTCGTTCACGGCGGCAAAGTCTTCCATGCGAACGAGATAGATATTGGTCGAAACTACATCACGCAGCGTGCACTGCGCTGCCGCAAGTACTGCTTCAAGATTTTTAATGACACGCTCAGTTTCCGCCGTGACTCCCCCCGAGACGAGCGTCCCTTTTTCTGGATCCAATCCTATTTGGCCGGAACAAAATACCATTCCTCCCTTTTCAATCGCTTGTGAGTATGGGCCGACTGCCTGTGGCGCATTGTTACTGTGTACTGATTTCATAATGTTTTTTTGTAATTTAATAAAGAACCAGCCCCCGATTCGGGGGCTGGTGTGTATTTCTTAGTTTAGAAACACAAATCAGACCCCGAGCGAGGGCTCGATAATAATCGCAATAATGTGCGAGCTGATTTGCATGAAAGAAAAATACCGCGAGTTCAGAATGTGGTCAAGTGCTTTTCACGACCAGTTCTCGACTCCTCATTGCTCTCTCGCAAGAAATTTTCCGTCCCCCTTCGCGGGAAGACTGCGTCCGTAGGCTATTTCTCTCATGACGCCAAGGTCTTTCACATTAAAGAACACTTCCTTTGTTTTGGATAGAATAAGGTCTCGAAAATCTTGGTCTGGAATTATGATACGCAATCCGTCGCGCCCAAATTCTACGCCGGCACGAAATTTAGGAGCGTCCGTATCGTCTGAGAAAGTGTATGAGGGGCCATTGAGGACGTCATAAATATTACGCTCAAATTGAGCGGGTCGTGATTGTGTCTTTCTAAATGCACGATGTATATGGTCATTTATTTCACGAAGCTCGTCGCCTGCATCACGTTGATTCAAATACCATGAACGTCTGTCAAGAAATGTCCCATCACCGCGCTTCGCAGCCTGGTAACTGAGTACATTGAGAAATTGGTTACACTTTACTGCCTGGAATGGTCTCTCGCGGACAATAAATTCCCGGACCAAATCAATTGCTTCTTTCGTGTACCCCGCTGCAAAGAAACGAATGAAGCTTTCATCTGAGACGCTTTCTTGGTCTAAAATCTCCTGTACTAGCTCTTCTGGAGACATATACCTTCCCCCACTTTCTGGCAGCGTTACGAGAGGCACTATTCCCAATTCTTTGGCAATGCGAGATGGCTCAGCGCGCTCAGAAAGTAAATCCTGCAAGCGCCCCACATCAAATACACTAAGTGCATATTCTTCAGCAATATCCGAGAGCAATTCCGGCTTTACTCTTCTCCCGTCTTGCAATTCAAGGAAAGCGAAGAGTGATTTTATCGGAATATCTTCCCTATACCCCTGATATATTCCGTACTCTTTATCAACTCCCATCGCAAAATGCAGGTGCGCAGCTTGAGCATTTTGGAGCACTAACTCGCCCGTATCCGTGACGGTGAAATCAAGTTCGCGCGTCAATTCTGCATCACCTTCAAGACTAATTTTCTGATGCGGAGATAGATAGTCGCCGTAAGTAGTTTCGTATGTGTCCCACAACGAAGAAACACCTACTATGCTTTCGTATGAAAGCCCTTTTTTAATCTGCTCCCATGCGTGATTGATAAGTATTGCTTTTTCCGCCGCTCGCTTTAATAGTTCGTCGCGAATTGCAAAAATACGCGGCTCGGCATTGGGTGTTTCTGCAGCCAATTTCTCTTCCCAGTCTTGATGTTTTTGAGCGTAGAGCGCCTGGTCCTCTGGGGAGAGCGCGAGCAGCTCTTTCTCTTCCAAGATTTTAGGTGCCTTAGCTTGCTTTCCCTCGTCAGCGATTTGCTCGCGATTTGCCCACAGCGACAATTGTTTCCACGCGTTCTCAGAGCCGCCCAAAGCAGCATCTACTATCTCTTTAATTTGCGCATTCACAACATCAGGATGAAGCGTGCGCATGAGGCGCCTGTATCCCTTATGTGCCTCCAGCATATCCCCTTCCGGCGCACCGAGTATTTCGAATGGTGATTTGCCTTCTAGCACATCGACCACAAATAATTCTGCTGGCACCGACACCGTGTGTCCCGCTTTATCTTCTGCTTCCTTTTTTGCTTCCGCAGTCTTCTCTCGCATTTTCTCTCTCTGCCGTATCCATTCGTAAGTGTGTGGCGTGTATGCGGCGTTTGGGTCAAACACATCATCTATATCTTCCGGCAAACTTTTTGACCCCCTAGACTTAGAGGCTGGTATCTCCATCTGGCTATATACCGTTCTTCTGGATTGTATGTCCGAATAAGGCGGCTCTGCTTCTTGTGGGTAGAACGATGCTTTTTCTACGGCCATTCCTGAAAGATATCACACAAAGCTATTTCATTTTCGAGGGGCCTCACAAAGATTTTATGCCGCTCTTGCGCTTTGGATGAAGGCTCTCACCTTCTCAATATCTTTCGAGCCATCAGGATTCGAAACGCCGCTCTGCACATCAACTGCATACGGGCGGACTTTTTGAATAGCTTCGGCAACATTGTCGGGAGTGAGACCTCCCGCCAAAATCACAGGAATCGAAACTGATTCAACAATCTTTTTGCTGATACTCCAATCATGCGTCTTCCCTGTGCCGCCAAGAGCGCCCGTTTTGTCGGTGCTGTCGAGAATGATGGCATCCGCCGCGTCTTCAAATTTCTTTGCATCTTCAATCGCGTTTTCGTCGGTCACGTGAATCGCCACATACACTTTTACAAAAAATACTTTCACCGCTCGCACTGTGTCGGGTGTCACCTTGCCTTGCAACTGAATAGTATTTGCCCGCGCATTCCGTACGATGCGCAAAATCGCTTTTGCATCGGTTTCCGTCGTCACCGCCACACTCGATACAAACGGCGGCAACTGCGCAATGATTGCCGCAGCGGTTGCCGAGCCCACGGAATTTTTTGCGCCCTTAATATCAACGAGAAATCCGAGTGCATCCGCTCCTGCATCAACAACTGCCTTCGCGTCGTTGAGTGTTTTTATGCCGCAGATTTTTACTCTTGTCATAGAACGTCCACGCTTACCTCAAGTTACTCCCTCAAGACAAGATCGTAATTCTGTGCGAGTTCAATTGCTTCTCCTTAGACTTCATAAATTCAGATAGTTTATCAAGTGCAGCACGATCTTGATTCGTAAGAACTTTATTTTGCCGATCCGCTAGCGAGATATCGCTAATAATTCTTGGTATAAATACTGTCACAAAATTGTATGCGTCAGATATATTCTTCGATTTAAGTAACGAGTAGAATGTCGAAATGAGATAATCACTCAACTCGCGGATATTTTTAACATCGTCGAGTCCAGCTTCCTTGTATTCTCTTGCCTCGTTGATTACCGACAACTCCTCGAGAAGAAGAGTGACCTGTCTTTCCGCCTCTGGACTTAATTCCGTATCAGCGCGCGCGCCAATGTTGTCACCTTCATCAGTAAATGTAATTCCCATTCGCTTTAGAGCCTCCACTATTTGTGCGTGATGTTCATCAATATGTTCGCCACTGTAGCGCATACAGTAGAGAATGCCGCCCCCTTGATCTGGATTCCTCTCTGCTAAGTTGAACTGTTTTTCCAGGTCTGACATGGTTTCTAGGTTATCAGATAAGCAACCCTTGGCAACGCGCTGACGACACGAGTATGTATTTTAGATTGTGGACTCCTGGCAATTGTTACTGTATCAATATCGAATGAACATCTTGGACGAGATAGTAGCAACAAAGCGGCTTGAAATCGAGGCGGCGAAGCAGGCGAAGTCGGTCGTTGCGATTGAGGAAGAGGCACGTTCGCTTGTACAAACTCGCCGACCGTTTCGAGAGCTGTTTGAAAAGGGTCCCGTCCTCATTGCAGAAATAAAGCCAAAGTCCCCTTCTGCCGGAGAACTGATTCCCCAATCCCCTTTTGATGTTGCTGAACTGTATGCAAAAAGCGAGGCCGATGTCATTTCTGTTTTGACTGACGAAAAATACTTTGGCGGAAGTTTGGGTCTTCTCAAAAGCGTGCGAGGCCTTGTGCCACAAACTGTCTTGCGCAAAGAATTCATCATCGACCCGTACCAAATATATGAAGCTGCGATTGCCGGAGCCGATTGCTTTTTACTTATCGCTGCCATCCTCCCTCGCGAAACTCTCGCGTCGTTTATTCAGCTGGGCTTATCGCTCGGCCTCGACGCCTTGGTAGAAGTGCATGACGAAGCAGATGTCGAAAAAGCGCTTGCGGCACGCGCACAAGTAATCGGTATCAACAACCGTGATTTGCGAACGCTGAAAATCGACTTGGCGACAACCGAGCACCTCATCACCAAAATCCCGCGCGATATTCCCGTCGTGAGCGAGTCAGGCATTGAAACGGCCGAAGACGTGCGGCGGGTGCGCGCCGCAGGCGCGCGTGGTATCCTCGTCGGTACCTCTATCTTGCGTTCGGAGAACCCGATTTCGCAGATAGCTGACTTAAAGCGCGCACTTCATGAGTAACGAAACCTTTGGTGGAGCCTATGTTCCGGAAATGATGTGGGAGACACTGCAGAAATTAATTGTAGAGTTTACCCGCGCTAAAGAGGACGAAGTGTTCCAAAAGGAATTTCAAGAACTCCTGAAAAACTTTTCCGGACGACCAACACCGCTTATCTTCGCCGAACGCGCCACCAGAAAACTTGGTGGTGCAAAAATTTACCTGAAAAACGAGGGGGCAAACCATACGGGCGCGCACAAAATCACGCACTGCCTCGGGCAGGGACTTCTTGCGAAGCGTCTCGGAAAGCGAATGCTGATTGCAGAAACCGGTGCGGGACAACACGGCGTCGCAACGGCAACGGTCGCTGCAAAACTCGGACTCGAATGCATCGTGTTTATGGGAAGCGAAGACATTCGCCGTCAGAGGCCGAATGTCTTTCTAATGGAACGCCTTGGGGCAAAAGTTGTGCCCGTTGAACACGGCTCGAAAACACTGAAAGACGCGGTGAACGAGGCGCTCAAATTCTGGATGGAGAATTTGGACAACGCACATTACTGTATCGGTTCGGTTCTCGGCCCTGCTCCCTACCCTGAAATGAATCGCTACTTCCAATCGGTGATTGGACGCGAAATACGTGAGGAGTTGGAGAAACGCGAAGGACGCCTCCCCGACGCGGTAGTTGCGTGCGTTGGCGGCGGCTCAAATGCAATCGGTAGTTTTTATGAATTCATTGAAACACCTGCGAAACTTATCGGCGTTGAAGCAGGGGGAATCGGAAAAAAGGTTGGGCAACATTCTTCGCGCAAACTCGCAGGAGAAAAAGGAATCTTCCAAGGATACAAATCACTCTTCTTGCAGACGGAAGACGGACAAATCGCGCCGACGCATTCCATTTCGGCAGGGCTCGACTACCCGGGCATCGGGCCGGAACTTGCTACGCTCTACACAAACGGCAGGCTGGAGCTTACGTACGCACTCGACAAGGAGGCTGTTGCGGCCGTTGATTTCTTTGCAAAACACGAAGGCGTAATTTCCGCGCTCGAAAGCGCACACGCGCTCGCGGAAGTCATGAAGATTGCACCGAAAATGCCGAAACACTCAATCATTGTCGCTACCCTCTCTGGACGCGGTGACAAAGACCTTTTTAATTTTGCTCGCGCATTTAAAGACAAAAGTTTCCGCGAGTTTCTTAAAGATGAATATGGCCGCTACTAAACTCTCAGAACTGTTGGGCCAACCACGCGGCAAAAAAGCCCTATTTATGGCGCACATGATTGCGGGATATCCGACCATTGCAGATTCTGTGAATGTGGCAAAGGCGCTGGTGAAAGGTGGCGCCGATATTATCGAAGTACAAATCCCCTTCTCCGACCCTATGGCCGACGGCCCGACTATCGCAGTCGCCTCTGAAGATGCGCTCAAGAAAGGCGCGACGGTGGAGAAAGCGCTCGGTGTTATAAAAAAAGTGGCAGCTCTTGGGAAACCTGTGGTTGTCATGAGTTACATTAACCCTGTCTACCGCTACGGCATTTCAAAATTCATCGCCACAATCGCGAAAAATGGCGCTTCCGGCATTATCGTCCCCGATTGCCCATTCGATACAAAAGAAGGCTGGGAGCTAATCGCAAGCTGCCAATCCGCCGGCATCGCGCTCATTCCCGTTGTTTCCCCTGGTGTCCCGCAGGAACGCCTCGCGACTCTCGCAAAGAGCGGCAGCGGTTTCTGGTACTGCACATCGCGTCAAGGTATCACCGGCGCGACCAGCATGTTTTCTTCCGTCCTTCCCCGTTTCGTAAATCTCCTTCGCAACACCAGTGACCTCCCAGTCGCCGTCGGCTTCGGCGTCAAATCCCGAGCCGATGTTCGCAAACTTTCCAAATTCGCTGATATCGTTATTGCAGGAAGTGTGTTTGTTGCTGAAATACGAAAGCACAAAAGTGGAATCGCTTCGCTTTCGAAAACTTTACAAAAATTGCTCTAAAAAGTTTTCTTGATAGCATCCCTACTATGAGAACCCTCATCAGGGGACTCTATGATGGCCTGCGTATCGTTGCGCAGGACCGCTCCGACATCGCCTTCGTTTTGGCGATTGGAACTGTTGCCCTAGCCAAGTGGCTCGGGCTCATCTGAGTTCCCGGCCCCATTCTCTGAGCGTGATGCTGGAGGGTGGGGCCAAATCTTTACAGATTTTGCGCCCTGTTGCGCAAATAGTGGTCCATTATTACAAGCGCTGACATCGCATCCACTATCGGGATTGCACGCGGGAGAACGCAGGGGTCGTGACGGCCGGCGGCGGCGAGCTTGGTCGCCTTTTTGTCGCGCGTGACCGTGTCTTGCTCTTTGCCGATTGTCGAGACCGGTTTGAATGCGACGCGGAAGTGGATGGTTTCGCCATTTGAAATACCCCCGACGGTGCCACCTGCGTTGTTCGTTTTCGTGCGCACTTTACCCGAGGCATCGGTGTACATGGGATCATTGTGCTGACTGCCACGCAGCTTCGTACCTTCAAATCCTGAACCGATTTCAAAGCCTTTGACAGCATTAATTGAGAGCATTGCTTTGCCTAAGTCCGCACTTAATTTATCAAATACCGGCTCTCCAAGCCCTGCGGGAACATTGCGAATCACGCCACAAATGACGCCGCCGATGGAATCGCCTTCTGCTTTTACTTTCTCGACAAGCGCAATCATTTTCTCTGCTGTCTTTTGGTCCGGGCAGCGAATGATGTTGGACTCGATATCTTTCATCTGCACAGTTTCAAAATCCACGTTCGCTTTAATGTCCCCTACCTGCTCAACGTAGCTCAAGAATTCGATGCCTGCTTTTTCCTTTAAATACTTTTGTGCTATTGCTGCAGCCGCAACTCGCGCCAGAGTCTCGCGCGCCGATGCGCGGCCACTTCCTCTCCAATCACGAAAACCGTATTTTGCTTCATACGTGTAATCGGCATGCGACGGACGATACGCCTGCATCAAATCGTGATAATCCTCTGAGCGCGTGTCGGCGTTGTATGCGATAAGAAGCATCGGCGTGCCGGTTGTCTTTCCTTCAAAATACCCAGAAAGAATCTTTATGGTGTCCGCCTCTTTTCGCGGCGTTGTGATGTGACTCTGCCCGGGTCTTCGGCGGTCGAGCTGTACTTGTATTTCTTCTTCGGTAATTTCAATCCCGGGTGGGCAGCCATCAACCACCACCCCCACCGCACCGCCATGCGACTCACCGAAGGTAGTGATGCGAAACAGTTGCCCAAAAGAGTTCCCCGCCATGTCTACTCTATATGCCTCTTTTGAAGTCTGTGCAACACTTCTTCGACAACTTGTTCAACCGACTGAAATTCCGTGTCCACAATTTCTTCCGCAGCGGCCTCATAGCGCGGCGCACGACCTTCCATCACCTTGCTCATCTCTTCCGCGATACTCGTCTCATTGGTAAGTCGTGGAAGCTTTGATGCTTCACCGCCGATACGCTGAAGGAGGACATGCAGCGGTGTTCGTAGATATATGCAAATCCCATTCTGCTTGAGCGCCTCTATATTTTCCATTCGAATGATGACGCCTCCACCTGTGGAAACGACGGCGTTATCGCTCTTCCCTGCATCGCGCGCGATTTCGGTCTCCCTGTCTCGAAAATAATCCCATCCGTGCTTCTCGACCATTTCTCTGATGGTCATTCCTTCAAGCTCTTCCACTTCCGCATCGAGTTCGCGGAAATCTTTACCCAAACGCTGCGCGAGCATACTTCCAATCGTCGATTTTCCACTTCCGCGCATTCCGATAAGTATGATGTTCATGAATGTATTGCTATGCCAATACTCTGTAGTTTGTCCCAAAAATCAGGAAATGTCTTGCCCACAACTTCGGGGTTGTTGATACGCATACCGGGAAGCACAGCTCCGGCAACGGCAAATGACATGGCCATGCGATGGTCGCCATAGGTGTCTATCGTTGCCGCCTGGGGGCTTCCACCGTAGATTGTGAGCACGTCATTCGTCGATTCGGTTTTGATACCCATCTTCGCAAGCTCTTGCTCGAGTGCCTTTACGCGCTCTGTTTCTTTAACGCGCAGCGAGCGTACACCGCTGATTACTGTCTTTCCCGGCGCAAACGCGGCAAGTACCGCGAGCGTCTGCGCTTGGTCAGGGCAGTGCTCCATATCAACCTCCATCGCTTTCACTCCTTTTCCCACAACGGTAATTGCTCTTTCTTCGTAGACAATCTCGTTGCCCATTTGTTCGAGAATCTTCAAAAACCCCATATCCGCCTGAAGAGACTTGGGATTCATATGTGCGAGCGTTATTGTTGATTTCGTTATGGCTGCAATCGCCGCAAAATACCCGGCACTTGATACGTCCCCCTCAATGAAAAACTCTCGAACAGAGTACTGGTGCCCCGCTGGAATCACATAACGCTTGTAGCTATCGTTCACAACAGATACGCCGCACTCACGCATCGTCTCAATGGTCATATCAATATACGGCTTTGAAATTTGCTCGCCTTCGACTTCGATAATTACCTCTCCGATGAGAGGCGCGACCATGAGTAATGCAGAAAGATATTGACTGCTTATTGAGCCCGACATTCGCACGGTGCCCGGGCGGAGTTTGGAAGAGGAGACGCGAAGCGGCGGAAACCCTTCTTGACCCGTATATTCGATTTCTGCCCCCAGCTGCCTTAATGCGTCTACCAAATCTTTTATAGGGCGCTTGTTCAACGGCGCCTCTCCATGCACTGTTTTTGTGCCGGGAAGCACGCACGACAACGCGAGGATAAACCGGATTGTCGTGCCAGAGATACGTGCATCGAGATCAATCGCGCCTGCTTTTGTTGCACTGATATCGTTGCTAATACGAATGCCGCTATAGGTTCGCGAGCTCTGGATACCGAGCGCGCCCAAACACGACAACATTGCTTCGGTGTCATCACTAATGAGGGGGCGAACAATTTCAACGACTCCCGGCGTAAGCGAGGCTATTAATAGTGCACGATTGGTGTAACTCTTGGAGCCTGGAATATCGACGGTTGCCTCTACGGGAGAGGCTTGTGGTGTGAGTGAAATGGAGCTCATGCGTTCTGGGCAAGCTTTTGTGTTTCTCGCCGCAAGCTGGAAAGTATACCGTACGCGGCGCCACTATCGATACTGTGGATAGCGAGCGGTATCGCCTCTCGAATGGTTCGTGCCTTCCCTGCGGTGTAGAGCGCGCACGCGCTGTTTAAGACCACCATGTCCCGTCGCGGACCTTTTTCCCCCTTTAAAATCGCCTCTAGTATTGCTGCGTTCTCTTTTGCGTCGCCACCCAAAAGTGTCTTTGGCGGGACTTTTTTGAAACCGAGCTGCCGTGGATTGATGGAGAATCGTCGCACCTTCGTACCCTTCACTTCATATGCAACGGTTGGTGTATTCAGTCCTACCTCATCCATTCCGGCACACGTCACGAGAAGATTTCGTTTGTAGCCTAGTTTAGCCGCGACGGACGCAAGCCTTTTCGCCGAAGCCTCATCCGGTACGCCGGTTAGCTGCACCGTCGTTCCCGCTGGGTTCGCCAAAGGGCCGAGCACATTGAAAATGGTTCGGATTTTTAACTCTTTGCGCACCGCAGCGACATTCTTCGTCGACGGATGGAAAAGCGGTGCGAGCATAAATACGAATCCAACCTTCTTGAATACCGTCTCCGCCTGCTCTTTTGAAAGTTGAATGTTCACGCCGAGTGCTTCGAGCACATCCGCGCTGCCACACTTGCTACTTGCTGCGCGATTGCCGTGTTTTGCGACGAAGACGCCTGCCCCCGCGACAACAAACGCCGCGGTTGTTGAAACATTGAATGTATTGCTGCCATCACCTCCGGTACCCACCACGTCCATCGCTCCCGGGGCACTGACTTTCACCATATGCGCGCGCATTGCGCTTACAAATCCAACAACTTCATTAGTACTCTCCCCCTTCATTCGTAGCGCCGTCAAAATCGCCGCCGTCATTGTGGGCGAAACAGAGCCGTCCATGACGCCGCCAAGAAAATCACTCGCCTCACGTGAAGACAAATCTTTTCTTTCCACGAGCTTTCGTACTATTTCGGCGGGTGTCATACTTTCAAAAAGTTCTTAATAATCTGTTTTCCCCCTTCAGTGGCAAACGATTCCGGATGAAATTGGATTCCCTCAATAGGATATTTAGTGTGGCGCAGGCCCATGATTTCTCCCGTATCTTTTGCACTCGCTGTCACGACAAGCGTTTTGGGCAGTGATTTTATTTCGACAACGAGCGAATGATACCGCATGACTTCAATACCCTGTGGCAGCCCCGTAAATACGCCTGAACCATCATGCTCTATAACGCTCGTTTTGCCATGCATCGGCGCTTTCGCGCGCTCCACCGTGCCGCCAAAATAGTGCGCGATGCCTTGCATGCCAAGACACACACCAAGTACGGGCGTCTTTTTACCCAGTTTTGTTATCACATCGGCGCACATGCCAAAATATTTCTTGTGGCTCGGATTTCCCGGCCCCGGCGAAATGATGATGCGATTGTATTTTCTTTTCTGAATAGCGGCGAGCGTGAGTTCGTCGTTACGCACCACATCAACCGAAAACTTCTTTCCGGCGTTCGTAAGTATCTCCCCTACGTATTGATAGAGGTTGTAGGTGAACGAATCGTAGTTGTCGAGAATCAGAATTTTCATACGTCTTTTTTCTCAAAAACGGAGAGTGTCTTTTTCATCGCCGCCGACTTATTTCTAATTTCCTCATATTCTTTCTCCGGCTCTGAATCGTAGACAATTCCACCGCACGTTTGCGTGTACGCTTTCTCGCCGCTTACAAACATGGAGCGGAGCGTGAGGGCAAATGTACAGTCGCCATTAAACCCAAACTGCCCTACCCCACCACCGTATGGACCGCGCGCTTCGGGCTCATTCGCATCAATTATTTTCATCGTCTCCACTTTCGGCGTGCCGCAGATGGTGCCCATCGGAAACTGGCTAGCGAGGCCGTCAAACATGTCTTTGCCCGGGCGAATAATCCCCGTGACTTCGCTCGACATGTGCTGTACGTGACTGAATCGCTTCACGGTCATGAGGTCTTTCACGCGCACAGTGCCGAAACGCGCAACGCGCCCTATGTCGTTCCTATGCATATCAACGAGCATGGTGTGTTCTGCCCGCTCTTTCGGGTCGCTCAGGAGTTCGCGTGCAAGTTTTTGGTCTTCTTGTTCGTCTTTTCCTCGGCGAATAGTCCCCGCTAACGGGCGCGTTGTCATTTCGCCATCGCGTAGCGAGAACAATAATTCAGGACTCGCGCCGATGATTCGCTTCGCACCGAATTTCAGGTAGTACATAAACGGTGACGGATTTATCTCGCGCAATCGCTCGTAAATGCGCAGTGTGTCCCCTTTCACTTCGTATTCGCTCTTGAAGCCAACCTCGCATTGAAACGTGTTCCCCGCGCGAATGTGTTCTTTTACTCGCTCTACTACCACTTCGTGCTCCTCCTTGCTCATACCATCGCGAAGAAACTTCACCGTTAAGTCTCCGCTTCGAACAGGCTCTTTGAGTATGGTTTTTAGCATCGCGCTTCGGTCCACATCGAAGAAGAAATAGAAAAGTTCGTTGGTGAGTTTGTCGAAAACCAATCCGTCCAAATACACGCCGAAAAGAAACTGGTCGAAATCTTTGTGCACCTTCACATCCACAGATTCCATGTAATTCACCGCTTCGTAGCTCAGATATCCTATGAGGCCTCCCGAATAATTGCGGGCGATTGTCTCGGGCGGCAGAATGTCACGGAGTGCGTAGTATGGATTCTCGACGACGTATTTTTTGCCGTCATACGTAAGCGTTTTCCCACGCGCAGATACAATATGTGCTGGGTCAAACCCGATGATTGAATAGCGTGCAAACTTTCCCTCTTCGCCCAGTGACTCGAATACAAAACAGGTCTCGAACTGCGGCTCGATTTTTTGAAACAGTGCAAAGAAGTCGACATCTTCGGCGACCTTCACGTATGTCGGTTTCTGACCTATTTTAATTTTTGGTAGTTGCATACAATACAAATAAAAAACGCCCTCACGCCGCGACAGTTTGTCGCGATGTAAGGGCGTCTTTCCGACACGGTGCCACCTTACTTCTCCGCCAGAGGCGGACTTTCACCAGCAATCACTGGCTATCCCGATTACGGAGGATTCCGAGTTAGCACTCTTGCACTAGCCACTGTTCCCTTGATGGGAAATCCAGGCCCAATCCCCTTTCGGGGACCTGAATAGTTTTGTCTAGGCTCACTCTACTGTCTTGCCTCTTTAACGTCAAATGGCACGCTCGTCACTAGTTTTTCATACAAATCCTCACCATCTCATTTAACTCGGTGTCGAGCAGCGGAACGGCAAGCGGATTCTCAGGATTGCGCAGCGCCTTCGGTATTCGAATCATCCAGTTATGTTCTGACAATGGAAACCACTCTGGTGCACGATACATATACCTCGCGCCGTTCATGCGAGATATTTGGTTGCTGACAAAACCAAATTTATTGTGCTCATCCAAGTAGGCTTGTGCCTTATCGATGAATGCCCTCGCGACCCCTTTACCGCGTAAATCATTGTCTGCATGCATGCTCGAAAAATAGACAAATTTTCCAAAGTCTTTCATTTCAAAATACGCTCCCTCTTGATCAATTTTGTGGGGGTGGGGTAAAGAGAAACGAATACTCCGTCCCCCGTCACCGACGGACTCGGATACCACCTTCATCTTTTGCAGATTACTTCCCAGCTCAAACGAATTCGACATACGTTAACGATACCACAGGCACCACAGACGGGACAAAACCCCTCCAATAGGCTACATTCTGGACATGGATAGGCCAGATTTGAGACGGCTCCGCGCTGCAATCGATGCGGTGGACTCGGTGATTGTGTCGGCGCTTGCAAAACGCGCGACACTGTCGCGAAAAATAGGGGCGCTGAAAAAAAGGGGTGGCGGAGCGGTAATTGACGAGAAACGAAAGAAGCAGCTGATTGCCGCGCGTGTCTCGAAGGGAAAAAAGAAAGGGCTCTCCCCTCTCCTCGTGCGAGAAGTATTTGAAGCAGTACACAAAGACTCGGTTAAGATTCAGAAGAGAGTATAGGTATGCAGATAGCGCAGCGACTTAACAAATTCCCCGAGTACGTGCATTCGCGTCTTGCTAACGCCGCGCTGGAAGTTGAAAAGACAAGTGGACGGAAGGTTTTGAACCTGGGACCGGGGAGCCCTGATATTCGGCCGAGTGAGAAGTACCTCGCAAAACTGAATGAATTTTTAGATGACGCCGATGCACACCTCTACCCCGGGTACAAAGGCATTCCCGCATTCAACAACGCTGTGTGTGCCTGGTACAAGAAGCGCTTCAACGTCGACCTCTCTCCGGATGAGGTATTGCCGCTCCTTGGCGGGAAAGACGGTATCGCACATCTGCCACTGGCACTCGCAGATGAGGGCGATGAAATACTCGTCCCGAACCCCGGGTACCCGCCGTTTAGCGAGCCATCTCTTTTGTTTGGCGTGAGCCCAATGTACTACGACCTCGCACCCGAAAGAGGATTTAAGCCTTCGGTTGCTGACATCGAGTCAAAGATTTCCGCGCGCACGAAATACTTGCTTCTAAACTTCCCTTCAAATCCGACGGGAGCTGTCGCGAATCTTGAAGAGATTCAAGAACTTGCAACGCTTGCGCCCAAGCACAACATCGCACTCATCTACGACAACGCGTATTCAGAAATCACGTTTGATGGTTTCGTTGCGCCAAGCATTTTGCAGGTTCCTGGCTCGAAGGAATATGCCATCGAAATCGGCTCGTTCTCAAAGACGTTCTCATTTGCCGGATATCGCATGGGCTGGGCTGTCGGAAATCGCGACATCATTGCCGCGCTCCAGAAAGTAAAGTCTCAAATGGATTCGGGGATGTCACTTCCGTTGCAGCGCCTGGGCGCGTACGCGCTTACCAATATGGATATGGAGTGGCACCAAAAAATGCTTGAGTCGTACAAATCGCGGCGCGACATTATTGGGGCAAAACTAAAGGACCTCGGCCTCACCTTTGAAATCCCCCGCGGCAGTCTGTATCTGTGGGCGAAAATTCCCGACACAGCCAAGGACTCCGAAACTTTCTGCATGCAACTTCTCAAAGAGAAACAGGTACTTGTCACGCCCGGGAGCGCCTTCGGCTCACACGGCGAGCGCTACATTCGTGCAAGTATTTGTGCGAATGTTGAAAGCATTAACGACTACCTGTAGCTGTCAGTAACTTTCGTACCTCTTCCTCGGCAAGACCGACTCTGCGCATTACCTCTGCGCAATGCGGATTGAAGCGAAACACATCTTCAAACAGCTGCTTATCAGCACGCACGCTCTCCACTGCGTCCATGAGAAATCCGAATGAGACCGTGTCGATGTCGGTGCGGACAAAACCGGCCTGTGTGACAACTTGGCCGATGAAGTGAGTCAGAAAAAGCGTCTCCGCCAAGTTTCTGTCGTGCCTGTCTGCGGACATTTCAATGACGTTGAAGTGCAATTCTTTAAGGAAGTCGACTAGCTGCGAATGCTCATCTGCCGGTAATGTGTGCTCGGCGATGACAATACGAAAGTTCGCAACGTCCTTGTTTCGTTTTGCATAACTTTCTGGGCCAAACATTGGGTGCGTTGCGATGTAGGGCCGACCCGAAGAATATTTCTTCACCAGCTCGACGGTATGCATTTTGACCGTCGCAACGTCGACGATGACCCCCTCTTGCTTCATCAGAGGAACGGTGTCTTTCAGCGCGCTTTCATATTCACGAATCGGAACGGCGAATAGAACCGCATCGCACACTGCCACTTCTTCGCGAGAGAAAAAAGTCTTTCCGTCTACTGCTTTTTCAGGAGTAAATACTTTTACCGAAACCTCCGGGGCAAATCGCTGTAAGAGCTCGCGTACGAACGCGCCAAAATTTCCATACCCAATAATGCCGACGGATTGAATGGGGTTACGCTCGCTTTCCTGCATAGCGCTCTGCAACCAAAAGAAGTGGTGTAGCAAGAGCAATGGATGAATACGTACCCGCAACGATGCCGATGATGAGTGTGAGTGCAAAATCCTGGGTCGCGACAGGGCCAAAGAAAAAGAGCGCACCCAAGGAGAGCAGAGTCGTGAGTGAGGTGTTTACCGAGCGCACAAATGTTTGTTCGATTGAGCGACCAGCAACTAGTTCAAAATCTTCTTTTCGGTTTGCTTCTTGGTTCAACCGCAAGTTCTCGCGCGTTCGGTCGAAGACGACAATCGTGTCGTGGACCGAGTACCCAAGAATAGTAAGAATTGCGGTCACAAAGAGGGTGTCTACGTGCGCGCCCCACAAATAGCCAAAAAGTGCGAATGCGCCGACCGGGACAATCACGTCGTGCACCAGGGTGACAATGGTGATGAGCCCATACGTCCAGCTTGAAACCGGCTTTGAAACTTTGCGGAACACGAACGCAATGAAAAGAACGATGCAGGTAATGACGAGACCGATTGCAATAAGTGCTTTGTTGCGAAGCTCTTCTCCGATGATGGGACCAACGTCGGTAAGGCGCTCAATGGTCGCTTTTTCCTCGTTCGGAGAAAGTGCGCTTGGAAGCGCGGAGCGTGCAATTTCAGAAAGTGGCGCTGCGCGAACAATGACACTGTCTTCCCCCGCACCGCGTACTGAGACCGATTCGAGACCTGCAGTCGTGAGTGATTCCTGGAGTGCACCTGTCTCAGGCACTGTGCCTTCGTAGCGCACCTCGATAAGCGAGCCGCCGGTAAAGTCGGTGCTGAAATTGAGCCCGAAAATTGCAAGGGACACGAGAGATGCGAGCGTAACGGCACCAATAAGTCCGAAGAATATGTTTCTGTATTTGATGACAAACATACAATTATATTTTTACTCCGCTCCCAAAGAGAAAACGGCCGACTCCTCCCTGGCCTTTAAGCCCGAGTGCCATCAAGAACGTGCGAGAAACGGTGATAGCCGTGAGCATAGAAACCAAAACACCGAGCCCAAACACCAGTGCGAACCCTTTGATGATGGACGTGCCAAACCAAAAGAGAATGATGGCGGTAATCATGGATGAAATGTTTGAATCGCGAATAGAAAGCCATGCACGGTCAAATCCTTCTTTAATTGCCACGTCCACCGTCTTTCCTTTATCCATCTCTTCACGCATGCGCGCGAAAATAAGAACATTGGCATCAACGGCCATACCGACGGAGAGAATGAACGCGGCGATGCCTGCTGCGGTCAAGGTGACCGGAATAAGTTTGAAGAGTGCCAGTGTGATGATGGCATACATAAGAAGTGCGAGTGTTGCGAGGAAGCCCGGCAATCGATACCAGATAGTCATGAAGAGTGCGACGATGACGATTCCGGCGAGTGCTGCAAACAAGCCGTCATTTACCGCTTCAGCACCGAGCGTGCCCGATACTGTTTGCGTCGAGATTAATTCTATCGGCACGGGAAGCGCGCCGAAGTTAAGATTGCGCACAAGCTCGCGTGCAGCATCCGGCGTGAAGTTGCCCGAAATAACCGCGGTCCCATCGGGGATTGCCTCGCGAATAACGGGAATCGAGATGAGCACGTCGTCGAGAAAGATGCCGAACGGGCGGCCTACATTGTCACGCGTGAGGTTCGCGAAAATTTCTTTTCCTTCCGCGTTGAAATTGAGAACGACCGCGGCTTCGTTTGAAATGGTGGAGTTCCCCGCTCCGAATTGCAGCTGCGCTTTCTCGATGTGCTTCCCGGAGATTGCCGCTGCTTCAAACATGTCGCGTACGACGGTAAGCGGTGTGCCTTCGTTTGGTACTGTCGTTGTACTGTTGAGGAGTCGAAATTCGAGAGACGGCGTCTGTCCGATCATTGCAATCGCTTTTTCCGTGTCCGTCACGCCTGGCAATTCCACAATGAGGCGCTGTTGCGTCTCGCCTGCAAGCGTCCCGCCCTGCTCCGTCTGCACAATCGGCTCTGCAACGCCAAACAAGTTTACACGCCGCTCGATGGTGTCACGAAGTGACGCCATCGCGTCTCTTTCGTCGCCAGGAGGGACATCGGATAGGTCAGACTTGTAGACTAGTTGTGTCCCGCCCGAAAGGTCGAGACCGAGGCGGAATGTGCGTGACCCCGTCACCTCAGAATTAAAGACGTACCACCCAATCCCCGTCCCCGCGAGAAGGAGTACCAGTGCGACAAGTCGTGTTTTCCACATGAGGCAACAGTATGCCTCGTAAAGCGGTCTAAATCAAACGTTATTCTAAAAACTTCGCGAAATTAGTCCTCGTCACTACGGTCACGCTCGACTGCTTTGGGGTCAAAAGTTCGAACGTCAGAAAGAGATACTGCACTCACGGAATCCCCCGCTGGCGTAATATTCACCGTGCATCCGAACGAAACATTGTTTCCATTTTTGCTAAAATTGTCTGCTCGTATTAAAAAATATATTTTGAGCTGCCCCCGTAAAAGGCTCATGGGTGAAATTGGCACCTCATGTATTTCAAATCTTGAGTTAGTGTTGGTGGTTACGCCAGCTTCCTCCATGGCCGTTTTAAGTTCCATTTGAAGCATCTTTTGTGCAGCGGGCAACTTCAAAACATTGAAGCCTATCAGCTCTCTGTGGATTGCATTTGACACGAGACCTTGAACGATATTCTTCAGTGGTTCGGCTGGTTCGAGTGTGTCAATCATATCAATGTCTAAAGTGCCGGATTCCCGTAAACACCATCGCGAGGTTTCGCTCGTCTGCTGCAGCGATGACGTCGGCGTCTTTGAGGGCGCCGCCCGGTTGAATGATTGCTGTTGCGCCAGCCTCTGCAGCTGCGATGAGGCCATCTGGGAACGGGAAGAAGGCATCACTTGCAACCGCGCTTCCCTTCAAATCCAGCCCCGCCTCTTTTGCTTTCCACACTGCGAGCTTTGTTGAATCAATGCGACTCATTTGTCCCGCACCGACGCCGAGCGTGCGGTCACCCGCTGTGTAAATAATCGCGTTCGATTTCACGTGCTTTGCTACACGCCAGCCGAACATCAAAGCCTTCATTTCTTCCGGTGTCGGGGCGCGTTTCGTCACCACTTTCACATCACTTTCTGTCAGCATGTGGAGGTCGGCGTCTTGTGCGACATACATGTCGGGCCCGACACTGCGAACGCGCTGCAGTGAACCCATCGTCGGATCTTTGAGAAGTTTGATAAGTCGAAGGTTTTTCTTGGCTTGGAAAATGGCGAGTGCCTCGGGCGCGAAATCAGGAGCGACGATAACTTCACTAAAGATTTCGGCAATTGTTTTCGCCGCCTCGGCATCCATTACTACATTTGAAACGATGATGCCGCCAAACGGCGCCTGAGTATCCGTCGCAAACGCTTTGTCCCACGCCTCTTTCAGAGTAGCTCCCTGCCCTACGCCGCACGGATTGTTGTGCTTGAGGATGGCGATGGTTGGCGCTTCACCTTTAAATTCTTGAATCAGTTCCGCCGCTGCCGTTAAATCGAGAATGTTGTTGTACGAAAGCTCTTTGCCCTGCAATTGTTTGTAGTAGTCGTTAAACTGGCCGTACAGAGACGCTTTTTGGTGAGGATTCTCTCCATAGCGCAGCGCTTGAACCAATGGCGCGGAGACGGTAAGAGAGCCACCTGCTTCACCAGCAAAATATTTCGCGATGGCCGCATCATACGCAGCTGTGTGAGCAAATACCTTTCCGGCAAGTTCCCGCCGACGCTCTAGTGTTGTTCCTCCACTCGTCTGTATGTCGTTCGCGATAGATTCATAGTCCGTGGGGTCAACGACCACCGTCACCGACGCGAAATTCTTCGAGCCGCTCCTAAGCATCGCAGGGCCACCGATGTCAATGTTTTCAATTATTTCTTCGGGAGTTGCCCCCGACTTCGCGACAGTTTGTTCAAACGGATACAAATTCACGACTACCAAATCAATCGCGCCAATCCCCTGTTCCGCAACTGTTTTCTCATGCTCGGCATTTCCACGAATATACAAAAGTCCGCCGTGAATCTTCGGGTGCAGTGTCTTTACCCGCCCATCAAGCATTTCCGGAAACCCTGTGTGCTCACTCACATCTTTCACCAGCACGCCCGCCTCGCGCAGCACCTTTGCCGTCCCTCCGGTAGAAAGAATTTCTATCCCCTTCTCAGCCAGCACTTTCGCAAATGGAAGGAGACCAGTTTTGTCGGAGACTGAAATGAGCGCGCGAGAAATTGTGTTATCCATATTTTTTCTTTAACTCAAAAAGATTGACATAGATATGTGCAATAGCAACCGGCCCAACACCGCCGGGGACTGGCGTGAAGAGTGACGCTTTTTCGGCGCAGGCAGGGTCCGCGTCGCCTACCACTTTCCCGCTGGACTCGCTGGTACCCGCATCCACAATCGCGACACCTTCTTTAATCATATCGGGCTTTATGAGGCTCGGAACGCCGGCGCCGGAGAGAATGATGTCGGCTTCGCGCGTTGCCGCGACAATGTCGTCGCCTTTAACAAGCGTCCGCACATGTGCGCCAAGATGTGTAAATAGAACCGATGCAGGTTTCCCGACGAGACGACCTTGTCCAATTACGACAACGTTTGCGCCTTTGATGGGAACGTTGTGATATTCCAGAATGTATTTGAGCGCGGCGGGAACGGGCGGAATTGCTGGCCATTCCCCTTTTTCAAATTCGGCAACGGCTGCATCCGAAAGTACATCCACATCTTTCTCTTTTGGGATTGCATTGATGGCAGCGGCTGCGTCAATGCCCGGCACTATTGGTAATTGCGGAATCACGCCGTCACACATTTCGACGAGCTGATGAATAGCCTCGAGAGCCGCCGCGGTGTCGGAACCTTCAGGCAATTCAGTCCTAATCATTCTAATGCCCAACTTTTCCGCACCGCGCTCTTTGATGCGCGCATAGGATGCAGTAACGGCGCTCATTTCAGTCACCAAATGCCCTAAGGTTACTTCGCCAAACTGTTCGCGCTCCTTCTGGAGCGCTTCGTAGAGTGATTGTGCTACTGCTTTGCCGTCAACAATCATGGAGTTGCTACATCGTATAGTATTTTCGGTACCATTGCACGAACTTCTCAACGCCATCTTTAATACTTATTTTAGGCTTATATCCCAATTCCCGAGATGCTTTTGAAATATCTGCATACGTACGCGCCACATCCCCCTGCTGTGCAGGGAGTAGATTTTTCTCCGCTGTAACGCCCAGTACTTGTTCAATAACTTCGATAAAATCAAGAAGCTTTACCGGATTCCCCGCCCCAAGATTCAACACCGAAAACCCAAGCGGTTTTTTGAGTGCGAGCATAAATCCGTCCACAATGTCACTCACGTACGTAAAATCGCGCTCCTGGTTGCCTTCTGCGTACACGTCAATCGGTTTCTCTCCAAGAATATTCGTTACGAATTTGAATAACGCCATATCGGGACGACCGTACGGACCATACGCGGTAAAAAATCGGAGCTTCGTAATATTGAGTCCGTAGAGGTGATGATACGTGTACGCGAGGAGTTCGGTCGCGCGCTTTGTCGCTGCATAAATAGAAATCGGTTTATTCGGAGAAAAATCTTCTGAAAAAGGCTCACCTCCTTCTATTTCGCCGTATACCGAGGAGCTCGACGCCATCACTATATTTTTCACGCCATATTTCCTTGCGCATTCAAACACGCACACCGTGCCGCGCACATTGGTGTCTACGTACACGAGAGGCGCTTCAAGCGAATACCGCACACCAGCCTGTGCGGCGAGATGCGCGATAGCGTCGAACTGATGCTGTTGAAAGACGCCTTCGAGCGCCGTCATATCGGCAATGTCAACTTTGTAGAAGGAGACCTTATCTTTAAATCGAGCGAGTCGCGCTTCTTTGAGCGAGACATCGTAGTAGTCGTTCATGTTGTCGACACATACGACTTCATGCCCGTCGTCGAGAAGTGCCTCAACGAGGTGACTCCCTATAAATCCAGCTCCACCGGTGACAAGTACTTTCATGCTGTTTTGTGGCGCCGTTCGTTTTCCGGCACTGAGTCTTCATACCGTCCGTCAGTGTATTGAAACGCATCTTTCGAAGGCATTCGGTATTGATAACCGTATTGTTTCGTGATTTTGCTGCCGTCTACGATTATTGGATACGAATATCCTTTCCACGCGCCGCGTGTCGTCGGGATTTTACCGAGCGTCAAGTGCCACATACAGAAAAAGGCGACGCGAATGATAAAGGGGGGCACGATAACTACGCGCTTCCCAACAACCTCCCCCATATCTTTGGGAAGCACAATTGCTCCCGGCGGGCTTGCATTAAATGCGTCGTACCCTGTCACTCGCTCATCAAAAGCGAGAAGTGTAGCTATGTCGACAATGTCATCCTCGTGGATAAACTGTCGCGCCCAGCGAGATGTTGCGGGAATAAACGACGTCAGTGTTGAGACCAAGGAATATACAAACGACCCACTCAGTTTGCCCGAAAGCGCCGACTGAAGTCCAAACCGAATGCGCGCGAACCGACCGCGCGGCCCCGTAATGGCAGCTGGACGAATAATGGAGACAGTCACATCGCGGCCGGCTTTTTTTGCTGCAGCATATTTCTCTTCTAAATGCATCTCAACAATACGCTTCTCTTCCGCGTACCTATAGTCGCTCGGACGGAATGGGTCGGTTTCGAAATAAACGCGCTCGATGGTGTTGTCGGGATACGCGCCATATGACGCAACCGTTGAAAAATACACCAGTCTTTTCACCGAAGGCTGAGAAAACGTGAAATCAAATACTCTGTCAGAGCCGCCGATGTTCCATTTTTCTTGAAGATGGGCATTACCGTACATATCTCGAATTTGCCACGCGGCGTGAATGACAATCTCTGGCGCATACTTCCCCACTTCTTCCTCCCACGCATCACTCGTATTTTTGTGGATGTACATTATGCGTGGATTATTCGCGAAAGACGGAGGCATCTCCTCCTTATCGAGCGCAATAATCCTCTCGATATCGTCACGTTTCAAAAACTGCTCAACGAGCATGAACCCAACATATCCTGCCGCGCCTGTAATAAAAATTGTTTTCATATCACCAAGAACTCATTCTGAAGAGCATCCGCTTCAACGTCTTCAGCGCAATCATAACATCGAGCATGAATGAGCGATTCTTGATGTAATAGAAATCGTACGCAAGCCGCATTTTGGTTTCCTCAATTGATTGCGGTGAAATGTTCCCCGGTTCGTATCGCTGGTTTATCTGTGCCCAGCCAGTCAATCCCGACTTTACGACATAGCGAAATTCATAGTATGGAATAGCGTCGGCAAGACGTTTTGCCAAGCCCTCGATGTCATTTCGGGGACCAATCAGAGAAATCTCGCCTTTCAAGACATTGATGAACTGCGGAAATTCGTCGAGGCTGATTCGGCGCAAGATATTACCGAGCTTTGTCACCGTGTTTTTTCCTTCGCCAACCCACTCTGCGCTCGCCTTGTCGTTCAGCGTCATACTGCGAAATTTATAAGAATGAATGCGTCGCCCTCCTTGCCCCATCCTGTCTTGCGTAATAAGAAGCGGGCCCGGACCTTCAAGTCGCATAAGAATCCATAAAAAAGGGGCAAGGATAAGCGTGAGGGATCCCATCACAAGCGCGCCCATAATGTCGATGATGCGCTTCGCTACTTCATACGCAGGTCCCGTAGTTTTGGCAGTCAATGTCTCCACATATTGCGGATCGTATAACACAGAGAGCGGAACTCGTTCAAAGATTTCTTCGTACAATTCACGCGCGTCGATGAAGCGTACGTTTGAGAAAATTGGCTTGTAGAGGTGCGGTAAAATTTGCTCAAGCTTTCGGTGATGAATATCAACGATAACGTATGCGAGGTCAGGGTTCTTGAGTTTGGCAAAAATCTGGTCAGAGAGCGAACCGCCGTCGGCGTGGTCAATGCGCAGCGTGTCCGCAATGTAAAACGGATACCGCGTATTCCGGCTTATCTCTTCGTACAGATCTTTGTACTCTACTCCACCCGCTATAAGAAGTGCGGGTGCGCTCTTGCGCTTTAAGAGCCTCGGTACGATGGCAACGCGCCAAAAGACCATTAACGTAGATGAGATTATGAGGTAGAGGACGAGGTTAGTTTTCGGTGCGATACCGAAGATTGGAACGAAAAAGAAAAAGAGGGCGGCAAGAACAACGTTACCTATTTGCACGCGAAGAATACGCTCCGGCAATTTTGCGTGCAGAATCGTCGTGTGTTGGTCATAGAGTCCGACAATAAAGTACATCAAGAGCCACACGGCAAAGAGGAGCGAGAACGGCACAAAGTGGGTTTGCCACAGCACCTCTCCTGGAAGTTCTACATACCGCACGAAAAGCGTAAACCAGAGAGAAAGATAGAGAAAAAAGAGGTCGCCGATGAAGAGAACGGCCAGTTCGCGAATTCGGAGAATCTTCATGAGGGCACTATAGCAGCACTTTCACTCTCAAAAAAGAGCGCTATGATGCGACAATATGGCTCAATCGGTGGCTAGAAAGAAGGTGCTCATTGCCATCACGAAGTCTAATTGGGGCGGGGCGCAACGCTACGTCTTTGATCTTGCGACACATATCCCAAAAGATGAGTTTGACGTGGTTGTGACTCACGGCGGGAACGGCATGCTTGCTCAGAAACTTCACGTGGTAGGTATTCGTACTATCGAAATTCCCTCGCTCGGACGCGATGTGAACGCGTTTGCCGATATTTCATCTCTGATGGCCCTCATCCGCATCATTCGCGCCGTAAAACCCGATGTTCTGCATCTCAATAGTTCGAAAGTAGGGTTACTCGGCGGACTTGCTGGGCGCATAGCGGGAGTTCCACGTATCGTATTCACGGCGCACGGCTGGCCTTTTAACGAGGACCGTTCATTAGTGCAACGATTTCTTCTACGCACTCTTGCCCGTTGTACGACTCTTCTCGCACATCGCACTATCGCTGTATCCGATGCTGTTGCACGTGCCCTGGGTGGCGGCATGAGTGTCATCAGAAACGGAATCACGCATGGTTCATTCATGCAAAAAGAAGAGGCGCGTGCGACCCTCCTCGCCCAGAGCGCAGCAAGTGATTTCTGGTTTGGCACTATTGCAGAATTACACCCAGTCAAAGGACTCACGTACGCCATAGATGCGTTTCGTCAACACGCCGCGCTCTATCCGAGAGCGCAGTACGTGATCATCGGTGACGGCGAAGAGCGCGCCACGCTCGAAGAGCAGATTAATGCGACAGAATTCTCAAACAGGATTCACCTATGCGGCTTTCATGAAGATGCCGCCGACCACCTCAAGGCGTTTGATGCACTCATCCTTCCTTCCTTATCCGAAGGTCTTTCATATGTTCTCCTCGAAGCGGGCGCGGCGCATATTCCCGTCATCGCGACGCGAGTAGGCGGCATACCTGAGATTATTGAAGATGGAGAAAGTGGCGTGCTTGTACCTCCGCGCGATAGCCACGCGCTCGCGCAGGCGCTGGAACGTGTGCACAATGACCCTTCGTATCGCGAATCGCTCGCCTCGGGCCTCCATTCGCGCGTCCTTCGCCAGTTCACGCTCGAAAGCATGCTCGAGAAAACGTTGGTGCACTATCGCTAGTGCTTTACACATGCTCTAGAACGAATCGATAGCAACGGTTCGTGCTTTTGGAATAAGGGTTCTCTCGCGACGCCGTAGTCCCATTAAGATTCCAAGCGCGGCAAATTCGGTAATCATGTGGGATCCTCCATAGCTCATAAACGGAATTGTGGTTCCCGTGACAGGGAGAAGGCCTATATTCATGCCGACGTGCACGAGAAAATTACTCATGAACATGATACACACACCGACCGATACCAAAATCGCAAAGTTATCCGAACCCTGTGCTGCAATCTGAAGAATACGCACGATAACCACGGCGTAGAGTCCGAGCAAAAATACAACGCCAACAAACCCCCATTCCTCCGCATACGCGGCGAAGATAAAGTCCGTCTGATACTCAGGAAGGAAGCGCAGTTTTGATTGGCTTCCCTGTCCAATACCTTTCCCAATCCACTCTCCTGACCCGACGGCGATAGTGGATTGATAGGCGTTGTAGCCTGCGCCACGAATATCGGCGAGCGGATGTATAAAGCTAATGATTCTCGTCTTTTGATAATCCTGAAGCACGAACTGCCAAAGCGCACCGACCGCGATAACCCCCGTAAGGAGTAGTGCGCCGAGGTGCCTCCATGAAATCCCTGCAACAAGAACCATGCCAAACCAGATCGAAGCAAGAATAATTGCGCCGCCGAAATCAGGCTGTAAAAAAACGAGTCCACACATGAGCGCGGTGTACGCACCGGAAACAAGAATGTGCCGGATGTGTCCAATTTCCACGTGCCGTCGAGCAAAATATTTCGCAAGAACGAGAATGAGAATGAATTTTGCAGGATCGGATGGTTGCAGTGCAAAAAATCCGAGGTCGAAACGGTTTTGAGAACCCTTCACGATTGTCCCAAACATAAACACAAAGACGAGAAGTGCGATGATGGCGGCGTAGGCACCAACCACGATATTGCGCTGACGCAGAAAACCATATTCAGGGAGACTTGCGAAGAAAAAGACAACACAGGAAAGAACAATCCAATATATTTGCTTGTCAAAAAATCCTTGTGGGTCATCGATGAACGGGCGCATCGTCGCGAGCCCTAAGAGTGCTATAGCAAGCGCTGAGAGAAACAGTGGCCAATCAATCCACGCAAACCACGGGCGAGGTGAAAACGCCTCAAATTCTGCGGCCTTTAGCATACGCTACTCTACTTCGAGAGGGGCCGGAGCGCGGAGCGGCAAGACATCGATGCGTCCAATAGGAGATGTAAACGCTTCCGGCCATGTAAATACAAGATTTTCACGAGCCTCCGGTGCCAAGACGGGCACAATAGTTCGGGATGATGCTATCGCGTTACCTCCTGGGTCAAAGACGACTGCCACAAAGTGTACTTCACGCGCTTCACTCACTGCGGTGTTTTCTGCTATTGCTATGACACGGGGAGCCGTTTCAGCGTCGAGTATCGACTTCCCTGTAATCGTGATTGCATCCGAGGTATCCTGCATCCGCTCCCACACTAAGGGCGCCGAAAATTCAAAATACGTGCGCGCAACTTTTCTATTTCCCGTATCAAATCCTCCTTCGTAAATTGGAGTCACGGAGCCCGGCATAACGTACGACGACCCCTCACGTTCAGCGACCAAAATATTACGGTCGTCGTACAGCTTGAAACGATACGGCGCTCGGTAGACCCCTGCCCTATCATTCGGATTTTCGATATACGTCACCGCACTCCATGTCCCATCGCGAACTGAAAAAGCACGGGCCCACAGTATCGCATGTGGAATCAACTGCCGCTCATCGAGAAGCGTACACGGCCCGCTCTTGTCCGGTGCCGTCTCGCCTTGATTTTGCTTTCCATCAAAACACGTCGCTGGTTCATACCACCAGATAGAGAGTGGAATGATTGTCGCCGTGCCGAATAGAAAAAGAAATCCGCCAATTATCACTGCTCGTCGTCGTGATGCCCAAGACATCCCCACAGCTTAAACCTATTGAGCCCGACTGCATAGAGGCACCTTATATCATCGCCGCAAAATTTTTCATTACCCGCTCTGATTCTTTCGTTTCCGCGAACACATCTTCTGGCTTTACTCCGCTCGGCAAATATTCGGGAAACCAGCTCAGACTCATGATGAGATCCTCTTTCCTTCGCTCAGGATGAAATTGCACGCTATACATTTTGGGACTATAGCGGAGCGCTGAAAAGCGGCACCTATCACTGTTCCTCGCAAGAATGGTTGCGCCTTGTGGCAAATCAAAGAGTACATCTTTATGCGCATACTGTGCAGGAAATGTTCTCGGTAATCCGGCAAACAACGGGTCGAGGGCGCCCTCGTCGGTCAGTTCGACGGTCTGCGTCCCGGTCTTACTCTCTACGACCGAATGTCCGACATTCACTCCCGCTGCATACCCAAGTAGCTGATGTCCAAAACAAATGCCCAGTGTTGGAATTTCGTGTTCCAAAAGATATTCTGCAAACGGCTTCGCTTCTCGCGCGATTCTACTGGTAATGACACGCCCTTCGTGTTCCTCCGCGTGACCACCGTCGAAATACAATTCTCCCGAGCCCGCGAGAACGACACCGCTGTACCCTGTCACTTCTGATTTGGGCACCGACCAATCAATTTCCCCCTCGAGCGCGTTTTTACACATTACATCAACGTTCGTATCTGCAAGTACGCGACGTATGGCTCGTTCTTCAAGCTCAAGTGCACGCGCATCAGAGCGAAATTGAATTACAAGAATGTTCGCCATCGGCGTATCCTAAGGGCACACGAGTAAATCACCAAATTTTCTGTGGAAAAGAAACGCCCCCGAGAATGTAATTCTGCGGGGGCGAGTGCTCACTGACGAGAGTGGACAACCTCTCTACGAGGTCAGCTCGCGCTGAAGTCGCTTGACCTCAGCTTGAGCTTTTTGCCATTCTGTTTGCCAACGAGCGATTTGCTCTGGCGCTGATTTTTGCAACTCACAGCGCGCCAGTGCTGCGAGCTTTCGCGCAAGTTTCAAGTCCTCGCGCACGACCCCCTTCTTGTTAGCCATCTCTGGCCTCCTCTCTCTTGGGGTGAGAAAAGAAAAGAGCCCTCTTGTGGAGGGCTCGTTTGTATCTACATTTGTTTTTTATCTAGACACAGGCAAGGCCTCCACAAGAGTGGGTAAGAAGGAGTCCTAGAAGCAAACCTTGCTGCGCCTGTTGCATGTGTACGATTGTATTCATATCTGTTTATCCGTCAATCTACACGGAAGCTTACTCCTCTTCAAAATCTGGAACAATGTTCACCACAACACTGTCACTAATGGGCTGATTGTTTAAACCCGTACAGCGCAATGTATAAATAGTTTGCTGTGTAATTCCACTTGATGGTTGCGAGCCTGAAGCGCCGGTCCACGAATCGATGATGGTCGGGTTGTTTTCCGTCACTGCGCAGCTACCAGCCTGTACATTGGTCGTGCTCCAAGAAATAACTGTCGTCAGGCCCGGTTTTACGAGTGGCGGAACTGCGCGTATGTCTGCAGTTCCCGACGGCGCAGGCAAACACGCACTTCCCGCACAGCCATAGGCACATGCTTCTTGGAATGTTTCTGTGCACTGTGCACTGCGGAAGTACAAGTCATTGCCTTGGCAGAAATAGATTGGGGTGCATTGGCCGACGCAAATGTCTCCGCTTTGTGTTTGTCCTTGAGGACACGAGCACGTTGGGTAGAGAGAAATATTGAGACCGTTAGGACAGCTTGAGATGCAAATCGATCCACTCTGGAACTGTCCTACAGGACACGTGCATGTCGGATATAGGGAAATATTGAGACCGTTGGGGCATACTGATGTCAGGACGCATGAGTTTCCTTGCTGCGTGTATCCGGACGGGCAGGTACAGGATGGGTACTGGCTTATGTCGAGGCCGTTGGGACATGAGCCGGGCGGATTATCAACACACTGTGTGCCGTTCCACCACTGACCGGGCGGACACTGTGGCGGTCCTGGATTGATGACTACTGTCGTCACACATGTTCTCGTTGGGCTCCCAAGAGCGCCAAATAAGCTTGAGTAATTGACGGTGTAGGTATACTGCGTAGTCACTCCCGGAGAAACCGAAATGCTACCGGAATCTGACGATACTGAGCCCACCGTCGGAGAAATAGTGCGTGAGGTAACGGTATACAAAACCGAGCTGGGAGCATTCGTCCAAGACAGTGTCGAAGACTGCCCAGCGTTGATTGTCCCAGGGGACGCAGAGATTGTGCAAGCCGCTGGCCCACCGCCACCGCCAGTTGAACCACATTCTCCAACGTAGTGTTCGTACGGCGGATTCGACTCACACGATGCAGGAACTATTTGCATCCCTGATTTTGAATACTCAACAAATTGAGTCTCGGCTGATGCGAGTGACGCGCGCTCTGCCGCACCCACGAAGAGTCCGAAAAAGACGGCGACTGCGAGAATAATCGCTACAACTTCTTTCTTTCCCATCTCGCCGAAACGTCCCGCTCGTTCCATATGAATATTATGGCACATCATTTTCCTGCTTTTCGATTGCGAGGGATATGGTGTGTATATTGATTTCGATAGCGTTCTTTAGTGCTTCTATGCCTTCCGCTGCAATAAGCGGGTCGTTCCCCGGATATGCACGCAGCCATTCTTCCTCCGATACACCTCCAACCATTTCCTGCGCGCGGAGCGCGGCATCGTAGGCAAGTTCGTATTGGCCTAATTCCATGTGGGCCGTCGCTTTATTGTTATAGAGCCACACATTTTCTGGCGAATAGATAAGTCCCCAATCCACTGCGACTAAGGCCTCGAGCGGTCGGTCCGCTTTCAAGAGTACCCACGCATAGTCGTTAATCCCTGCCCAACTCGTCGGTTTTTCTCTCAAAAATGTTCGATAGTCTCGCGCAGCCCCTTCATAGTCGCCCACAAATCCCTTGATGAGGCCACGTATGTAGAAAGATGAGGGGTCGGGATCTCTATCGATGCTTTCATTAATGTGTACCAGCGCTCTTGCGTGATCCCCTTTCAGAAATGCGATGCGTGCAATCTGATGATGCGTGTATGGAAACGCAGGATCCATGCTAAGCGCGAGCGTGTACATTTTTTCTGCTCGAGCGAGATTGTAGTGCGCTGGGTCCGTGGCATTGAAATGGCGCGTGCCATATGCATACGCACGATCTGCTGAAGGAGCGAGGAGGAGCGCAACATCCTCATATATGAAGACTGATTTTGCGAATATTGTATTTCGGATACTTGGGATAAAGAGACAGATGAAGAGCGCTACTAAAAAGACGGCGACGCCGGTAGGTACGGTGGAACTGCCCTCTCGATAGTTGAGTGAGAATTTCATACGGCGTAGAGCCTCGAAAAGCCAGGAGATTACGTACACTTTATATTCCGAACAAGGACCTGATTTGAGCTTCAAATTTTGGAGAAAGCTTTGCAAGGACCCCGATAAAGTTCCAGAGCCCACCCTCTTGAGAGTTGGCATACGCATCTCTCACTGATAGCACGAAAGGATTAGAGTCTAGGTATGGCATCTTCGACAATTCTTGCGCCAACATATCGAGCTGCTGGGTAGCCGCGACTTTATCATCTTCTATCTGCAAGAGCCATATCGCATACTGGAAACGTGCGAATGGAAGATTTTCCTTCGCAAGGACCGCAGGATGCGCGAGCATGAATGCGATGAGTTCGTCGAAGCCAGCTCGATACTCCTCTCGATATGATCCACCAAGCTTGTCTGCGAGTCGCGCTACAACATTCGCGCGCCAGTATCGAAACCAAAAGTACTGGCTGCCATTGATGAATTCGGTATCGCCTGCCATTTCTTCCGCCACAAGAGCGTCAGCCTCTAAAAGATACCCTTCCGCACGTTTTGCGCTCTCATCAGTCATCGTCCATGTAAGCTGACTAGTGCGTGGAAGCACCGGCTCGCTGTACCAGCGGGCGAGGTTTATCGTGGCAAGAGCTGTTGGGGAGATTGTGTACGACCATTCATATAGATTGTGAATTGATTGGTCAATGTCCCTTGGGACGAGGTACGTACTAAATGGCTCGGTCTTGAACATCTCAGCAAACACTGCAGCGTCATTTCCCGAAAGAGCATATTGAGCTGCGAGAGCACTCACCAAACGCGCGCGAACCGGAACTGAGACTTCATCGTTTATGATCGACTGTTTCAAGTTTTGGACATCAGCAAGTATTGCACTTGCGTCGCCGCTGAGGCGACTCCCCGCACCCAGGGTGAGGAGTATCGCTCGCGCTTTTTCATCAGCGCTGACATTCGGATCTGCTTGAATAGATTGAGATGCGGCAAGTGCACTTTGCAGATTACCGTCGCGCATCGCGGCATAGGTGTCCCAGAGGTGAGATGACGATTGCCATGTTTTATATCTTTCAGGAATGAGCGACCATGCAAATGAAACTACTGCAGCGATTGCAAGAATGGCGACCAGAAGTACAACGAGGCGCGACATCGAGTTTTTTTGCGCCCCCCCTGTCCCTATAGGAGTTATAACTTTGTCAGGCATATATCAACTACCATCATCGCCGTCGTCATCATCATCGTCGTCGTCGTCGTCAGAACCCGCAGCGGAGCAACCTGTGCAATCACCGGCACCACCGGCACCACCGCAACAGCCACAGCCACCACCGGCGCTACCACTTCCACTATCACACCCACACCCACTATCCCCGGCGACACAAGAACTACCACTGTCTCCTCCGCCAGAAGCTGGTGCATCGGCCTGAGCCACACCTATCTGATTATTTGTTGTATACGACTGATGCGGCTGCGAGACGCCAAAGAGTACGAAGAGGAAGCCTCCGATAATCGCAATCGTATTTTTTACTCGCTTGTAGGCGTATTGCATTGAGCTCATTATCATGCCGTACGGTGCAACTCGAAAGGCTGTTCATGTGGATAACGAATAGCGCGTTCTGCATTTTATACAGAAAAACAGCCCATGATATACTCCCGCTCATGCTGATTGACGCAGTTTCTGCCGCAGAAAATTCTCAAGATTCAACTATAACAGAACGCGCCACCGCCTCCTTCCTCGCATTCATTGAGCGTCGTTTGGGCGTGCGTGTTGTACGTGATGTTCGCGATTTTCCAGAAAGCGTAGCGCTTTCGAAACCTCTCGCTCTCGCAAAACTGCTAAAAGAAAAGGGTCTTCTGAAGAACTTTCATCGTAATAATCAATTGCCCGACGAGCCGCGCATCCACTATTGGTCGGCGTACTGTAATGACAAAACGAGTCATCGAACAGGGGGGGCTTCGTGGAGCAGCAACTCTGACGCCCTGTATGCAGCGCTCGCTGAAGTAGTGGAGCGCTACATCTGGTTTATGAAGGAAGACTATTTCATAGACCCGACCAGAGCTACGTTTTCTGAAATTCAAAAAAAGGGGCTTGCGCTTAACCCTGCTGATTTCTCGGGATACACCGATGCCCAGCGCTCGGGAAATCCGAAGCGCCACTTTGACATAAATACAAAATTCACCTGGATTCAGGGACGCTCGCTCGTCCTCGATGCACCCACCTACGTCCCGGCTCAGGTGGTAAGCGGTATCAGAATTCCATTCTCTAAACGTGCCAAAGAAGAGCCTTTGATTAGACCCATAATAACCAATGGCCTCGCAACCTGGCCGAGCCTTTCGGGCGCACGATGCGCAGGCGCTAATGAGATTCTAGAACGTGAGGCGTACATGGTCATGTGGCTCAACCAACTCACGCTTCCCCGCTATTCCTTGACCTCTTTGAGAAAACTCGACCCTGCGCTCGCCAAACTTATAGATTCATGCGAACGGTACCGACTAAAGATGCATGTTATCAAAATGCCAACAGACGCTCCCACTCACGCTATCGCCGTCATTTTTGAAGATGAGAGCGGCATTGTCCCGCGCTTTACCATTGGCATCAGAGCGCACCGCTCTCTTACAAAATGCATCGAGAAGGCTGCAGCAGAGACATTTCGCGCATTCCGAGCGCATCGCTTATGGAGTCGTGAGGGAAATGTATGGGACACGAAAACCCCGGCCAGTGCCGTCGGCCACAGAGAACGACTCTATTATTGGGGTGCCCCTGAAAATTCGCCCCGGCTTGAATTCCTAATCGCAGGACCCGAAATAGAAGCGCAACTGTCACTGTGGGATACAGATGATGAGGAGCAGCATTTGGCACGCATCGTAAACTGGTGTGCAGAAAAGAAAATCGATTGCGTCTCCGTCTCCCTGGGACACTCTCCCACCAACCCTACCCCATTCCATATCGAGATGGTCGTCATGCCGCAATTGCAATGGACTCATCTTTTTGAAAACGACCAGGCATTCGGCGGAAAACGCTGGAAAGAACTACCGACCATTTTGGGCTATACGCCGCGGAGTGAACCTTTTGCTGATGAGCCTCACCCTTTTTCATGAAGAACTTTCTCTCACAACTGCATGCAGATTTGCGCTCCTCGCTCAAAACGCGCCGCGGGGCGACCCATCATCCCGACAACGTACCGAGAGGAACACATAAAGTCTATTCGCGCATGCCGCAGATTCCTCTTCCTGAGCCCGAAACACTATCCACCACCTTAGAGGAATCCCTCACGAATCGTGCTTCGGGTATCTCCGGAAACCCTGAAATCGCACTGTCTCTACAAGAAATTGGAACCCTGTTAGGGCATGGCTTGCGCAAACGCCGTGATCGAGAGAGTCGGAATTACCCTTCGGGTGGAGCACTCTACCCCGTCGAGACATATCTAATATCTATGACTCTCGAATCAGAGTCCCCTGCCGTTTTTCATTACAATCCGACCACTCACACGCTCGAGCGTTTAGTGACACTTCCAGAAAATTTCAACCTCAAAACCATAGCTCCGCATCCTGTATCACTATCTCTCTCCTCTCTGGTCATATTTACCAGCGTCTGGCATCGTTCGTCTGCCAAATACGGAGACCTTGCATACCTCCACGCCCTCATCGAAGCCGGACATATGAGCGAAAATATATTACTTTTGGCAACAGCACTCAACATTCAAGCGCGCCCGTATGCCGGTTTCAAAGACGAAGCAATCATCGAGCTACTAGACC
This sequence comes from uncultured Candidatus Saccharibacteria bacterium, assembly GCA_964362305.1. Classification (GTDB taxonomy): domain Bacteria; phylum Patescibacteriota; class Minisyncoccia; order Phycocordibacterales; family UBA2100; genus UBA10103. The sequence goes on along the minus strand of CAYIDY010000005.1, from coordinate 8,111 downwards.
TTGATAGCGATGAAGAGCAGCCACTCCACACCGTAACCTTGTGCAAGCCATAACACATCGACTGGGTTGAGAAAGAAGCGGTGCGCGATAGAGAAAATCGAGTATACTTTTCCGAATGAACGACACTGAGCGAACTGCGCGGCTCGCACGCGTCAAACAGGCCATTGAAACTCGCTCATTTGTTCGCAATACTGAGGCAACCCCTATCGCCAGTAAAAAAGCGGACAGGAAAGTTGGTGGACACTGGCTCTTTGATATTCGTGCCATAGAGCTTTCCGCACCAATTTTGGACGACCTGACACATTTATTTTGGGAATCCCGCGCCACGAAAACGCCCGTGCAGTTAGGGGGAATGGAGACTGCGGGAATCCCTTTCGTCGCTGCGTTCGTCGCTGGAGCACACGCATTTGGCGTGAAGGACATGTCAGGGTTCTTCATCCGAAAGTCTCGCAAGAAAGATGGGCTCATGCGCATGATTGAAGGAGAGATGCGCCCCGGCGTACCCATAATCTTGCTTGATGACCTCATAAACTCGGGACACACATCGCGTAAGCAAGTTGAGATTCTTGAGTCCCTTGGGCAAAAGGTCACTGAAATCTGGACACTCGTGCGCTTCAGAGACTTGGATTACTACACGTATTTTGCAGAGAAAGGCATCACGGTAACCTCCCTCTTTGAACTGAACGATTTCCCTGCCCTTGGCACAAAGAACATCTCACAGCGCGATTCTCCTCCGATTCCGAGCAATTATTCAATTAGGTGGAAATTCATTGCGGGAAGGGCTTCGTATCAGTATGTTGTTCCAAAATCGAACCCCGTTATCGATGATACGCGTCTATACGTAGGGTCCGACACCGGCATCTTCTGGGCACTCGAACAAGATACAGGCAAAGTAGCGTGGCAGTATCAGATTGGACACCATCCGAAAGGTAAGGGCATCTTTTCCTCACCGGTCGTACACGAGGGCGTCGTATATTTCGGTGGCTATGACGGAAACGTCTATGCACTCGAAGCCGCAACAGGAAAAAAACGCTGGGTGTCCATGGAAGCCGATTGGATTGGCTCGTCGCCAGCAATTGCCCCGGATCTTGGGCTCCTTTTTATCGGTCTTGAATTCGGTCTTTGGCGTCGCCGTGGTGGGATTGCAGCGATTGATCTGAAAACAGGAAAGACCCAGTGGCATTTCTCGGAGATGCCCTGCTTTACTCATTCGACACCACTCTACATACACGAACATCAACAAGTAATCATCGGCAGCAACGATGGCTGTGCGTACCTTTTTGATGCAAAGACCGGCGCACTGCTCTGGAAGACGCCGACCGGAGAAATTACTCTGCATGAACTCAATTCCGGATTTAGCGCCCATGACATTAAAGAATCAATCGCCTACGATGCAAAACGAGACCTCGTGATTGTTGCAAATATGAATGGCTCCCTCTATTTCATCGATAGGGCAACGGGAGAGGTACGTTCTAGCTTTCAGGCAGAATTCGGCCTCTACTGTACGCCGCTCATTGTGGGCGACCGTGTTTACGTCTCATCGCTTGATAAAAATCTCTACTGTATAGATCTCGATACCTTTAATGAAAAATGGCGATGGTCTACCGGTGCGCGCATATTCGCTTCTCCAACCCTGATTGGAAAAAGTATATTCATTGGTGCCAATACAGGCCGCCTCACCGAACTCGACCCTGAGACAAAGGCAGAGCGCAGCTTTTATCAATTTACAGAGCGCATAACAAATAGGCCCGTCTATAACCCACGTACTAAACGATTTTTCGTGCCCACATTCGCGAATGAAATCTACTGCATCGAGAGACCCGATGTCGCCTAAAGTTTGACTCGTGCATCCTGAAAACTCTCTAGGATTTCTCGTGACACTTTGCAAATGCTTCTGGAATTGGCAGCGAGGGTTTGAAAGAAAAGACATCGCGACGCATGTCGTCTATTGACTTCCCACTTCTTCGAAGCGCCTCATCAATAAGTTCCATTGCAGGTGTATCGGCATAGGCTCCGGTAGCTCTCGCCTCATGCATCGCCACTATCATCTCGTCAGAAACGCCAACACAATCAAACGGCTTGTCTCCCTCGAGTCCAAGTAGTCTTCGGAACATTGGCATGAGATTGGAGTCTGAATAGAGATCTTCCCCAACGATGTTAATCACGACGTCGCGTTTGAGAAATGCACTGAGACTCGCAAATATAAATACACATTTTGCGCAACGGCCACACCAATAACCCTGCCCTGCTATTTTTTCTGGCACCCTCCTCGGGCCGAACAAATTGTTACAGCTCGAAAACAAGCTGAAATAGTACGGGTACTTAGAAAATCTTCGCGTGGCCTCGAGTTCAGTAAACGGACGTAGCAAGGAAAAGTGAATGATGTCCGGCGATATGAAGTCGTTGATATATTTCTGGATGAGCACTTCAGCTTCTGCTGATTTGCTCCACTGGTGATTGACACTGAGACCGTAGTACTCGACATTTCCCGAATCAGAACTCGACTCATTTGAAAGTACGATAAAACGAAACCCATGCAACGCTGCGGCAATCGTGGCGAAAAAAGTAAGCGTTGATACCAAAGGGAATGCAAACTCGTATGGCTCCTCAAGACACATGCGTGCGAGGCTCCGGTCCCATTCCCGCGTAACCATGATCGACGGCGCTCCGATGACTTTAGCGATAGTTTGTTGTGATTGTCGACTACGCCATTCGAAAAGCGTAAACGGAATACCGTGTTCACTGAGAAGCTCGGCAGATACCACAGAGTCTTTGCCTCCACCATTTGCAAGTAAAGTTCCTGAGAGATGTGGGAGTCGAGCGGATTCAACGCTAGCTGTTTCGTCAAAAGGAAACGAGATGAGACCTCGAAAATCAATATTCTCTACGAAGAAAAACTCACCAAGGCCTTTTGTATAGAGCTCGTTCCAGAATTCTGCCTGCGCTTTTGTAAGACTAAATCCTTGAATTTGAATTTCAGGAGCTGCGTGCGGCATCCAATAATTTATGCCGAGCATGATACTCAAAGATTGAGCACATGACGCGAGGAGTGGCGCCGGCAATCGCTGCCACATATCAGGCGTTGCTTCATGAAATGTAACGACATCAACAAATGAAACCGTGCTGCCATCGCGAAGGACAGTCTCATATCTGAAGTGCATCTCTGACGATTTTGGACGAATCTCGTAGGGTCGGATAATAAACGTCTTGCCCGTGAATTGTCGCTTTGACTTATGTCCTCGTATTCCGTGCTGTGGCACTCTTGAAGTCGTTAGGGACCGAGCAGATTTCATCACTGCATTGTATCTCATTGAATATTCCCCTTTCATCGCGACCAGCGCTGAAATTGTCGAATGCGCAGATACATGAGTCCGAATCGTGCCCGTGTGCTTCCCCACCACTTGGCCATACCAACACTGAGTGCGATACCAGCGAGACGCAGCTTTCCTCGTAGTACATATCGAATACAGACTCGCGCCACAGAGTAGAGCGAGACGGCGCGATACACCCACCTCGTCCGTATCACATCCCGCGCCATACCATGAGCCAGAGCGCGCCCATACGATTCTCGCATCGCCTCACGCAGCGTTCGTGGTTCAAACAGGAATGTTGGCATCATGACAAATGCGAGTGGTTTCTGGAGAAGCACGAAAATCTTCAGGTACGCTTCCAGTTGCGCTAGCGAGACAATCCATGCGGGAAGCACCTTAAGAAACTCACGTCGATACGCAATTGAACGAACATCCCCCGCTGGTGTTTGATTGAAAATCTGAGTAATGAGCATGACCGATGATACGTACGGGTCTTGTTCCCCTTCAATACCGAGCTGTCGATGTCGCTCGTGGGTAAGAAATCGCTCGACCGTTGAAGAAGCCTTGAAGTGGATGCGTGCAAATCCTCCGACACCACCGATTTCTGGGTGTGTTGTGAATTCACGTGCAAGAGTCAAAATCCACCGAGATCGAACGGCGCAGAGCGTCGTTGTGAAAAACACTATGTCATGTTGTATAGAACTCATGAGCCGCGTAAGTGAAGTGCCAAGTGTCTCGCCTCGTTGAATCGCATGGATATGCACGCATACCCTATCGCCTCGATTGAGAATGGTCGCTGCTACTCCCGCTTTCTCGAGCGCTTCTTCGTCTTGCGTCACGATAAAAATACCAATCTCGACGTCTCCCTCTTGTTCGACGAGCGCCCGAACTGAGCGCTTTAATGCCAGAGCCGATGTTAGCGGTTCATGAAAAAGAATCACACTACATGCGAGAAGTTTCGAGGCCTCGAGGGGCAAGGTCTCGCTGCGAGTTACATTTAGGAATGGGCGGCGGAGCGTGTGTGCCGTGTAATGCGCGAGGGCATGATAAAGGAACGGCTTTGCTTTTCGCTCATCCGCGCGCGCCTCTTCTATCGCAGCCGCGGCACGCTCACCGGAGCGCCCATCACGATACGAGAACAATCGCTCTGCGAGTGCATTGCACTTTTCGCGCGTATCATCATTCTCGAGTATCCGCGCGATAGCTTGTTCAAGATCCGCTGCAGCAGTGATGGTCATGACGGTGCCGTCACATTTAATGCGCTGCTCGATGCTCCCCGAATAGGTCAGAGCGCGTGCCGAACCGCGACGATACTCGCGTATTTTTTGATGGGCGGTATCAAAAAAATCAGCATCATGAAAATCTGTGACGATGAGAGACTTCCCCGCAAGCATCGCATCGAAGATAGCGCTCGAGTTGTCGCTCACGACCACGTCTGCACAGGCGAGAAGCGGCAAAAGATCGGTGTCGTCACCGCAGATTATTGCTCCTGAATCACTGAGTGCGGTCACTCGCGCGGGTTCCTCACGCGCTGTGTAATAGTGAAGCTTGACGATGACGTTGTATTTGTCGCGCAGCGTCCCAAGCATAGGCGCAATCTCATCGACAGATGAGAGGTCACTATGCGTTGGAAGATACAGCACTGTCTTTTTCTTTGTATCGAGCCGTGCCACCGTTGAAGCAATGCTTGTGTCATCTACTGCCTCCGCGAACCAGTCGTCAAATTTCGGATTCCCAACGATGACCGAATGTGCAATCTGCGAATAGAACGCATCGTCATATTTGCCGTAAGCGAGTATGAGGTCGAACCGTGCTTTAGAGAGATCAAAGGTCGTCAGTTCCTTCCCTGCCCCATACGTCATGTGCACCTGAAGATGTTTCTGGTTGTCAGCCACGACTACACAACCACGACTCCATACCGAAACCAGTGTGTCATAGCGCTCCAGAAAACGTTCGACTGACAATTTCGAGACGTACAAGTCATCGGAAAGAATGCGGTAACAAGCGCCATGTTTTTCAAGAAGCGCGACAATCGCAGGAAGCACATCGGGCGTTTGCGGTGTCGGATAGAACGGACCGAGGTCGATGATGAACTCCGCTTTATTCGCTAGCTTTTCGTAGACATTTTTATATACGTAAAACTGGAACGGGTAGTAGATTACGAATCCAATCTTGGCGTCTGGATTATTTCTATCAGAAGAAGCATGCATAGCTACAACATTTCGGAGATTACATGCTTAAGAGAAGTGGTCGATATCCGTTTCGTACGCGGCACATATACCACTTTGCAAAAGGACGAAAGATAATCGAACTTCCCCTTCCAATCATCGCCCATGACAAGAATGTCAATGTTGTGCGTCTTGATATCCTTGGCTTTCTGCTCCCAATTCTCTTCAGGAATTACACAATCGACAAACTTGAGAGCTTCGAGAATTGCATAGCGATGCTTGAATGGCAAAATCGATTCCTTATGTTTGAGAGTATTGAACTCGTCTGTCGAAAGACCGACGGTAAGGTGCTCGCCCATAGCCTTCGCACGCCGCAACAGATTGATATGCCCGATATGCAAGAGGTCGAAGGTTCCATAGGTGAGAACGCGTTTTTTCTTAGAGTCTCTTCCCGCGCGTTTCTTCATACCTCGATACTATCATCGGGACTCTCCTACCGTATAGCAGCACAGAGTTGTGCTCCGGGCGCAACAGAATCTAATGCCTGCTCCCACCGAGCCCCCGCCGGATACTTCCGCGCCTTGAAAATAACATGCATGCGACCTGCTTCGTCACGGAAATCATTCGTGTATTTCCAGGCCACACTGCCATCCGGCGTCACCTCAAGAAGCGTGTTGAGCATACTCGCACTAATCAGCGTGTTTCCATTTTCCAGTCGCTGCGCACCGCTCATGATGTTTGATGCAAATTGAATTTTTTCGAGCCCCGATTTTCCACCGTCATACGTCCACGTTATCTCGTTGGTATTGGGGTCAACTTCTACAACCCTACTCGCGACGTAGGTCTTCGGCTGTTTGCGCAAGAGGCCGTTGTCAAAGACGAGAATTCTCCCCTCTGCCACAAGCGTCGCATCATGCTGAAGCGCAAACATGTCTTTGGGCGATTGCCATAGTATTTTTCCCGATGGATATTCAATCAAAAACACAGTACTGATGTTGCGCGCGCTCACGAGAAAAGCCGGCGTTTTCGTTAGAGGATTCTCAGGAACGTATCGGATTGAATTCATATGCGCCCAGTCGTTCCGTGCAATCAGCGGATTCAGCACATAGTCCCCTGGGTCTAGATGGTCGTCAGGCAACCAACTCCAAACGATATTCTTTCCACGATTAACGACAACGATTTCGTTCGTCCAAACTGAGGTTGTCGCAAGCTGCATGCCGCCCCGCACGCGCGATGCGAATAGCGGAGATGCTTCATGCCAACGAATATAGGCGATACTCTTATCCGGCATAACCTCGAAGTCGTGAGTCATCTTTAGGTCCTTATATTCCCACAAAACCTCACTGTTCCAGTCTAGTTCTTGGATAATTCCCATCGAACCACCGCTCGGGTAGTCATTGATATTGAGAGGCGGCGTCATACCGACAAAAAGATGGTCGTCTTGCTGAAGATACGAAATGAGCGTCGTGTACCTGGATGTCCACGTGTGACGAATCGCACCATTTTCATCGATGAGATGGATTCTGCCGGGCTCACTGAATTGCGTTCCGCCATAGTACGGGGATACAAGAACGTACCCTTTGCTGATGTTCTCTTTATCAACCCAGAGTGACGTACCGAGTGGTAAGCCACAGAATTTTGCAACAACGAATAGTGTGCTGGTGCTACCGAGAAAAATCGCGATGAGAAGCGCGATTATCATAGGAAGCCGCACTACAGACATAACCAAAGTATATCGTTATCCTCATTAAAAAGAAAAGCGACTGGTCGAGAGGTGTCCAGTCGCAATTCCCCACCGTGACGTTTCCGTTCAAGCGCAACTACCGGTTGCAACACTTAAACGGATTCTGCCGGCAAACCGATTTGGGCGGTTTGCACGTTTTTTCGAAAACCACCTCACGCGCCTCTTCTTGACGCAGGGGGGCCGCTTCAGCGGGGGCAGCTAACATGAACAGGGCAGCTGCGAGCCCGATCAGAACTCGGCTCATCGCCGAATCCTCTCTCTCCACGCATCTCAGCGTACTGGCGGGGGTGCCAGGGCCGGTCGCGGAGCACTCAAGCACGTTTCCATATGCTCACGTGTTCTGCGACGACCTCTTTCGTTATATCTATAGTATCTCCATCACAATAGTGAACTCGCTTTGAATTACGTCAAGTGCGGTTTGTTTTGAAAACTCTGTGTTGGCGACGACCTACTCTTGCCTTGCGACTACCATCGGCGCAGGCGGGCTTAACTTCCGTGTTCGGAAAGAGAACGGGTGTACCCCCACCGCCAAATCACCAACACACAATTTTCAAACAATTTACATTCCAGTGTGTATCCAAATCACTAGAACAAAATCTTCAAACGTAAAAGAACACCTTCGGCAACCAAAGAACGACACGAGTAAAGAAAGAAAACCAATAGCGATTCTCAAAATTCCTCATCAAACGTGTGAGCCTTACGGCGCGCAGAGGTTTGAATTGTGACCGAAGTCACATATGAGAATTCTGTCGACTAATTAGTACACCTCGGCTGAACACATTACTGTGCGTACACCTGGTGCCTATCAACGTGGTCATCTCCCACGAGTCTATAACGATTCCTTATCTTGGAGTTGGTTTCCCGCTTAGATGCTTTCAGCGGTTATCC
>CAYIDY010000004.1:44295-46225 GCA_964362305.1 uncultured Candidatus Saccharibacteria bacterium | reverse complement strand
AGAGCTGCCACCGCCAAGGAGTTCATTTGAACCGGAAGACGTCCCAACGTCCGCTACCGTCCCGGGCCTTGTGGCCTAGGTTCGGACTGCCCGCTGGTCGGCACACAGTCGCGCATCGAGTATGGAATCGCGGAGTACGATCGGTGTGGTCCTTGGAATCGGCCCACCACGTGTACCCGGGGTACCATGCCGAATGCGGAATGCATACCGTCTTGCAAACTTTGGGCTTTGATGCCCTTGGCCCGCACGGACAGTCAGACCCCCACGCTGAAGGGGCACTAGCGAAAAGCGGAAACATCACTCCAGTCGCGAGAATAAGACGCCTCATCAGCGTTACTCCTCTGTTATCTCTCGCTCACACGGTCTTATTTGGATGCCATGTGTTCCCGTGCTCTACCACAAAAGTTGCCTTCTGTCGATAAAAATGTCTTCTTCTTATACTTTGGACTTCGTCACATGCTTTCTATGGAGTGCGAGCATGTTGTAGAGCCAGTCTGAAAGATACGGCACGCGAAATGGAATACTCAGCACAAATCCGAGAAGCCCGTTGTGCGAAAGCACCTCCACCATCATCCGCGCTTTCTCCACGCGCGTACCATCGCCCTGCACTACATATGCCGAGGCGCTCATATCGAGCTGGTGTTTTTCAATCAACGCCTTCCCTTCTTCGGTATTCATCCCAACAAATGTCAGTGCTTTTTTTGAATCATGCGCTTCTGCAAATTCCATACCCACTGTGCATGTCGGGCATCCGTCATCAAATACGACCACTTCTTTTTTGGTATCCATATCTCGAGAGTAGCGCATTTTTGACACCACACAAACAGCACGCCGCCCTTTTGGGCGGCGTGCTGTTACTTTACTTCGAATCTTTTTTACGCGCGGTTAATCACAATCTTCGGCGCGCCACTTGCTGAGCGAACGAATGACATTGCGTCAGTCGTGCCCGTGTATCCTGCCTTCACTTCTGCACGAGCAACTACTTTCTTTGCTGGAGCAAATGCGCTTTCAGGAAGTGGAGTGAACTCTGCAAGGCGTGAAGAACGAGCATCGTTTCCTCGGCCAAGCATCGAGCCTGCGAAGGCGAGCGCACCTCCCTTGTAGTACAAGACGAGGTAGGAACCTGCGAGAGCTACGAGAGCGAGTGATACCCAGTACATCGCGTTACCAACCGGTCCGTAGTCGAAACCTGTGTACGGAATCTGGGTAAGAGAAACGTACGGAGTAGGAGTCGAAACGACTGGCGGATAGTGAGGTACTGTCGGAGCTACATACATCGGCTGCGTTTGGCATGTTGCCGAACCACCTGGGCCCCACACAGTCATCGTGTACATCTGGCCAGGAACATTCGAGACGATGCGAGAACCGCTCGTCGAGACAGAGCCAACAACCGGGTTAATCGATGCTGAATGTGCATTGGTTGAATTCCAGTTAAGAGTCTGCTGACCGTATCCGTATCCAAGGCCGTACTGATTCGAAATCGAAATCGTACAGTATGGAGTTGGGTGCGAGTAGACCGGTGGAATGTACGCCGCGACAGGCTGCGCAACCGGTGCCGGAGCAATCGCAATTGCGGTTGCCGAAACATTAATGTTGTTAACGTTCGTGTTGTTGTTTGTGTTGTTGTTATTGTTGTGCGTCGTACCACCACCACTTACGACAACCGGAGTTGTTGGCTGTACGTACGAGCGACCGGAAGAAACTGAAATCGGGTTCGAGTAGTACGTCGGAGTTGAGTACGAGCGAGGTGCTGGTGCTGACCATCCGCTGTTTGGGTAGTAGCTAGAACCACCGGATGAAGAATAACGTTCACCTCCATAACCGGTTACGTATTCCTCGCCTGTCCAGTAATCGTCGTAGTCGTCGTACGCGATTCCATCGTAGCCATTGAAGTCAGAGCCCCCTTGATCATAACCGTAGAAATCGGAAC
>CAYIDY010000004.1:0-44195 GCA_964362305.1 uncultured Candidatus Saccharibacteria bacterium | reverse complement strand
CGTTGTCATAACCGAGGTAGTCACTTCCGCCACCGTAGCCGTAGAAGTCAGAGCCTTCGTCAAAGCCGTAGAAGTCACTGCCTCCACCGTAACCGTAGAAATCGGAACCGTTGTCATAACCGAGGTAGTCACTTCCGCCACCGTAGCCGTAGAAGTCAGAGCCCCCATCGTAGCCAAAGAAGTCAGAACCTCCTTCATCGTATCCGTAGAACTCACTGCCGTCAGAAGCGGAGACCGTCGCGGCTAAACTGCATGACACGAGGATTGCCCCGAGCACCAAACTAGCGAACGTTAATGTATTTTTATTCATATGTATGACTTTTTTGCTACTAAACATGTTAATTTTTAATAATTCAGAGGAACATTTTCTATCACTTAAATTGACCGATGTCAAGTAATCCTGGTCTTGCTTAATTTAGGAAGTCAGGCGGGGGGACGAGCACGGTTGCATCGTGCGTCCCCCTGCCCGCTACTTCATCACCCTCCGTTCGGGGCGATTTGCAGCATTGCCTTCATCGTTGCAGATGCGCCGGATCGACTTGTTCGAGTCGATGTTCCCAGAACAATGGATGCTCATCGTTCCGGTAACGTAGCACTGGGCGCCGATGTTGTGTTTTTTGAGACACAGCTCGACCACCTTTTGATACGTGTTCCGACGCTCAGCTTCGCTGGCGACCGCAGTTGTTGTTGACCCAATCACTGCGAAAATGGGGATCCAGATGAGCGTTTTCACGGCCCAAATCCTTCTGTTGATCAATGCTGGCCCTCGCCCAGCATCACGGGTTTGAAGAACAAGTGCGGGGCATATGCACATACGTGCTATGTACAGATGCCCTGCGCCAAAGCGCGAGTGCTTTGGCAGTCCTAGATAGTCACTTCCTTTCGGGATAATTTGTATCATGATGTTAGACATCTGTCAAGTGTAGTTGCATAGAGTAATTTAGTGGCTTAAAACCTCACTTTTTGAGCCGGGAAGCCATGCTATCCTTTTCCTATGGCTGGCAAGATGAACCGTCGAGAATTCGGAGTCGGACTTTTGGGATTAGGAGCCGCAGCGGCGCTCCCCAATAACGTCGAAGCGCAGAATATGCCGGCAGACTTCCTCGAAAGCTCCCTCTCCCCCGCTGAATTGGAAGAGCATAAATCTCGTTCAGCAGAAAAACTTCGCGCGAGCATTCCAAAAGGTATCGCAATGCTTCAATATCTTTTCAAACACGCTCAATACCTTGAGAAGGAGTCGCAAATGTATCTACCCGATCAGGGAGAGCGAGAACTGGTTATACGACAAAGCAAGAACACTAAGGGGGAATCACAGCTCGAGGCGCTTGCGCAAAAACTCAAAGCGGGCGAAACAGGCTTGTATCTGTTTGCTGACGTTGATTCTAAAGGTAGAAATTTTCAGCGATTATACGTATTGAAGAAAGATTCGGGAAATACAATACGCTTTGAAAAGGCATACCGCGTTTCAATGTCAGAAAAGGGGTTTGGTGACGAACTTAATTCGAATAAGACGCCGCTGGGACTCAAGCCCGTGCTGAGCGGCGAGATTGGGGCATACGGAGAAGTAGTGCGTGCCGAACGTCATCATGGGGACCCAAAGAAACGGAAGGAAATTCACGACATACTAAACAAATACTTTAATAAAATATCGGACGGAAAAACGGCACAATGGTTCGCAAAGACTTTTGGTGAACCCGGAGCAGAAAGTGCTGCAGAACGTGTGGAGAGAGATAAATCGGAAGTCGTTACGGCACGATATACAATCGATGAGGTCCGCGGCATACATATCCATGGCAGCAACCGTTCTGGTAAATGGGTCGAGCGGCTTAACCAATGGGTCACACTTCTTGGCGGTCGTCACCGAAGCACGGGCTGTATTCGCATGTCGAATACAGACGTATATGACTTGGGCATTTCTCAGTACACGCATTTGCCTGCAAAAGGAAAGGCGGGCACGCTTGTCATGATTCATGCAACGGAAGCTGCTAAGGCAGGAGCGCCTGACAAGGAATACCAGTATGGGTCGGACATGCCCCCACGTCGATTATTGCCAGGACAACCTGGTTATGAAGAGCAAGCTACTCGAGAGGAAAAGAGGCGCTTGCAGCGTCCGTGAGTTTTATATCTCCCCCACCAATTCGGCCTCCACAATGAAGCGCGATGTTTTTGACGTCAGCGTGTCGCACGTAACCAGCGTGAGTTTGTTTCCATCTTTCGCGAGACTGATGAGCTCTTCTTCGGCATCTGCGCGGCGGACTGATTTTACTGTGTAGAGAAATTCGCGCCCACCTCCTGAGAGCGTGATGGTTTCGCCGGGCTTTAATTCCGCGACGCGATTGAACGCTTTGTACATTTGGTTGCGCACGACGGGCAAACGCGAACTGTGCGCGAAGATAAGCACGTTCCCCTTCTCACCGAGAAGCGCAGAATCAACGTAGCGCGCCGGTCCGTCTTTTAGAATCTCATCGAGAGTTCCTATGTCGCGCGTAGCGGGATTTTGGATATTCAAATCAAGTCCAATAGAAGCCGCCACGATGCGCGTGGGGGCAACTCCTGCAAGTACAGCAGGTGCTGGTTGTACCAATTCGCCAAGCTGCGGAAGATCTGAGAGCGCGAGCCCGTCGCTCGAAGAAACGACCCGTTCCCCCGTCTCGCGCGGAGCGGTGCCGTCCACGTAATACGGCACAAAACCGATAGAATCGGCTGCGGAAACCGTGGCAAAAAACAGCAATACGGAAGTTGCGACGAAAACCCCTGGGGGCGCTTTTTGTGGAGTTGTTGCAGAATAGTCGTTCATAGCATCGGCAAAACCATACATCATATGCGGGTACTTGTCAAATGACCTTATCTGTGATAGAAATCGGGCCTATGACAAATTCATCCCAAGCGGGCCAGGGTGCGGTTTCTAACATCCTCGCCGTCGCCGGTTTTATCATACTAATCGCAATTATCATCTGGGGTGCATATCATTTTCTCGAACTCGCCTCTTCGGGTCTCTCGTCCCTCTTTGGGCGCAACTCTGATGCAATAAAAGTCACTCTTTCCGATGATTCAGTGGTTTCCGGTGAGGCGTTTGACGCTTCATGGGATTACGCTCCGGAAGGCGCGGGTGTCTTTACGGTTTTGTATCAATGTCAGGAGGGCTTGCAGCTTCGTTCGGTTACAACCGCGGGCGTCGTCACGCCAATTCCTTGTGGCGCAGCCTACCCTCTTGGAAACGAGTCTACAAAATCGACGCGCATCATTCCTTCGATTTCTGGAAGCGAGGCGATTGAATCTGCATTCACTGTAATTTTTAACCCTGTCGTTGACCCGACAAGTACCTCAACGGCCGCGGCGCCTCGCCCACAAGGAAGCGCCACTGTTACGATTGCGCCTCCAACTACTGTTGTGGAAACGCCTACACCTACAAACACGAAGCAGCCGGTCACGACAACCAAACCGACAACGAAGCCTGTTACCACAACTCCATCTACGTCGTCTGGAACACCCGACCTTGAGATCCGCATCATCGCTGTTGGCGTAATTGATGCATACACAGGCAGTTTCGTCTCACGCAACCCAATCTCTCCAGAAGAAACCGTCGCGGTGAAGTTCGATGTCACAAACCGTGGCACGGGTACATCGGGAAGCTGGTACTTCAGCGCGGAACTACCTACCTACCCTCTCACTCCGTACAACTCACCAAAGCAGGCACCGCTCGCACCGGGCGCTCACATCGAGAGCACGCTTCGCTTTAATCACGTCGCAGTAGGTGGTGGACGATTTGCAGTCTCAGCCGACTCTTCGAATGCAGTGTCCGAATCGAACGAGAAAAACAATGACGCAGCTATTTGGGTCTCGGGCCCAACCACTGGCTACCAATACGGGTACTAAGGTTGCTTCAGTTTCCGAGAATCGTTAATGAACGAGCGCGTGACGCTGTTAATGGTATCGGGGCCAGAAAAGAAAGCGAGCGAGTACGATTTCCCTTTATACAAAAAGTTCGACACGCCCCATAAGACGCCAACAAAAACATACTCGCCGTTGTTGAGCATGAAGACTGGTGAGCCCGACATCCCCGCACCACGAGGCGTGCTACTTCTGCGCTCGTAAGGCTCCCCCTCTCCTTTAGGAATAATAAGACACAGCGACTCGCTGGCCCATTTCATCATATGTACATCCTCCGCGATGTTTGGGTCGATAGTAATGAGGTCTTCGGTCATCGCCGGAGTCATTTGAAATGCGAGACCGTTGTATGCTTTGTACATACCGCGATGCGCTGCCGTTGCATCAGGGTCTATTCCGGGAATGACGACAAATTGCCCATGCACATCGGTATCGCGCATTGCACTTGGCAGTGCCACCATATTTTCTGCTGCAAACGTCTGCCCCGCGATAAAAGCAACAGCGAGGTCAGTGTTTGCTGCAGAGAGCATCGTGACCTCAGGGGCACGTTCAAGCGCAGGTCTCACATGTCCTGCGGTAATAACCATTTGTGATGCAATCGGAGTTGCGTTTCCATGGGCCAGGCGACCATTCACTGCTTCCGCGAGGTCATAGACTTGCCTTTGGGGAGTGCCTGCGCCGACAATGCTTAAACGACTTTGTGTCTCGCCCTTTCGTGGAGGCGCACTTCCCACAAGGAGTGGGTACCGAAATAGTCGCTCCGGATTGAGGGGAGAATTACGCAGCGCCTGAACGGGCGGTAGTTGAATAGTGTTCTCGACAAGAATTCTGCGGATTACATTCTCATAACCCTCCGCTAAATCGCGACGTATTCTATCACTGCGCATCTCCTCAGAAACCAATCTTAAATCCGAGAGAAATGTTCGCAATTCTTCTCCACCCTTTGCCTGAGCCTGATTCGGTAGTAGCAGCGCTCCTGCTGCCGATAATGCGCCGCGGAGCACATCGCGACGATGAGGAAACTTTTCGTTCATTCCCGTATTATATATCGAGCGTCGCCTCTTTTGCGTGCGATTGAATGAATGACTTGCGTGACATGACATCGGTGCCCATGAGGATGTCGAAGGTGCGGTCGGCTTCTTGGCCGTCTTCTACCTTTACCTGTTTCAAAATGCGACGTGCCGGATCCATCGTTGTTTCCCACAATTCTTCCGGGTTCATCTCTCCAAGACCTTTGTAGCGCTGAATGGAAATCTTTGCAGCGCGTTTCGCTTTCACTTCTTCGCCCTCGCCTTCTTCGGGAACTTCTTCTATCAATTCTTCTGTTTCGAGCGGCGCGTCTTTGCCGGCAATCTTCACCTTCTGCTCGTCAGTGTAGGCATAGAAAACCTCTTTGCCCTTTTTGATTTTGTACAAGGGCGGCTGCGCGATGTAGATAAACCCGCCGTCGATAATGGGGCGGAAGTGGCGGTACAACACCGTAAGAAGCAAGGTACGAATGTGCGCTCCATCTACGTCGGCGTCGGTTGCGATGATAATTTTGTGATAGCGGAGCTTCGAAATATCAAACACGTCACCAATCGCCGTTCCCATGGCTATGACGAGGTTTCGAATCTGTTCGGAGCCGAGCATACGATCGAGACGGGCTCGCTCGACGTTGAGAATCTTTCCACGAAGCGGAAGAACCGCCTGTGTGCGTCGGTCGCGACCCATTTTGCCCGATCCACCTGCAGAGTCTCCCTCCACGATGAAGAGCTCGCTCTCTTCGGCACTTTTGCTTTGACAGTCGGCCAATTTTCCGGGAAGTGAAAGTCCTTCGAGTGCGCCTTTTCTGAGAACCGAATCTTTTGCAGCTTTGGCAGCTTTGCGGGCCTTCATCGCGAGCGTTGCTTTCCCCACAATCGCACGCATGTCATCCGGATGCTCTTCAAGGAACGCAGCAAACGCCTCGCCAAATACCGTTTCTACCGCGCCTCGCGCTTCTACCGAACCCAGCTTGCCCTTCGTCTGACCTTCAAACTGGACTTCGGGCATTTTAATTGAAACAACCGCAGTGAGTCCTTCTAAAACATCGTCGCCGGTAAAAGAGTCACCTTCTTTCCCGCTTCCATTTTTGCTCGCGGCATTCAGTGTGCGAGTGAGTGCCGTTTTAAAACCCGTGATGTGCGTGCCACCTTCGTTGTTATAAATGTTATTTGCAAACGCCGTAAGCCGCGCGGTAATGTCGTCGACGTACTGGAGAGAAACTTCGACATTAATGTTGTCGATTTCTTTTTCAATGTAGAAAACGTTTTTGTGAACCGGTTCTTGGTGACGATTTTGGAATTCAACCAAAGAACGCAGGCCCCCTTCGAAATAATAGGTGACCGACGGAGCGTCGATGCCCGCTTCGCGCATGTAAAACACGCCCACGTCGTCGACATCTTTTACCTCGCGAAAATCAACGATGGCGATGCGAAGACCTTTCACGAGATAGGCTTGCTGGCGCAAATGCGAGACAATCGTGTCCCAATTGAACGTACGATCGGGAAAAATTGCAGCGTCAGGAATGAACGAAATAATCGTGCCGTGCAATTTGGACGCGGCAATTTTTTTTACTTTCCCAACTGGCTTTCCGCCATTTTTGTAGGTTTGTTCGAATTTGCCGCCATCTCGGTGGACTTCGGCCCGCACGTGAGATGAAAGTGCATTAACGACTGAAACGCCGACTCCGTGAAGTCCGCCAGAAACTTTGTAGCCACTGTCGTCACCGCCAAATTTTCCTCCGGCGTGCAACACGGTCAATACCGTTTCGAGTGCGGAAACTTTTGTTTTTGGGTGAATGTCTGTCGGAATTCCACGACCGTTGTCGGCAACACGCACCGAGCCATCTGGCATGAGAGCGACTTCGATATCATCGGCATAGCCACCCATCGCTTCGTCGCGCGAGTTATCAAATACTTCCCATATGAGGTGGTGCAGACCAGAAACACCGGTCGTACCGATGTACATCCCGGGGCGTTTTCGTACCGCCTCGAGGCCCTCTAGCACCGTAATCTGCTCTGCGCCGTATGAAGCTTTTTTCTTTTCCTGTTTCTTTTCAGCCATTGTTATTCGCTCTTTCGCGTCCCTTGATTATATCAGAAAATACCCATCTCCCAAGGATTTCTGTGGGTAAAATTGTGGCTTAATAAAGCCATCTTTTAGCGGATTTCAAAGCCTTTTTCGCGAAGCGAAGAATACACGCTTTCCATGCGCTCATTTGCGTCCAAATCGGTCAGTGTTTGGTCGAATGATTGGAAGACGAGGCGGAATGCGAACGAGACCCGCTCACCCTTCTCGAAGGTGTCAAAAAGCTCGCTCCTCACCAAAAGTGAGCCTGAGTGCTTCTTAATATCTTCAAGTATTTCCGCGGCCGCCGTCCCCTTTGGACACCAGAGCGCAACGTCGCGAACTATGTACGGATAGCGCGAGAATTGCGCGAAGCGCGCTGTTTCGGAAAGTGGCAACGAGTCATACG
Source organism: uncultured Candidatus Saccharibacteria bacterium (assembly GCA_964362305.1). Classification (GTDB taxonomy): domain Bacteria; phylum Patescibacteriota; class Minisyncoccia; order Phycocordibacterales; family UBA2100; genus UBA10103. The sequence goes on along the minus strand of CAYIDY010000004.1, from coordinate 36,808 downwards.
CAGACACGTCACCTTTAACATACTCAGAAAGCGGCTTTTCTGTTGCTTTTGCTTTTTCTCCGACGGTGCCGACCATTATTACCTCTGAGTCTTTAAGCCAGACGGTCCCAATCTCGAATAATTTCACCTCTTTGAGGCCAAGTAGGTCTTTGCTTTGAATATTCCTTTTGAGCGCCTCTGTGAGGCTGTCAGTGAGGTTTGCACGGAGGAACGGTTTATCTCCACCTACTTTGTTGGATACTGCACGCCTCCCCTTCTCGACAAAGACAGATGTGAAAACTTCGGAATATCCTTGCGCAGTGAATTCTTCGCGAATTGTTTCTGCAGTTGCAAAATTCTGATTCACTTCGACGGCTCGAGAAAGCGGCGGCAACTCAACCGATGCAACAGTTTCGTACCCTACCATTCGTCCAACTTCTTCGATGAGATCTTCAGGAATCGTGATATCTAGCCGCTCGAAAGGAACATGCACTTCAAACGTGGAACCAGATTCAGAAAAGGTGAGGTTCAGCCGCTTTAATACGTCACCAACGACATTCTTATCAAGCGACGTGCCGAGAAGTCGGTTTATGTGTTCGAGCGTCACGGATACCGCACGCTCCTCCTGCTTTTTGGGATACACATCGGTATATCCGACAAGGGTACCGCCCGCGAGTTTGCAAATTATCTCGACGGCAGATTGCATGCCGAAGGCAGCAAGTTCGGGTGAAATTCCCTGTTCAAACCGCTGTGAAGCATCGGTGCGCAACTTCAGCGCCTGCGCGGTCCGTCGTGCAGAAACGCCGTTGAAATTTGCGGATTCGATGATGATATCCGTTGTCGTCGCGTCGATGCCACTCGCCATGCCACCTTTTACTCCTGCAATACCAACGGCTTCATTGATATGTTTGTCGACGATAAGAAGCATCGAGTCTTTGAACTCGTACTCTTTCTGGTCGAGTGCGACCATTTTTTCTCCTGGCTGGGCGCGTCGTACCTGAATCGCATACGTTCCATCTTTTCGCGTAAGTTTGCCCGCATCAAATGCATGCAAAGGTTGCCCAGTCTCGAACATCACAAAATTCGTGGCGTCGACGATGTTATTGATGCTCTGTTGACCCATTGCACGCAGGCGCTTTTGCAGCCATTCAGGCGACGGACCGACTTTCACTCCAGTGATGTGACCCGCGACGTAGCGAGGACATAAATCTTGCTCGTTCACCTCCACCGCGACTTTGTTGGTTTTCGGCTCCAGAGATACGGTATTCCGAAACTCGTACTTTTCGATTAGTGGAATATTGAGAATCGCCGAAATTTCCTTAGCAACGCCTCGATACGATAAGCAGTCGTGTCCACGGTTTGGGGTCACCTTCACGTCCAAAATGTCGTCATCTTGATGTGTCTCGACACCATCAATCTCAAAAGCATGGAATGTAAGCACGTGCGAAAGTTCCTTTGCACTCGGCAAAGGAGTTTCAAAGAAAGTCTGTAGCCATTCTCGTGAAATTTTCATATCAAAATTGATTGATGAATCGCAGGTCCGCCGAATGCATGAGGCGCACATCATCGATGCCCCAACGGAGCATGGCAAGGCGGTCGAGGCCCATACCGAATGCGAAGCCTTGGTACTTTTTCGAATCGAGCCCAGCGTTTTCAATCACGCTCGGATGCACCATCCCCGCGCCCATCATTTCAATCCATTTGTCTTTAAGCTTTTCCGGTACGTCATTGCCGACGAGGCGCATGTCTACCTCAACGCCCGGCTCGACGAATGGAAAGAAACTGGGGCGGAAACGGATTTCGACTTCCGCGTTTTTGAATAACTCTTTGAAGAATCGTGCAAGTGTTCCTTTGAGATGAGCGAGCGTCACGTCTTCGCCGATAGCAAGACCTTCAAGTTGAAAGAATTCCGCTTCGTGTGTCATGTCGGTCGCTTCGTTGCGGAATACCTTTCCCGGCACGATGACACGGTACGGCGGGGTAATTCCCTTTTCGACTTGCGCCTGCATGTAGCGCAACTGGACTGGAGATGTGTGAGTGCGTAACACGTAGCCCGGCTCGTCTTTAATGAAAAAAGTGTCTTGCATGTCACGCGCTGGATGGTCTTTCGGAACATTTAAGGCATCGAAATTGTGCCATTCGTCTTCAAGAAGTGGCCCTTCGGCAAACGCAAAGCCCATGCGACCGAAAATCTGGTTCGCCTCGCGAATGAGACTTGAAATGGGATGGATGTGCCCTTTCTGCATGGTGGTCAGTATAGCGTAGAGGTCCTAGAGCTCAACCTGATAAAAATCGGTTCCATCTTTCACGATAAGTGCGCCATTTATGATACGGAAATCAACGTCAGATTTTTCATACAGTGGAATGATGCGAGGGGTTGGGCGCGCATCGGCTTCGGTGAAATAAATGCCACGTTCTTTCGTTGAATAGACGACACCTCCTCCAAAAAATGCCGCGTCTAAGACGGTGTCCGAACTGCGCTCAATTGGAAATTCCGTAGCACAGACCGACGGACGCGCACAGAAGAACGATGGAATAGGTGAATCGGGATTGGTCCATTTCGCGATAAGATCGCCTGCTTCGACAAAGAGACTGGTGCTTTCGTCCTCATCGACAGGAAGCGTCGAAGAGGCAGTATGCGGCGCCGCAAAAAGCGCTCGGTATTCCGCCATGAGCGCATTAGAAATAACGCGGTCAGTTGTGGTGGCTTCGCTCGACGTTGCTACAAGTCGTACCGACTCTAACTGCGTTGATACCAGAAATGCGCGTGTGTCAGTCACTATCTGTGGCTCCACAACCACCATGCGCTCCCACGGATAATATTCGCCGCCCGATACACGCAAAACGTACGTCGAAGGCGCGAGGTTGTCGATGTAGAAACTTCTTTGCAGAAGACCAGTTGTTCCAACGACCTCGCCATTTATCGAAACAGTAACGCCCGAATACGGAATGGAAACGAATACGCCGCCTGTTTTATACATTCCAAGTGCCGGTGAAAACCGCCATCCATTCGCGTAAAGCATGACAAACGGCACTATCGCGACAAACAGCGCGGTAAGCGAGAAAAATACGATTAAGCGCGTTTGGCGAGACAGGGGCTGCATGCCCGACTAGTGTACAGCGAACCACGAACAGTGAACAGTAGAAAGGGCGGATACGCGACTCTTTGTTCTCTATTTATAGCTATTTATTTCTCAACTTCGGCGTCACCCAAAAGCCAAGATAGCGGCCGAACATGAGCCGAAGCTGCGACTCGAGTCCTGGAACCGAACTAAAAACCACCATCGTGAACGGCACGAGAAGCCATTGCACAATCATAATGGCGCGGCTTTGTGGCGTTTGCTTTGCCGGATTGTCTGGAATTAAGGACATACAGATTGCAGCAGAAACGACGAGACCGAGCATCGACAACGTTAGAAATCCTTCGGCAATCAGGGGGAGATTATACGAGAGAACGGTGGAGTGAAATGCCGCCCCGCCGACCAATAAGGGAAGCCAGCCTATAGCAAAAAGTATGAGCGGGTGCGTGACGAGTGACCAGAAACCCTCAATCTGAACGACACTGGCGCGCACTTTTTTTCCAAAAGGAATACGCGGGTTCTTTATGCATGAAAATAAAATGTACGCGATATTTTCTGCCCCATAGGTCCAGCGGCGGTGTTGTTTGTAAATATTGATGGCGGTACGCCATAACGTCGGAGCCGCATTTGCATCCATTGAGACAGGGTACGCAATGGGGACGACACGGTAATCGCCATCAAAGCGCGCAAAGAGGTTCCAGAAAATTCTGGAGTCTTCAGAAACGACATTTCGCTGCCAGAAATCAGCATCCACGAGCGTCTTGAAAATCACCGCGTGCGAAGAGAATGTCGCGAGCTTCTCTGGTCGTTCTTGTTGAATCATTTGCCAAAATGAACTGGAGTACGCCATCACGCGAGAGAGCATCGGAGCCTCCCAAATATTGTTATTGAAAAGCGGAACCGGTTGAAATGAAGTACGAAGCGGATTTTCATCGTGTAAAACATGCCACGAGAGGCACGCAAAATAGTCGGGATATACCACGGTGTCAGAATCAAACGCAGAAACAATTACGCTCTCATACGGAATGTTCAGTGTATCTAAAACTTCCGTGCGCGCTTTTTCAGCGGCATACGAAAGGTTTGAGCCTTTCCCGGGAATTTCTTTGGGAAGCCCTGCGGGGTGCACGCTTACGACACATGCGAGAAAAAGATGGCCAAATTCTTTTTGTATGCGCGCGGCAGTCTCCTTTCCACTCTCTGCGCGCTCTTCTGCCGCGAGAACCAGAATCATATTCTTCGTCGTCCATTTTGAATTCACGTAGGAGCGTACGCTCTCCGAAAGCACGTCGTAGCTCTCGTCGTAAAACGGAAGCATTATCATGTGCACGTAGTTGTTTACTTTTCCACTTTCACTCATGTACTGCACGAGCCGCTGGTTCCAGTCTACCTGCATGTTGTGCTGCAGGCGTCTGAAATTATGACGAAGATGGATGGAAAGATACGTGGTCTTAAAAAGCCAGTAGGCAGCAAAAAAAATCGTAAGGTACGCTGCGAAGACTGGCTGCCAGAATGCGAGCGCCACAAACGCAGCGAGTGTTCCGATAGAAAGCAACCCGGGGAGCATTTCGAAAAAACGATACATGACATAGTCGCTCCCTTTGAGGTCGGTGGCTCGCGCTACGTGAAGATACCAGTATTCTGGAGGAAGGTTCATGTTTAGGTAATCATATACTACTGATTGCTTCGCCGCAGAGCCGACTTATGTTGATGCAATGCCACCACACCATAGCGCGCTACGCGCGCAGCGCCGTCTCATCTGTAGATGCCGCGCAAGCGCGGCATCGTCGGCGTCTCATTCACTTCGTTCATGAGCCGCCTCCCAGACTTGAACTGGGGACCTTCTCTTTACAAAAGAGTTGCTCTACCAACTGAGCTAAGGCGGCGACAAGCGGCATCCTAACATTATTTAATTAGGACTGCACCTCGGAAATGGTTTCTGTCGTATCAGATGGTTTCGCACTCGTCTTTCGAGCCCTTCGCTTTTTCACCGCATTCATAAGGGGCTGCGCCAAGCCATTTTTATGCTCTATCATTGTCTTCAAAAACTCAGAGCGTGTCTCTCGACGTTCAAAATTGTGCTTGTGGGAAATGAAGTCGGCGAGGCGATACGCGGATTCCGACATACTTCGCGCAAGACGCGCGAGCCGTACCGAAGCCAAAGCGAGCATTTTTAAAGCGGCAAAACTAGCGAGCGAAGGAAGTCGGGAGAGAAACATCTCGCCTCTTTGAATCTGTGCTTTGAGCGCGAGTGCTCCCGCATCAAGGCGCGCCCGAAAACGTGGTGCAAGCACTCGCTCACGGCGCATCTCCCATGCTTTCACCGACAATAAGACAACGATGCTTATGAGCGAAACTCCAAAAATCGATATCGTTCCTACCATGAGAACTATTTTACCGACAAACGCTCAAAACGCACAATCTCGATTTTCTCGCCAAATTTTTGTACCGCGGTGTCGATGAGTCCTCGAATGGTCACGCTGCCGTCTTTCACGAACGGCTGGTCTAAAAGAACCTTCTCCTTCACGAAGCTCTCCAACTTTCCCTCGAGCGCCTTCGACCGCATTGCCTCGGGAATATTCTCAACCTCTTTCTCGAAAACTTCACGCGCCGCTTTCAAATCTGCGTCTTTCACATCATCGCGTGATTTAAACTGCGGTGCCATTGCCGCAACATGCATCGCGATATCGTACGCTAATTTTGGAAACTCGGGATTGCGGGCAACAAAGTCTGTCTCACATCCGAGAACAACTGCGCCCACCACCGCTCCTCCCGCGTGCGTGTATGCAGCGACAGTACCCGCACCAAGAGTGCGATCGGCCTTTTTCGCTGATGCTTGCGCGCTGATTTTTCGCAAAATGACTTTTGCCTTTTCAATATCACCCCCCGCTTCTTCGAGTGCTTTTTTACACTGCATGACCGACACTCCGGTCTCATCTCGCAATGCCTTAATTTCATCTGTTGATGCCATAAGAAAATAATTCTACGTGATAAAAGTAAAAACAAAAGTTGGAGCCGGGGAAAATTAGTGAGCCGCTGGCTTCTTCCCTTCTTGATACGCGTCCGCAATCAATTCCGTCACAAAACGAACACTTTTTACCGACGTGTCGTTTGCAGGGATTGGGAACTTAATTCGAGCGAAATCGCAGTCGGAGCTCGCGAGCCCAATTACGGGAACGCCCATCTGGTTTGCTTCGCGGACAGCAGTGTGTTCGTGACGAGTGTCAACGATAAAGATTGCGCCAGGAAGTTCGCGAAGAGAAACGATACCGCCAAAGCGAGCAAGCAATTCTTCAATCTCGCGGTCAATCATCAAGCGCTCGCGCTTGGTGTACTTGTCCAATTCTCCTGATTCGCGGTCCGCCGTCAATTTCTCCAAGCGGTCGATACGCTTTCGAATAATCTTGAAATTGGTGAGCGTTCCGCCAATCCAGCGGCCAGCAACGTGCGGCTGCGCTACACGGACTGCAGCATCTTTAACGGGTGCGATAACCTCGTTCTTGCCACCTACGAACAGAAGTGATTTACCGCTTTTTGCGAGCTCACGAACAAATTCTTCTGCCTTCGTAATGCGACGCACGGTCTCCTCGAGGTCAAAAATATCGGTTCGGTCCTTGGTTGAAAAAATGAATGGTGCGGATGTCGGGTGACGGCGTGCGCGAGGAAGCGCAAAATGCGCACCTGCGTCGTAGAGTTTTTTGATATCGGTCACTGTTGTCATGAAATGAGCCCCTTTCGGGGTCAGGGGAATATAGCAGGAATACCCATGGGTGGCAACACCCCCTGGCGCAAGCGCGAGGGAGGGGAACGGCGATGTGACGTTACTTTTTCGGGTACAACTGCCCTATCATTGCGTTCCCAACTTCCAAAAAGACGCCTGAAAATGCCATCGGGCAGCCTGTAGAAGGGCCGTCGCTCACATTGTCTTTGATGTCTTGTGATACCTGCTTATTGCGATACAGATTATAAAGTGACTCGGTCGCGACTATGACGTCATATCCACCACCCGACTGGGGAATTTCGTACAAATGCAGCACCCCTTTGAAAAGTAGTTCTTCTGAAAAAATTATGTGATTCATCGCTATCTGTTGAGCAAGACGCAAAGAGCGCTTCGCGATATTCTTCCTCGCATCTTCAGGCGTCATGTCCGGATGAGTAACCCGAATATACTTATCGACCGCGGTATTCTCCAAATCCAGTAGAAGTGAAGTATTGACAAGAAAACGATGCATAGTGGCCGCCCCGCCTTGCATCCGTGTCAAAAATTTTTTGTAACTGTTATTTTCCGTCGCCCGTCTTCGCTGAAGACCATGGCTATAGTTCTCATTAAAACTCGTGAGCAACACGTTTATGAGGTGGCCTGCCGCTTCTCCATATCCTTCTTCAACGGTCGCGATGAGCATCTCGTCGGTACATTCCTCCGGCAGAAACGATGCGAGTAAATCACTTACGTAGTCATCTCGGTTACTCAAATTCGGAAAATCTTTCGAAGCGAGGAATTGTCTTAGGCGTGTATGCGCACTTTTGTCGCGCAAGAAGAATTCTGTAATTGCCCAAAAGCAAAAATATAATTTTGTGCGTCCTCCGGTTTCAGGGTTTGTAAAATCCGGATGCGTCTCAAGCAACGTACGTACATGCTCGGCAGCATGCTCTGAAGTCTCTCTTGGGTCTCCGAAAAATTCTCGCGCTATTTTTATAACGCCATTGAGGTGCGCGGGCGTGCCTCCAAGGCCTTCTGTCAATGTGTCGAAATGTTCACGCGTTGGTCTCTCTGGAAACGTATTGGTCACAGAGAAAATATATCACGGAGGAGATTAGTCCTCCGAGGCAACATCCTCCGTCCCCCCACCCCCCTTCTCCAGAGCTTCAAGAATTGGCCCTACCGCGCCGCCCATAATCTTCGGAATATTCGACCATGACTCTTTGAGTCGGTGGTCGGTGACGCGGTCTTGGGGGAAATTGTAGGTACGAATTTTTTCGGAGCGATCGCCGGTGCCAACTTGTGATTTTCGGTTGGCGGCGCGCTCTCGGTCGTGCTCTTCGTCTTGTTTCTGCTGGAGCCGCGAAAGAAGAAGCTTCATCGCGCGCTCTTTGTTTGCCTGTTGCGAGCGCTCCACCGTGCATCGCACGTCTATGCCCGTGGGCTTGTGGATGAGGCGCACCGCTGTCTCAACCTTATTTACGTTTTGCCCGCCCGCACCGCCAGAGCGGGAAGTTTCAACTTCCAAATCCGATGGATTTATCACAACCTTCGTTCGCGTATAAATTGGCATAATGGCAACCGAGGCAGTCGAGGTGTGGATGCGTCCCTGTTTTTCCGTCGCCGGAATTCGCTGTACGCGATGCACGCCCGTTTCGTATTGCAATTCGCGGTACGCGTTCTCGCCTTTCATTTCAATCTGCACTTCTTTAATACCACCCAATTCCGAGCGGCTTTCGTCGATATTTTTTGCACGCCAACCTTTGGTCTGCGCGTACTTGATGTACATCTGTGCTAGTTCTTCCGCAAACAGCGACGCCTCTTCACCGCCAACGCCCGCGCGCACTTCAAGCACGATTTCATTCGGCCACTCACGCTCGTTCGGATTTCCCACTATCTGTTCCATCTGCTGTAAGAGATTGTTCTTTTGGACCTCAATGTCTTCGAGCTCTTTCTCCGCCAATTCTTTCATCGAGGGATCTACCTGCATCAGTTCTTCCGCATCTTTTTCCGCCTGAGTAAGACGCTTCCATTCAGGTACCAAAAAAGACACGCGGTGGTCGTTTTCGTAATCAAGAGGATTTACATGCGCGTCAGACATAGTTCATATAATAGCGCGCCCCGCAGAAAAGCGGGGCGCGCTATACCAACAACGTTACTTTTTTGCCTTTGCAGGCTTTGCAGCAGCTTTCGATGCGCGCGTTTTGAAGCGCTCAACGCGACCTGCAATGTCGATAGTCTTGGATGTGCCCGTGTAAAACGGGTGTGAAGCGCTGGAGATTTCCACCTGATGCGTGTCGTACTCTTTGCCATCTTCCCATTTCGACTTTTTAGCCGTCTGTATGGTCGAACCAATCAAAAAACGCTGGCTCGAGGTGACGTCCTCGAAGATGACCATGCGGTATGTGTCTGGGTGCAAGTCCTTTTTCATAGCCCGCGCACTATACAAGATTAGGTCCAACTAGGCAACTGGTGGCTGGCGAGCCTTCGTATGGCGCACTTATTTTATTTTGGCGAGCCGATAGCCCAGGCTGTACACATTCTTAATCTCCACTCCAAGTGGTCGAAGAAGTCTATTCAACTCCTTAACCATTGATGCGGTCAAATAATTCTGGTGCCTGTTTTCGTTTGATGATTCAGTGATCTTCTGGAGGCTTTCAAAGGGCACATAGTCTCGTCGAGACGAAATCAGCATCTCCATAAATGCGAATCGTTTTGGCCTCAAGTTTTTCAGCGGTATTCCGTTCACTGTTACGAGATGTTTTGATATCCAGATTTTACAACCGCATTTTTCTCCATCGGGCTTCTCTTCGGATGCCTCCTTCTGAAAATGCGCTCCACGACGCATCCTATTGCTAACCATCTGTATTGCCAGCGCTTGCTTCTTTTTCAATATCGCTGGTCTCTCATCGAATACAAATGCATCAGCGCCAGATTCATGAGCCAGTATGTCGGCTTCTTCCAAAGAAATATCTTTGAACTTTCCACGCGTTCTGAAAACAAGGATAATCCCTTTATCCGACTGCTCCTGATTCCGTAGTTCCATCACCTTCTTTTGAATGTCATAGAACGATTCGGCGACAGCATCACCTTCAACTACAATAACGTCTTCAGGTAATGTGGCTATTTCACGAAGTGTCGTCGCAGTGCCCACCGAAAGCTCTGATTCCACACGGTCCGAAATCATTTGTGCGCGAGGTGACTCCGCCATGCCAAAATTGTACCGTATTTTTTATCGCACCACACTTACTTTCCCCTCCAAAATATCAATATCTTTCTGGAATTCCGCCGCAAATTCCATCACGTCGTCGCCATAAAAGGCGTACGCAGGCTTACTCCAGTTCCCTCCGGCAAAGTATTTGAGGGCTGCCTTGCGCTCGGTCGCATAGGTACCGCCATCCGCGCCATTATCCATCATAAGGAGGGCCGTCGCGAAAATAGCGGTTCGCGCATTCCATGGATTTGGCGGGCTCTCTCCCGTCACTTTTGCGATGCGGTCTTTGTACATCACCCAGGTCGATGGAATGAATTGTGACGGGCCCATGGCACCGCCCCAGCCATAACTTGGCTTGCGAGAGACGGGCACAGAGTCCGGGTTAAGGCCCAATTCCGCCATGAGTTTTTCAAACACTGGCTTGTCGCGCGTCGGGTGCATGTCTTTTGTCCAGGTGCCTGTTCCCACATTCTCACCGAGACCTGTTTCCTCACGCAAGATTCCCAAAATCACTGCCGGACGAACGCCTGTTTTCGCGGACGCCTCTTTCGCATACTCGAGCGCCGTCCCAAACGGAATTGCCTTCGAATCGCGCAAACCAAAAAGCGCCGTGCGAATTGTTGCAGCCTGTTTTTCCCTCTCCGATATAAGTTTTTGGTACTCTTTTTCTTGCCCTTTTGTTAGTTTTAAAACGCTCATTTTTGCCTTCTCATCTCGCTCGATGGCTTGCTTTTGCAGAACCTGAATTTTACGCATTTCCTCTTCTTCGCTCTGACGCTCTTCAAGCACTTCTTTGCGCGAGGCAAGTTCGGCGCGAAGCGCCGCCATTTCTTTAAAGGAGAGATCGAGTGCCGCCTGAATCTGCCCAAACTCGTCTACTTCGTCTATAAACGTCGTTACATTTCCTTGGCCGAGGGCTAATTCCACAAGCGACAACTCATCAATTTCCCGCGTGCGACGAATCAACTGCGCCAGTGATTCCGCGCTTTTAGATACCCGCATATCCACCTGCACAATCGCCGCATGTTTGTCGGTAATATCGTCGACAATTTTTTCAATGGTCAGATCGCGCTGTTTGATGGAAAGTTTTGCTGCATTAATTTTATTGTCCAGAATTGCAACGTCGCGCTCGAGCGAGGTGCGCTCTTTTTGAAGTTCGGTAAGGTCGCCACGCTTCGCTTGAATATCTGCCTCAATTGCAGCAAGTTCCGATTCAAGCCGCGTTCGCCGCTCCTCATTCGTCTCAGCAAAAGTAAAAAGCGGTACGCAAAATAGAATCAGCGCGAAAATAAGTACGAACAAAATCCCCTGTGCACGAGAGCACGTCATAGTCCTCACAGTATATCAGACGGGCTTTAGGCCTCTTTCTTTTCTTCAGTGGCTGGAGCCGCTGCAGGAGCAGCGCCTTCTACGGCAGGAGCCGGAGCTTCAACTTTTTCTTCAACAAAGGCGGTGACCGAGGCAACGATTTCGTCTGCGTTCGTCTTCAAAACGCCGGATGCAGGGAGCTTAATCTGGCTTGCAACGATGTGGTCGCCGACGTTTACAAGCGTTGTAACGTCAACCTCCAAGTGCTTCGGCAGTTCAGCCGGCGCAACTTCGATTTCAACCTCGTGGAGCGCTTTAACCAAAATGTGGCCCGCTTTTTCAGCTGGTGAAGTCCCTACGAATTCGAGAGGAATGTTGAGGGTAAGTTTCTTTCCTTTTTCGAGAACGAGGAAGTCCGCGTGGATAGCGGCGTCCGTAACCGGGTGGAATTGCACGTCGTGGATGAGGGTGTCTTTATCTTCGCCCACGCCCGTCAATTTAACGATGGTTGTTTCCCCTGCTTCGCGCCAGACTTTCTGGAACGTACGTGCGTCAAAGGAAATCGGCATCGAACCCTCTTTTGGGCCGTACAAAACAGCAGGAACAGCGCCCTTGGCGCGAAGCGCCTCAAGGGACTCATTCGAGTCTCGAGCTGTGACTGCAAGTGACAACATGCCGAGCACAATACCTAATTAACGGCGGGAAGTCAAAAAATGCCGGCTATAATGAGCTTCATGTCAAAAGAGGACATAGGGCGAGCAAAGTCTGTTCGACCAGAAATTTCAAGCAAGCCGAGAGAAAATTCCAGCGCTCTATCTGCCGACCCCATTCAAGAGAAACTATCGCGCCTCAACGCGGTCGAGCTCCCCGTAAAAGGTATCTACCTAAACGAAAAGCTGCTCCCGGAGACGCTGCGCGACTTAGTGCCAAAAAAAGGCAGAGTAGGAACATTTCCATTCCTTGTCAGATCACAGCACACTGAAGACTCTAACAGTCTGCGCTTTGCTACACGAAACAGGCACAACCGCTCCGCATACCTCGGCACATGCCAAGTAACCGACGGAGAGAATAGATACATCTACATGGATGTGAAAGGTGTGGGGCAAAGTATTCATCGAAAACATTATGGTGGAACAGGGCTTCAGTGGCATAGAAATGGAAATCGCGACCCATTAGGAATTCTTTCTCGCTCGTTGGCAGAAAATGATCTCGATTTTTCTGAACGATTTGCACACGCGGGAGTTGGCGGGCATCGAGTGGTTGCCATGTTGGAGTATAAAGAACTACCAGTCGGTCAGGTTGGCCAGAATGTTACATTAGCAAAAGTGAGCAGACTTCGCGGTTTGCGGAATGATGCTCGCAACAAGCTGCACGATGAGCCCGTTGCAGCTCTACGAATCTTTTCTGAGGTGCGCTTGGATTCACTGCTAAGCGGCGAATTGGCGCCCGTTCTGACCCGCCTCAACGAGAGGTTCGGGTGCAAGCTACGAACTGCGCGTGATTATTGCTACTGGTTTGCAAAGCAAGCAGCAACGAATGCTGCAATAATGCATAAGCTCGGTTGCACACATAAATATTTGAGCGACCACAACGTGCTTGCTGATGGCACCTTTATTGATCTTGACTCGGTGACAGGCCCAGAAGATTATGGCTCAACTCGTGAAAAACTTGGCGACAATTCTAAACTTCGCGACACGTCCATGTTTCCGAATACATTCGGAGCTCGTAAGGAATATGACACGAGGATGCTTATGTTGGAAATCGTGAGTCTTTGGCATAAGCTTATTCGCAAAAAAGAAGGGGAGCATTTACAGGTAGCAGTCAATCTTAAAGCCTTAGAAGCCCTGTTCACGCTCGCGTATAATACCGAGATGAAAAAGCCCCGCCTGTCCCGTTTTGAGTAGTGTTATACTATTTCCCATGCAACACGATTTTCTCGCCATAGGCGACACAACGATAGATGCGTTTATTAGGCTCAAAGACGCTGCGGTTCACTGCAATATCAATAATGAGGCTTGCGAGCTGTGCGTAAAATACGCGAGCAAAATTCCTTACGATTTTGTCGAGGTCTTGCCTGCTGTCGGCAATTCCGCAAATGCTGCGGTTTCTGCTGCACGTTTGGGGCTGAAAGCGAGCCTTCGCGCTTACATTGGCACCGACCAGAACGGTGAAGATTGTCTAACCGCACTCAAAAAAGAAGGCGTTGATACCTCGCTCGTCGTAAAAGACCCGACGAACAAAACAAACTACCACTACGTGCTTTGGTACGAAGCAGAGCGCACCATTCTCATCAAACACGAACACTTTCCCTATTCGTTCCCCGCGGATATTGAAGAACCAAAATGGCTGTATCTTTCTTCGATGAGCGAGGGTGACGTCGCGAAACAGTATCACCGCGAAATCGGTGCATACCTCGCCGCGCACCCGAATGTAAAACTTGCCTTCCAGCCGGGCACGTTCCAAATGAAGATGGACAAAGACATCTTGGACCTTATTTATCCGCGCACCGAAGTCTTTTTCTGCAACAAAGAAGAGGCACAAATGATTTTGGGCTCAACAAGTTCAGATAAAAAAGAATTGCTGCAGGGGATTCGTGCTATGGGCGTGAAAGTTGCTGTGATTACTGACGGCCGCGAAGGCTCTTCCATCATGACCGACGAAGGTGCGTGGCACGCACCAATGTACCCCGACCCAAAGCCGCCGCTTGAAAGAACGGGCGCCGGGGACGCAGCGGCTTCAACGACAGTTGCCTATATGATTCAAGGCATGTCTCCGCAAGAAGCAATGCTCCGCGGAATGATTAATTCTGCAAACGTAGTCCAAGAAATCGGCGCACAACGCGGCCTCATGTCGAAAGATACGATTGAAGCATGGTACGCAAAGCGTCCTTCGGACTTCCAGTTGCAATCGCTCTGATTTTTTCGTGGGGACACTTCAGAGCATGACGTACACGCACCACGTGATTCGTAACTTGGGAAAGCATCCGACAATCTTCAAAAGAATAAAAGCAACCGCTCTCTTCAATATTGGTTCTTTTCGTTTCTGGCGACGGCCCCCATTTTTAACCGAGAAGGATTACAAAGATTCCGTCACTATCATCCGGGCGGGCGATATCGTTCTGGTTGGAAATCACCACAAATTAGTAGCTTTTTATATGCGGGGGATTGTGACTCACTCACTCCTCTATGTGGGAAATGGCGAATGTATTCATGCTCATGGGGAGGGTGTCGAGCGCATCGCGTATCGAGAACTTTTCGACGTGTATGACACCCTCATTGTGATACGAATTAATACGTCAGAAGACTGCAAGGCGAGGGCCGTTGCATGGATGCGCAATAAGCTTGGACTTCCCTTTGATTATGACTTTAATACATCGAGTCGTGAAGAGTGGTTTTGCACTAAGCTGGTGTGTGGCGCATATCACCACGTCGATACTGATCTTCTCCCCTTTTCCGCAAAACGGTTAGTGTTCCCTCAAGACCTCCTATCGGGAATAGGAACTCGCGTATTTCACTCAGAAAGTCTTCGTGAAAACGGCGGGAAACTTACACTCAATCCGGATTTCTACCGAAGCGCACTGCTGCGCGCGGTGATTGTGAGCGAGTCGTCTCGGTGACGGCTGTTGCCATTGAACCAATTCGGACCCGTCTGTATATTGCTCTTAAGCGCAACGAATAAAATACGTTTAGAGTTCCTGCTGAACGATGATTGCCGCCATGTGTGTGGCGATAGGGTTCTCCATTTCTGACGCCTCCAAAATTACCACGATTGCAAGAAGCGCTGCGGAGCCAAGAAAAATGACTGAGATTATAAAATTAACTTCCTGCGTGAGGGGGTTACTTTTTCCCATATTACTTCCCTTTTCTGGTTAAAACTTTTCTAACGGCGCCAATAATGTGCGAGACGCCAAGTCCATAGTACTCTATTAGTTCCGTCGCGGTTCCAGATTGACCAAACCTATTCTGGACGCCAATGAATTCCATCGGTGTCGGCGCTTCTCGTCCCAATACTTCTGCAACAGCGCTTCCAAGCCCACCTTGTACTTGGTGCTCCTCGACGGTAACAACAGCCTGAGCGCGACGTGCTTCACGCACAATTGATTCGTCGTCAATTGGTTTTATCGTGTGAATGTTGGTGACGGTCACCTGAATCCCTTCTTTTTCCAAATCACGCGCCGCTTTCAGTGCGTTGTGGAGGAGTGAGCCTGTCGCAAAAATCGCGACGACCGGCGTATCAGTCTGCCACATCACATTCGCCTTTCCAATCGCAAATGGCGTGTCTTTCGTCGTCATGCGCGGCATTTTTTCTCGCTCTACACGGATGTACGCAGGCTTACCGGAAACGGCTGCGGCAAGCGTCACTTTTCGTGCCTCTTCAGCATCGCAGGGAGAAAACACGGTCATATTCGGCAGAACGCGCATGAGGGCGATGTCTTCGAGCATTTGGTGCGTCGCGCCGTCGGGCCCCGTGAGAAGCCCTGCATGAGAGCCGACCACCTTCACTGGCACGTCATTGAGCGCAATCGTCGTTCGTATCTGTTCCCAATTTCTCCCGGGAGAAAATGCAGCGTAGGAAGTGACAAACGGAATTTTTCCATATGCCGCCATGCCGCTCGCAACGGTCACAAGATTTTGTTCAGCTACACCTATTTGTACGAATCGAGAGGGAAACTTTTTCTCGAAAAGGTCCATTTTTGTTGACTCGGTTAAATCGGCAGAAAGCGCCACGACACGCTCGTCTTTTTCTCCCGCCTCAACGAGGCCTTCGCCAAAACCCTGGCGCGTGGGCGCAAGCTCTTTGCCGTCCCACAAATCTTCCCGCAATTTCATTTCTGGATTAAGCATATGACTTTTCGGTTTCTGCAAATGTTGCGTCAAGTTCGGCTAAGAATTTGGCCGCCTCGTCTTTCGTCGGCGGTTTGCCATGCCATTTGTAATCATTCTCCATTTCTTTCACACCTTTTCCGGGAATCGTATTCGCGAGAATGAGTGTCGGCTTTTCTTGTATCGCAGCGGCTTCGTCACACGCATCAACAAACGCCCTGATATTGTGGCCATCGATTTCGATGACGTGCCAATTGAATGCACGGTACTTGTCGGCAAGTGGTTCGAGTGGCATCACATCTTCGGTGTCACCTTCAATCTGAATATTGTTGCGGTCCATTATTTGCACAAGATGGTTGAGACGATATTTGCCCGCAAACATCACGCCTTCCCATGTATTTCCTTCCTGATGTTCGCCATCAGACGTCGCACAAAAGACTCGGAACTTCTTGCCATCCATCCTACCGGCATACGCGTATCCGGCCGCTTGCGAAAGCCCGCTTCCCAAAGGCCCGGAAGTAGATTCAACACACGGCAACATGTCCCGCTCGGGGTGTCCTTGAAGCCGCGAGCCGAACTGGCGCAGAGTGAGGCATTCTTCAATAGGAAAATAGCCGGCATGTGCCATTACGGCGTAGCGCACCGGCGTAATGTGCCCATTTGAAAGAAAGAGGCGGTCGCGCTCGTCCCAATCCCATTTTTTTGGGTCGTGCTTCATCACATGAAAGTAGAGTGCGGTAAAAATGTCCGCCATGCCCATGGGACCGGCGGTGTGGCCACTTTTAGTCTTTACACTGGATTCGGCGAGCATTTCTATGATGGTCCGGCGGACCTGATATGCACGTCGCGAAAGGTCTTGTTGCTGCTTATCGGTCAGCGTCATAAGAGAGTGCGCTGATTATACCCTAGTTTTTCTTAGAGCCCATCAAATAACCCCACCCTGGCTGCAAAGCGGATTTTTCGGTCACAAATCTTCGCCTCGACCTCAACGTGCCTCAGGGCACGCTTCGGCCTCCGTCTCGTTTCGTGCCTCGAAAAATCCGCTTTTCGCCGTGGGTACCCGGGTTATTTAATGGACTCTTACAAGTTCAAGGAGTGCGGTGGTGACAACGGCGTCCGATACGGCGTGCGCAAACTGGCCTTTGTGGGTATACACCGACCCAATTCCGTTCACGAGTACATAGTGCGGCATGCCACCCTTGGACTTTTTGTCGGCGCGGGTCATCTCGAGAATTTTTTTTACGGGGAATTTAGATAGTGGCCGTGCTGTTATGCCAAGCGTTGCGAGATATTCGCGAATCGCATCGGCATCTTTTTGGGAAAGAATCTTGAGAGAGCGTGCGATTTCCGTTTCGACAAGCATGCCGTAGCCAACTGAAAATCCGTGCGGAATTTTGAATTTCGAAAGAAGCTCAATCGCGTGGCCGATGGTGTGCCCAAAATTCACGACACGACGCTCATTCTGTTCGCGCTCGTCGCGGGCGACTATCTCCGCCTTAATCTCAACGGACCGATGAATGATATCGGCGACCAATTCCATATCAGCGAGAGGCGATTCAATGTGCAGTGTTTTTGCGCGCGCAAACATACGCGCGTCGGACGTTATGAACGTTTTTATCGCCTCAAAATAGCCATTCACGAATTCGTGCAGCGGCAACGTCTTAAGAAACTGGAAATCCATAATCACCGCCTGCGGCTGCCAGAACGCCCCAATCGTATTTTTTCCGTACGCAGTATCAATTCCCACTTTGCCGCCGACAGAACTGTCCACCATCGCAAGCAGCGACGTCGGCACGTGAATATATGGCACACCCCGCAGGTACGTCGCCGCAACAAACCCCGCAACATCACCAACTACACCACCGCCGAGTGCGACAATAAGCGTGTCGCGACCGTAGCCGCGCTTCAAAAGTTCGTGCTGAAGGGAAGTCACCGTCTTTTGATTTTTATTTGACTCCCCCGCCTTGAACGTAAAAATTTCTACTGCCATTTCCGCATCCTTGAAAATTTTTAACACGCGCGTGCCATGCTGTTTGCCGACCGTTGAATCGGTGATGATGGCAACGCGCGTCGCTTTCTCGGCAAGAACCGCATGCACTAATTCCTTTTCAAGATTCGTGCCGATATACATCGGATACGACTTCCCTACCTCTACTAGAATTTTTTTAGTCTTCATAAAGATTGGAACGAAAGCGAGAGCGTATGTGTTTTTGCCGTGTCTCGCAGGCCGACGGGCCGAGAGGCAGCGCTGCCGCAGTAGCGGCAGACAGCGACGGCAAAAATACATGCGCTCGAGCGAGAGTTAGTAATCATATTACGCCGACGCCATCTCCTTAAGCGCCGCCTCGGTCGCGTCCCAGCCGACGCATGGGTCAGTAATTGAAAGGCCCCCGCGGTCGATGGTTTTTTCGTCCTGGCTTTCAAGTTTCTGCGCTCCGTCCTTGATAAAGCTTTCAATCATAAATCCCTTCACGAGCGTTCGGTATTCGTTACTGACACCACGCAGCGCCAAAGATTCACGCATCACTTCCACCTGTCTCAGTGTCGCTTTTGAGCCATTCACTTTGCAGTTGTCGTGACTTACGTCGATGATAATCGCCGGATTCTTTACTTTGTGTTTTTGGAACAACAGCGCCGCTTCGTGAACGTGTTCCGGTCCATAATTGGGTCCCTGCGCGCCGCCGCGCAAAACCAAGTGTGCGTATTGATTACCGAGAGTTTCCACTTGATGCCCGTCAAAAACCGCGTGATGTTTGTGCTGCGCCGCGACGATGCCATTCACGGCAACTTCAATAGAACCCGACGTCCCGTTCTTCATGCCGACCGGGCAGTGCATGCCGGAAGCAAAAATGCGATGTTCTTGGTCTTCAACACTTCGCGCACCGATTGCAATCCATGACAACAGTTCTGCGAATCCGCGCGCGTTGTGGGTAAAGAGGGCTTCGTCCGCAACGGGGAGTCCCATTTCGATGCATTTCACCATCATGTCGCGACAATACTGTGCGCCGAGCGCAATGTCGGGAGATTGATACGGATTTGGCTGATTCACCGGCCCAAGCCAGCCGCGAATCGTGCGCGGCTTTTGAATGTAAATGCGCATCACAACCTTTACCTTCTTCTTTATTTTGTCAGAAACTTTTTTGAGACGTTCCGCGTATTTCAAAACCGCGGGCGAGGGCCACGCCGAGCACGGCCCCACAATACAGAGAAGCCTGTCGTCACGACCTGCAAGAATGTCAGAAATTTCTTGTCGGTCTTTGGCAACGCGTGCAAGGTCTTTATCCGAAATCGGCGTCGCCGCAATTATGTCGTCGGCCGTCGGCATCTTTTTTATTACACGCACATTCATTAATTTGTCGGTCATAGGTTTTTTGAAGTTTCTCGTAGGTGGTCCAGAAGTAGCGCACTATACCCGGAATCAGGGATTTTTCTACCGAGCCAGAGCCTTTCTTGCTCCAAGCCCTGTGCGACAAACATAGATAACCCCGTGATGACGCGTACGCCTTTTTGCTTCGCTACGTGCTGTAATTTCGTCGGCGTATAGATGAGGTCAAAAACAGTGACACCCGGCTGAAGTAGATTTTCCGGGCATGGTAGTTCGTCGCTTTTTGCGAGCCCCACCGGCGTTGTATTCACTATAATGTCGAACACGCCGTCTTCGGGCATCGCATCAAGCGCATTCCCGCCAAACTTTTCGCATGCCGCTTTCGTTTTCGCCACGTTCCGGCTTACACACTTCCACTCAATATTCTGCTTGTGCAAAAAAAATGCGAGCGGCTGCGCTGCGCCGCCGGCGCCAATTACGAGAATATTCTTTCCCCGAAGCTCCACGCCTTCCAAAGCTGCGGCAATTCCCACTATATCGGTGTTATACCCAATCAATTTCCCATCACGATTAATCACGGTATTCACCGCGCCAATTTCACGCGCCGTGTCATCAATCTCATCAAGTAACGGCATGACCGCCTGTTTGTGCGGCAATGTTATTGCAGTAAGCCCCAGTGGCACCGTTCGCATCATTTCAACTAATGGCTCAACGTGCTCATTATCAATCGCCGTCATTTCTGCATCAACGCCTTCGTTCCTATAAATCGCATTGTGAAGCAGTGGGCTCAAGCTATGCGCTATCGGATGGCCAACGACTGCTGTTTTGAGCAACGCCATATTATTTTTTCAAATGTTTCGCGAGTATTTCGAGAGCTTCAACATATCCTTTCTCTTTTTTTCCGGAAACCTGTGCAATACACGCCGCGGCCGTCACCGATTTCTGCCTCCACTCCTCTCGCTCTTTAATATTAGAAAGATGTACCTCGACGCACGGCAGTCTCGTATCAACAATGGCGTCATGAAGCGCATAACTATAGTGCGTGAATGCGCCCGGGTTAATGATAATTCCCGCTGCGGCTTCCCTTTCTTTCTGTAAAAAATCAATGAGCGCGCCTTCGTGATTGGATTGAAATGCTTCGGTGACAAATCCGAGCTTTTTGCCTTCTTCAGCAACCAGCGTTTCAATATCTCGCAGGGTCAGCGTCCCGTAATATTCATGCGCCCGACTCCCGAGCATATTCAAATTCGGACCATGAATTAGTACTATTTTTTTCATAGAGATTTTGTGTTTCCTGGAAAGGGATTTTTGGCGGTATGAGCCACTCCTCCGTCGAAAATCCCTTTCCGGGAAACAATTCGTACTTGTTTTTAAAACGAGCCCCTTTCGAGGGCTCGTTTTCGTTTTCGTAAGTTTCTGTTTCTTACAAACGCGCAAACGAACTCTCGAAGGAGAGCTTCGTAAACCAGAAACTAAAATACTGCGCGCAATCCATACCAACAAAATATCGTGTATGTGAAGCACTGTCAACGCATCTTCAACAATACCTTCACTTTCTCGAGGACTACCGTCCCAAGACTTGTATCTCACTCCATGCAATCCACGACGGACTCACTGTTGTCTCGATTTTTACATACCGAACATTAGGGAATCCATTCGGCACATCAGCGCTCAGTTCCTGCCCGTCCGTCGTACTGCCATTGAATGTCGCCACGAGCTGCCAATTGTCATTCCCCGTTACGCTTCCGTAGACAGAATGAGTTGTCTGCCCCGCCGGAGTCTGCGCTGTGGTGAGCTTGATGGAAGTTACTTCTCTTAGCGCACCGAGATCAATCTGAATCCACTGCGGCGCGGACCCACCAGAATTCCAAATCGTGGAATTATTTCCATCAACCACACTGCTTGCCGAAGAGCCGACAAGCGTGTTCGACGCCGTCACACTCGCGTTCAGCGCGAGATTCGAAACCGTCGGAATTGGTGCTAGGCACGGATTCGGCCGAACATTCGGTGAAAGACCGCGCTCAAGCTGTCCCCCGCCATCAAGCGCATTCCAGAGACGCACTTGCTCCGTAGTGTCCCACGTCCACAAGAGCCATCCAGAGAAGTTGTACGGGCAGCTCGCGGATTGTGCGGCAATTAGCATTGACTCCGCGCTTGATAGCGTACCGAAGAATTGTTTGAACGCGCCGTATTCGCCGAGCATCCGCGACTTCTGCCCTTGCAATGGAATCTGCGCTGAATTGACTTCGACGGCAAAAGTCCACGCGGTGCTGAGGGGATAGGCATGTAAATCAATATAATCGAGGGCCGATTGTTCAAGCGCTTTCCATCGGAAAGGAACGAAAGGACTTGCCCCTCCTGGCATGACTCCGTCAATATTTTTTCCGACGGCATACGGTGAAAACACGCTGAGAGTCACGAGCGCGGAAGGATCAACGCTTTTTATCGCGCTTGAGAGCTGATTCACCCAATAGGTCGCGGAATCATCCGCGAGCGCTTGGCGCGAGGCCGTGCTGGAGAGGTCGTAGCTTCCGCCGGATGCGGGCTTCACCGTTCCCGACATGCTGGAAAACGGTAATTCGGTGGTGTCATATGCACCCTCGTTCCATGGGTCATATCCTAAGACGGTCGCAAGCAATCCCGCGTCAGCGTTCTTGATGTATCCGACAACATCTTTCCAATACGCAGCGTATGCTTGAATAAAACCCGGATGGAGGAAGGTGATATTCATGACCCCGCCGACGTTCGCTGGCGTCGGTAATGCGTACGCTATTGGCGCATAATTGTTCGGAAACCATTGGCCGGCCACAATCACGTAGATGTTGTGACTTTTCGCCCGGCGCAGGAAGTCCAAGAGATTATTCATGTACGCCGGATTGAGACCAGGAGTCGAGCCTTCAAGGCCAATCTTCTGCACATTCAGGAATACGCGCACGCTGTTGTAGCCGCCGGCCTGCATCCGCGCGAGCGCTGTCTCAACGCGTGCGCTGTCATAGGCTCCCGGATCGAAGGTCGAATGCCAGTCGTTCGTGAGGCGTGAGTAGTTATTGCCGCGCGGGGTGAAAATACTGCCAGTGACCGAATCGCGGAACGTTCCGCCACTCACCGAGATGCGATGTGCGGCTTGCTGAAGAGCAACCGTACACGTCGTAAACGCAAATGTCCCCGACAACGTTCCGTTCGAGCACGTCCGCCGCTCTGAAATGCACGACTGCCCTGCCGGTACGCTGCTTGCTTGGTATGCGGTGATGGAGGTGCCGTGTGTAATCGTCTGGCCGTTAAATACGCATGACGTCCCTGGAGGTGGTGGAGGCGGAGGTGGTGGCGGCGGAGGTGGTGGAGGTGGTGGAGGTGGCGTAATTGGTGTCGCACAGGTCTTCGCAATCGCCGCGCGCGTCGCCGGTCCTACAGAGCCATAGCCGGTTGTAGCGGCGGTGCCACTACAGACGACGCCTTCTTTGCATTGGAAGTCTTTGACTGCTTTTTCGGTGAGGAGGCCAAAGTAGCCAGTGTCGTTTCCGGCTGCGAGATAGCCTTCGCCGATTAACCAACGCTGCAAATCTTTCACATCTGCACCGCGGGAACTTGAACGGGCTGCGTAGGAGAGCGTACGGTTCAGTACGGGACACGGGTTCGCTATTGCTAATGTGGATGAAGCAGCTGCTGCCGCTTGAGAGCGGAGCGCTCCGACACGGTTCATGAGTTCGGTGATTTGTGCCCACAAGTCGGCAACGCTCTGTGCGGAGACAAAGACGGGACTGACCAGAAACAGAAGTGCGATTCCGGATGCGATTGTGCGGGGCATGGAGAAAGTGGTTAGGATATGCGTTCATCATGGCACAGCGCCACTTTTTAGGAGCGACCCTGATGTGGATAGTTGCGATGCAGAGATTCGATAACTGAGATGCTACAAGTCCAGTAACTTCAGGCCAATCTCATCATGCGTGCGCGATATCAGTCTCCACCAAAACACACTGAAGCTGACGAAGGGGTCGTCGGCCACCACCGTGCTTGAATTTCCGGGTCGGGCGTTCCCGTATCGTCGTACTTTCTCATGCAATATAAAGGTTGAGAACCGATTTCATAAAATACGGTATAAAAACCGCCATCCGACGAGGCGCGCCACGCATTCAAGGGGCTCTCCGGTCGCATCATCAGGCCATACGATTGAAAACTGTCACCGGAATTTGCATCGTAATAATAGACATACGTGGTGCCGCCCACAGGGTCGCGCGGCAAATCTGTGATGTACGGGTCGAGCGCTGTTTCAAGCGAGCACCAATTGAACCCGCAGTTCGTTGCGTCGGTGTATGCGCGAAATTGCGGATACGAACCATTGTTTTCGTAGTACAGCTCGATGGCGTTGCGTATCTGGTTGAGGTCTTGCATGCGCTTCGCATCGCGCGCTTTTTCACGTGCAGGGGCAATACTCGCGGTAACCGTGCTCGCGAGAATTCCGATAATACCGATAACAACCAACAATTCTATGAGAGTAAATCCGCGAGCAGGAGAAATACGCATGACTACTAGCGAGTTACTGGCTCGTAATTAGGGTTTTCTTGAACATTTTCTGGGAGACTTGGCTCAGGCCAAAGCATCCACGCAATCGCAACGAAACATAGCGCCGCGACTGCGATAAGTATTCTCTCAGCCTGTTTTCGGTCCGAAACAACGCCGGACTTCAGAATAAACTCCACGAGCGGAGTGCTCCCGTTACCGTTCCATAGCGCCATATCAATAGTGTAGCGCACCGAGTGGAAGTGTCGCGTCAAGACGTGTTAATAGTCTTCTAGTTCACTATTTCAAGTAAATGCTGGTACGCCACTGCCGGGTCGGGCTGTTTTTCAATTGCCGAGCCAACACAGAAACGAGTCGCGCCTGCTTTCGCCAACTGTTTAATGTTTTTATCCGAGACGCCGCCATCTGCTGCAATCGCAATCTCCGGATGTCGCTTGTGAAGCTCTTTGATACGTTCGACGCCGCGTTCATCAAACGGAATCCCTTGTTTTCCGACGGTGGCGATAGTCATCACTAAAAACTCATCGCAAATGCCGGCAAACGGGCGAAGCGTATCGAGCGGCGTATCCATGAGAATCGCGAGGCCGACTTCTTTTGCACCAGAGACGCGCCACATCTTAAAGGCATCGAGCGCCCCGTCGGCGTGTCGAAATGCCTCTACATGCGCAATGATGCGCGATACTCCCGCGCGAGCAAACGCAACGCCCGCAGAAAGCGGATTTTCAATCATCAAATGCACTTCATAGTGCAGCGGCGCATTCAAAAGCGGCATTTTGTTTTGCCCGACCCCCATTGCTTCAAGCTCATTCCATTGCCCATCAAAAAAGGGCCACGATTGCGTGGGGGCGAATTTGTTATCGCTCACATCAAGGTGAACGACGGGAGTATACGCGCTAAATGCAGACGAGCGCGCTGTTAATTCTTCAAGAGTCTTTGGACAGGTATTCGTCGGGATTATTTCGGCACGCTTCGTTTGTTGTGAAGAAATCATTGCGTATCAATTTGTTGGACTCGCCGCGCATGACGTTCCTCCCCGGAGAACGATGTTTCAAGCCATTGTCGCACTGCGTCTTTCGCTTCCTGTTCTGTCAAAAAACGTGCGCCAAGCGATAGTGCGTTTGCATTGTTGTGAATTCGAGTCGATTGCAACATGTTCAGTTCTTTTCCCGCCGCATCAATTTGCGAGCTCTGTGGCACACCATAGTAGAGCGCGCAGCGAACATTTTTGAAACGATTCGCTACCATTGCCTCGCCCTGACCGGATGCACCAATGACAATCGCTCGGCTATCGCGCCCCGCACTCGCGTCTTCCGAAAGTTTTCTCGCGGCGCCGGCGATAATCGGCGGATAGTCGTCGGCAACATCAAACAGGTGAGCACCACAATCAACCACGTCGTGCCCGAGCGACTTCACGTACTCGACGAGAAGATTCTTTAATTCGAAACCTGCGTGATCGGTTGCGATATAAATCGTTGACATGTGATGTGCGTTAAATGCGTTTTCCTACTTCAGCAACGTGCTCAACTAACGTATGCACGTATCCCATTTCGTTATCGTACCACGCCATAACTTTCACAAGCGTTCCATCCACAACACGCGTCATGGTTAAATCTGCAATTGAGCCGTACGGAAGACCAAGGATGTCAGATGACACCAGGGGCTCCTCGCTCACCGCAAACACGCGCTTCCACTTTTCAGATGCCGCAGCGGTTTTCAAAGCAGCGTTCACTTCCTCAACACTGGTTGGGCGACTTGCCACAAACGTCACATCCACAATAGAGCCTGCCGGTACCGGCACGCGAACAGAAATTCCGTCGAACTTGTCTTTGAGCGATGGATACGCGATTGTCGTTGCTTTCGCAGCTCCCGTTGAAGTAGGAACCATGTTTTGCGCCGCAGCGCGCTGCTCGCGCATATCTTTTGCTTTTCCACCATCAACAAGACTTTGACTCGCGGTGTACGCATGCGTCGTATTCAAAAGTGCTCGCTCAATGCCGATAGTTTCAAGAAGTACGCCAATGAGCGGCGAAGCTGCGTTTGTTGTACACGACGCGTTGGAAGTAATGTCACACGTGCCAAACTTTTCTTCATTCGCACCAATCAAAATCGTTTCCACACCATCGCCTTTTCCAGGAGCAGTAATCACGACGCGCTTCGCACCCGCAGTTAAATGTGTTTTTGCTTTCTCTGCATCCGTAAATAGTCCCGTCGCTTCAAGCGCTATGTCAACGTCAAAATTTTTCCACGGCAGATTCGAAAGTTCCTTTTCGGCAAAAACGGGAATGGACACGCCATCAACGACAATTGCTTTGTCCGCGGCAGTGACACTGAAAGGAGTGCGACCATAGACGGTGTCGTACTTAAGAAGATACGCAAGATTAGCGGCGGCTCCCAAGTCGTTGATCGCGACAACGGTCATATCCTCACGGCCATGTATCGCGCGCATAAAACCTCGACCGATACGTCCAAATCCATTAATTCCTATTTTCATTTTTTTCATGCACGAAATATACCACGCCAAATACCGTCGTTTGTTGCCGTGAACCCAGGGATAAGTGCCTCCAGGCAGTCCCAAATCCGGATGATTTGCTTCAAGCGAAAACGATGCGGTTTTGAAAATTATTCATAGCACCCGGAAAATAGTACTGTACATATTTGGCAGGAATCGGATTTCCGAGTTTCCTTTTTACGCCATATTTTGTCCTTTAGCATGCATTCTCGCGCAGATTTCGTACAAGCGTCTTAAAGCGTGTAATGAAATTGCGAGTACATAAATGGTACGGAGTCGTGTGCCTAACACTGCATTGCCACTCGGTTTATGGCTTTATTTCAAGCCGACTGACGCGGACCTCGACTACTACCATAAGTAGTGCTTTCGTCCCCCCCCCCGGGGGGGGGTAGCGAATCCAATCACGCGGCCGTCTCCGCGTTTTTATACTTTAGCCAGAATTGGAGGTGCGCTCGCATATCCCTGGTCTTTTGAAAGTACTTTGGAAACGGCTGCGGGTTAGTGATGACAAACGTGTTGAGATTGTATTCACCGGCGCTAGAAAAGGGATACGCCAAAATCTTTGATCCCAGCTGCCGCAGTTCTTCTGCGCTTGCATTTTTCCAGTCATCGGTTAAAAGTTTTGCAGGATTAAGATGAATGTATGCATACAAGTAATGCAAGTACGCATCGTCATCTACATGCGTAGCTTTAAACGTTCCTTGAAACAAGCTTCCTGTTCGTGACATTCGTTCGTTGAAATGCATCGTGTACGCCGTTTGCAATTTGTGCATAAATTTTGAGATACCATTTTCGACAAGTGGTGTCGCGAGAATATGAAAATGATTTGGCATCAAGCAGTACGCGCCAATCGCAACGAGCGGTTCAATTCTTTCGCGCGAAAAAAATGCTTTCTTACTTTCTTCTGAGGTAAAGCGAATTGCCGAGCGGTCGTTGTGTGAATCGTTGAGTACATACAGATATGCTTGAAAGCGTTCGTGATCCGCTTTCGTGTTAAACACAATTCGTTTATCAACGCCGCGATTGTATAAGTGGTAGAACTCTCCGTCCGCAAATTTAATTTTACGCATACATACTTTTTTTCCGAAATTTCCGCAAGACAATAAAAACTACGCCCAAATTTCTAGAAAAATCTTGTGTCTTCTGTTCCCTTTTCATGTCTTTTTTGCGATTTCGGCCCTTTTCTTAATTTTAGGTCCCTTACTCCCTTCCGGAACATTCTCATTCTACGTACTTTTAGCACTTTTTGCCGCACATTTTTCATTTATTCTGTGGATAGCCATTTTTTGGCTTATTTTCCAAGGCTAAGCCTTGCAAAAGCAAGGCTTAGCCTTGAATAGGATGGGGGTTTTGGGGGTATTTGGGTATTTATGGGCGCTAGGCGCATGTTATTTTTTTGACAAGGATGGGGTGTTTACTGTGGTTTCCTTGATTTTTCATCGAGGAAAGGCCTTTTTCTGCCCCTATGTTGGGTCTTTTGGCGACCATTTTGTTGCTTTCAGGCTGTCGACTCTTTTAGGTACAGGATTTGCCCCTGATGCGCACTTTGGAGCTGCAAGGCTTTCTTTCCTTTTCACATACGGAGACTTTGTAGATGCCGTGCGTATGTATGCAGCGAAGGTTCGGTCTGCTTGGATTCATTGCGCGGCACTGCTTTGCACTCGCCTCAATCGCGCTGCCGGACGCGTGTTATTTGTAAGTACTAACTCTCTCTGAACTGGATACGTGCGTTAACAATTTTTTTGAAAATCAAGCAGTGTGAGCACGCGCCTCTTCCCTACTGAACGATGCGGACTTTGCCGAGGTTGTAGAGCTGCTTTGCTTCCGCCGGGGTGAGAGTGCGGTTGTAGATGCGGACGTCGTCCATCTTGCCATCGAGATGACGATTGACGTAGCCGGTACCACTCGTACCGCCGAGAGTGTTGTAGACGCCGATTCCGTCATCATCGGTCGGCCCATCGATAGCGCCGAACGAGCTGTCCGTATCCGTCTGCTGTCCGTTCACGTATATTACCCAGCCAGAAGATGCGTCATATGTGGCGACGATGTGGTACCACGTGTCGAGATTAAAGACGGGACTCCCAGCGAAAACGTTGACCCAACCACCAACTGTGTATTCGACCCAAAGCGCAAGTTGATTAAATGGACTTTCGGAACCAGTCCATCCTAAATTCCTTTCCCCGCGAAATCCAAAGAACTCGGGTGCGCTCGCCCAATCTCCTGAGGATTGATATGACTCGAGATTTATCCAATACGACATACTCAAGTCATTCGTGCCATCGACAAGACTGCCGAACAGCGGGAAATGGACTCGCTGTGAGTTAGCATCACGCTCGAAATCGAGTCCTTGCCCGAGGATTCCTCTCGTTATCGAGCTCTGTTGGCTCATGTTGGTCATCGTGCCGGTGTTGCCGTTGCCGCTCCTATCGAGCGTGGTTCCTGTGGTACCAGAAGTCCAATTCGTATCGCCGCCGTCGAAGGTCCAGTGCCCGACGAGGCCGCTCTCGAGCGATGAGCCGCGGGCGAGATCGGAAGATGATGCTCCGAGACGCGCAGCTCCGCCGCGCATGAGCGCTCCGATTTCGGTCTGGCCAAGTACACGGCTGTAGATGCGCACTTCATCGATAGAACCTTCGTAAAATTTTCCGTTAAAATCGTTGCAATGTCCCCCTACTTCGAGATGATTCACAGAAGGCGAAAGTGTACCTGTTACGACGGTCGAATTAACTTGAACTCCGTCTATCCAAAGCCTTATATCACTACCATCGTACGTCCCGACAACATGATGCCAGTTGCCGTCATCGACGTTGGTAGCACTAGATACTGTGTTGCCGCCATTTGACGTATCAACATTGAACCACACTGGGCTCGCGCTGCCGCCGCTCGATTCTATATGAAAACCGTATGAGCCGTCAGCTCCGGCGCTACAGCTACTATTTGTAACAGTTGTCGGATAATCCGAACCACCAGAATTCGCGCCGACTGAAGCAGATTTTATCCAGTGCGCGATAGATAGTGTTGTGAGCCCGTCTGTTGCATTTATATCACCCATCGTGACGTAATCGTTGCTGCCGCTGTAGCCGTCGAAGCGCAGTGCCTTTCCTCGTTTGCCACTAGTCCAACTAGGTACGGGCGAACCGACAAGTGTCCCCGTATGCCCATTCCCCGAAAAATCCGTCGCGATGGTTCCCCGCCCATCATCAAAACTCCAATACCCCACGAGCCCGAGGTTGTTCGGCGGGCGGACGAGGGTGACGCCTCCAGCTTCCGTGTAGGTTATATCGAGATACGGGTCTTCCGATGTGCCAGTGCGTTCGCTCGGGTACCAACCGGTCGAGTTGAATGCTCCCGGCGCAGGGGCATGATCGAGGAAATCATTCCCGCCGAGCACGGCGAGGCAGGTGATACCTAGCGTCGATGCATGACAATTGCTCGCTTGTCCGCTCTTCGCGATCCATCCCATGCCTGTCGAATTGAGCGAGAATGAGAGGTAGGCGCTCGTAGCTAACCCCGTGAGATCCTTGCGTTGGCCGCTGTCGATACCTTCGGAGAATGCTATGTTGTTGAAATCGGTCGTCGCGAGCGAAGCGTAATTAACCTGTGATGATCGCACGATGGTAAGGAAATCGTTGCCGTCATTGTCGTCATTCTGCAGAAAAGTGATGTACACATTGAGGCTCGCGGCGGCAATCGTCGCGCCGCTCGGGATAGATGAAGTATCGAACGGGACGAATGCTCGGAAGACGCCGTATGGGGGGAATTCATCGAACGCACCGACGACTGTACACGGCGACGGAACACAGTCGGCCTCATCGTTCACGATGCCGTCGACGGAATTACGCGTGTCGAACCAATCTTCAGCGAACGCGCCGATATGTCCATCGCCCGAGTGGCTGTAAATGGTGACCGCATAGGTCGGCGGGATGATAGCCCGAGCAATGCGCGATGCGACGGACGGCCGCGTCTTCGCAAGAAAATTCTCCTGAGTATCCTCGCCGTATTCCACTGTGTGCCATCGTTCGCCTCCGCTCACGGCGAGCGCAGGGCCGTCGCGCACGAACGTGGGCTGAGAGTAGGTGCGAGTGCGATACATATCGTTGCCGTTTTCGTCTTTGCCGAGATAGACCGTGTACGAGGATTCAGTCCGCTTTTCTTTTACCTCGCCCTCTTCCAGCAGCTCGGGCATTTTCTCGCCGACATAAGCGTAGCGCACCGTGTCACCTATTTGGATGCTGTCGACGATTTTCAGCGAATCAGACGTCGCGACGTGATTGGCAGCGAGGAGCCAGATGCCGAGCGCGAGAATGATAGATGAGCGCATATGAATCATTGCGTTATGGTCACCTGCCCGAGGTTGAAGAGCTGCTTAGCTTCGGCGGGAGTGAGCGCACGGTTATAGACGCGAATATCGTCCACTTTTCCATTGAAGTGCGTTCCTGATCCCGGATTAAATGTCTTTCCTATTCGCAACGAAGCACCTGTCGATGCCGGATCAGTTGCACTCCCGCCGCTATTCGCCAGTGCGCCGTTTATATAAAGTTCCAAACCCGTGGCAGTGTGGATACAGACGACATGGTACCACCGACCCGCCACCAACGGAGTAACTGAGTTTATTTCGCTCGCTCCGGAGTTGACGCCGCATCCTACAACATTGGAAACATCATTTCCCAACCACGTATAGTATCCGTCGGTTCCTGCACCACTGGTTTCTTTAGAGACTATTGTCTGGTAGAAACCAGTTCCTGTACCTTCCCAATTGATCCAACCGGCAAGTGTGAACTGTCCCGTGATGTCCAAAGAACCATCGGCGCCCGCATCAATGAAATCATCTGAACCATCGAAATCCAATCCTTGCCCGAGGACGCCGCCATCGACAGCGAATTTGCGATTCATATTCGTCATCGTGCCCGTGTTGCCGCTGCCGCTCATATCCGTCACCGTCCCTGCGGTGTCGGATGTCCAATTCGTATCCTTGCCGTCGAAGGTCCAGTGCCCGACGAGGCCTTGCTCGAGCGACGAACCGGAGTCGAGATCGGCGGATGATGCGCCGATGCGCGCGGCTCCGCCGCGTGCGAGCGCGGCGATTTCCGTGGGGCCGAGTATGCGATTGTACAGTCGGACTTCATCCATGATCCCCGGAAAAGAACTTCCCCCACCCGATCCGAAAGTTAGCGGGTCCCCGATTGCCCCATTCTGATTGCCAGATGGTGCCGCATAGGTATTCAGGTTCGCGGCGACTCCGTTGATATAAAGAATAGGGACATTGCTGCTGCTTGAAAAATCAAAGGTCACGGCTACATGGACCCAAGTGTCATATGGGACTGTATTCGCATCGGTATACCAATGGCCGTTGTTAAAATCGGAGTCAAAGCCTGCGGTAAATATGAGTGAGTTGGACACGCTCCCACATTCGGCAGCTCCATCGCAGGTGCGTACACTAAACTCACTCCCCTTTCTTATGACCCGTCCGTATCCGAAGTTTCCTACCGAATCCTGGTTGATCCACGCGGACACCGTAATGCGGTTTACGCCGCTCGTGTAGCTTGAAATCAGACCGTATGACGATGTGAAATTCAGCGCCCCGCCACGCTTGCCGTTCGTCCAAATCGGTGAACTCTCGTCTTCAAATGGTGCGTCGTACCGATTGCCGGAAAAATCGCCGGCAGTTGTTCCTCTTCCTTCATCCATCGGCCAATACCCCACGAGCCCGAGGTTGTTTGGTGGGCGGGAGAGGGCGACAGCCGCTGCAGCCGGTTGCACGACGATAGTGGCTCCGACCCATTCGTTCGGGCTTCCGCCTGAATAGGCCATCGTCCCCGGATTGTCGCTTGCCGAGGTCAGTTCACGGAATGCCGCCCCGGCAGCGACCGTGACTGCTGTGTCACTGACGACAAGGCCAGAATAATTCGTCGGTGCTGCCGTGATGACGAAACTGCTATCAGTGCTGTTTTGCGCCGATCCGAGCGCGATGAAGAGATTCTCGTCGGAACCCCAGCTCGCAGTCACGTTTGGAGGATTTAGTACCGTGAGACCTCCGGTTGCCTCGGCTGCCGTCGGCGTGCCCGTCCAACCGCTGATACGCATCGCGACATGTGCAAAACTCGCATTGATTGCGCTTGCCGTAATATTGACTGAGCTTCCTTCGCTTCCGGACGCTGTCTTAGTGTAGGTGTACGAAAATAGGTCAGATACGCCGGTACCCAATATTTCTGTCCAACCAGCTGGAGTGGTCAAAGTCTGTCCCGCCCAGCAATCGCAGGCGATATGAATGATGAGAAGCTCGCCGGCGGTGATGCCTGCCGGCAAATCGACGACGACCGTTGTATTGGCATCCTCATCGGCGCCTCCAACGGTCGCTTCGACGGTCGGGTATGCTGCTGCAGCTGTCTGCGGCACGAGGAGGAGGGCGCTCGAGAATACGAGCGCTGCGGCGAGCGTGACAATGGGCACCATTGTATTTCGGAGAAAGTTCATATCATTGCGTTATTTTCACCTGCCCGAGGTTGTAGAGCTGCTTCACTTCTGCGGCGGTGAGGGTGCGGTTGTAGACGCGGAGGTCATCGATGAGACCGTTCATTCTGACGCCATTTGCGAATCCGATCTGAATAGGATCAAACTCATCGCCGTCAATTGGACCTGTCTGCGATGAAGCAGAGTTATCAAGAGCTCCATTGATATAAATACGGGAATTCGTACCGTCGTACGTCGCTGCAATGTGGTACCAGGAGCCTGCGGCAAGTACCTCATTGGCCTCTACGGTCATATTCCAAGATCCTGTATTCAAGTATAGCGAGGGCTTGTTGTTGCTGCCGCTTCCAACCTGAACAGCGTACTGACCCGTAGGGTCAGCACCGGCCTGCTTCGCAATTAAAACTGGCCAGTTTTGCGTGTCATCCAACTTGACCCAACCCGTCACGGAAAGTGCCGAATCACCTTGAAAATTGAGGGGTGAAGGGTCGCCAAGTGCGACATGATTGGAACTGCCATCAAAATCCAACGCCTGCCCAAGAACGCCGATAGTCTTCGCGCTCGACGTCGCTCCGCCGATGAAGTATCCGTGATTACCTTGGCCGGATCGATCGGTAATCGTCGCGAGCGTATCTGTGCCGTCCATCGTCCAATGCCCGACGAGGCCTTGTTCGAGCGACGAGCCGCGGGCGAGATCGACGGATGATGCGCCGATGCGCGCGGCTCCCGCGCGTGCAAGCGCGGCGATTTCGGTTGCACCGAGCGCGCGGTTATAAACACGAACCTCATCTATCGTGCCATCGTAATACCGGAATGCCCCGTTACAATCACCACCGATCTCAAAGGTATACGCTGTGCTCCCGAGCGTGAACACGAACCCTGCCGAGGCCGCTGCAACGCCATCGATCCAGATTGTGGCGTCTGTCCCATCGTAGGTGCCCACAAGGAAATGCCAGTTGCCATCATCGACAAACGTCGCGAAATCGCTGACAAAGCCCCCACCACCGCCACCACCGTCATTGTCCTGCACTTCGAATCCAGGGATGCCACCATCCGTGATAAATAGCGCAAATG
Source organism: uncultured Candidatus Saccharibacteria bacterium (assembly GCA_964362305.1). Lineage (GTDB taxonomy): Bacteria > Patescibacteriota > Minisyncoccia > Phycocordibacterales > UBA2100 > UBA10103. Next base: position 2,813 of record CAYIDY010000004.1, on the reverse strand, counting down.
GCCCATCGCCATCGCACCTAGCTTTCGAAGCGATGTTCGCGTAATCTCCGTTATTTGCTCCGCTTGAAGGCGATTTAATCCAGGCAGAGACAGTCACCCGTGAGAGACCATCCATCGCATTGATGTCGCCCATATCGACTTGACTAGCCGCAAATTGAAGCGCTCTGCTTCTCTTGCCATTTGTCCATGTCGGAAGGCCGGACCCGTCGTTCAGAAGCGTGCCGTGATTTCCTCGTCCCGAAAAATCAGTCGCGAGAAGGCCGGTGCCGTCATCAAACGACCAATACCCCAGAAGCCCGAGGTTGTTCGGCGGGCGGGAGAGGGCGACTTGCGGCCTGTATTCGTACAGTTCCGCGACATCGGCCGCAGTTAGAATTCGATGGTAGATGCGCAGGTCGTCTATGGTGCCGTCGATGAATTCGCCGGAACCGCCTGCTATTCGCATGTCATACGGGATTAGAAATGTCGTGCCGGTTGGTGCCGAATATTCGTTCACAGTGACGGCGACACCATTGATATACATGACGGGATCGTTGGACGTCGAAGTGATATCGTACGTGACGACGACATGATTCCATGCGTTCATCACGATAGTGTCGGCATTGGTGTACCACCCTCCAGGAGTTCCCTCCCATACCGGAACACCAAACACGAGCGAGTTTGCGAGACTGTTACACTCTGCATTTCCATCGCATATGGAAAAATAATATGTATTTGGCTTATGAAAGATATCGCCTCGGTCATTCGTGCCTGCCGTCCTCGGATATATCCACGCTGAGAGCGTCAGTAGGTTTGGAGTGTCTGAATACGTAGTGAAGAGATGCGCGAAAGGGACGAAATCGAGGGCACTTGCGCCGATTTGTCCCGCTGCCCAGGTCGGAGTGTTTCCGAATGTGGCGTCATTGCCATGTCCAGTTGAATCAACTACGGCTGTCCCAGTTCCTTCGTCGAATTTCCACCGCGCGACGAGGTCGGTGGTGATATCGGCATGCGCGGCGTGTGGCATCAATAGGACTCCGGAAAAACCGCCAGTGAGTACAAGTGTGAGAATGGCTATGCCTCTCATATCACTCGAATTTCCACGTGCCGAACATCGCTTGGAGGAGCGGGTCGAGGCGGGCGTAGGTGGAAATCTGATACAGGTTGCCGCGGAAGACGAACCAGACTTCGCGCGATGCGCCCGCAAAGGCTTCGTTGTCGCTCATGAACGCGACGCCGCGATAATCGTCGCCGATTTCCACATCCTGCGCGTTCACGACCTGCATGTCGGGAATCTGACTCGAGACGTCGCGCGCGGAGATTGAGCGCGCTTTGCCCACGTCCGGCGTGATGTAAATTTGAATGCCGTTGCCTTGTTGGTCTTGGAGCGTGGTCGCCTGCCCCGTGCCGTCGAACGGCAATTCCGCCGCGACGAATCCTTCCGGCATGTTCAGCGAGAATCCATACTGGCGATTGCGATACAAAGGGCCCAAGGGCGGCGCAGGCTCGGTGACGATATCAGTAAGTGTATTTACCGCAGCGCTCTGCGAGGCGACTATCAAAGGAGTTACGGGTTCAGATGCTCCCAAAAAAAACCACGCGCTAAAACCGAGTGCTGCCACTATTCCACCGAGAGCAAGAAATCGCATACGTGTATTATAGAACATCCTCATATTTGTGCTGTCATTTTGATTTTTCTTCCTCGCGTGTTTGCGAGTCAATTTCATCCCATACCGCTTTAGATATCTGAGCGATTGCCTCAATCAGCGGTTCCCGCTCTTCCCCTTGCGACATGACGCACAAGAGGTAGTGACGTTTGGGGTGATAGATAATCCCACAGTCATGAAATTGCAGAAGTTCCTCGCGCGAACCCGCCTCGCCAAATTTGTGCGCGACCAACGTGTTTGAAGGCACGCCCGCGACAATCCCAGCCTTTTGCTCGACACGACTCAAAATCTCTAGTGCACGCTCCGAATTCTCTCGGCTCAAATATGATGCGTTGTGAAGCACGCGGAAGAAGGCGGCATAATCACGTGGCGACAAGACTGCCCCCGGACGCTCTATAGACATGGTGTCTATGCCAATTCGACGATACACATCAAAGATGTGCTCACCATCAATGTTTTCATACAAGAGTTGCACCGCCTGATTGTCCGAGTAGATAATCGAGTACTCAATAAGCTCGAGGGCAGTATATTGTTTACCGAGTTCGAGTGTTTTTGACGGAGGAATCATTTGTATTCCACCATCCGGTGCGACGGCTTCTTTTTCAAACGTTATCTGTGTTGAAAGTATGGCAGGGTCCTTTTCAGAAGCTTTGAGGTACGCAATCATGACCGGAACCTTTAAAAGGCTTGCGGGGAGGTACGCCTTTTCCTCCTGCACACCGAACCACGGACCGTTGCTAAGGTCGCGGTAGTACACGGCGATAGAATTAGCCCGCCCTTGAGAAACAAGAGAGTCAACAACGGCTTCGATTTTACTGCCGAAAGGAACGATACCAACTTGAAGCATTCCTTCTTCGTTTATTTCGCAGTCGAGAAGTGGGCTCGTAAAGAGATAGTTACCCCCTCTCTCTGTAGACATAGTGAATATGGAGTGCGAATGAATGTGAGGTACTTCGCCTTCAAGTGGCACGAAAAACACAATGAGACCACCGGCCAAAAAGCCTGCGACAAAAATTCCAATTGTTACAAGCGAAATTTTCATGAGCGTGATTATCCACTATCGCCTCCTCCACCGCCAGAGCCTCCACCACCTTGTTTGCCGCCCCCGCCCCCGCCTTCACCACCTCCGCCACCACCCGCGCCTCCGCCCGATTGCTGTGCACCATT
>CAYIDY010000003.1:8738-50578 GCA_964362305.1 uncultured Candidatus Saccharibacteria bacterium | reverse complement strand
GGAAAGTAAAAGAGGTGCTGGGTTAGTCTCTCTAAACCTTGAATTGAAAGCCAATGTGTGGGCTGATGCTCTGTCCACAGGCGGATAATGATTCGGTAAAGATAAATAGGACTATATTTATCTTATTATCACCCATATTTAGAGTAAAATGCGCATGACGAGCACAAACTTAAGAGATTTCCTGGAAATTCCATACGACGAGTTGGAAGAAATGAATCTGAAGGCCAAAGAAGACGCCGAAACAAAGTCACTTGCGCAACTAGAGAAGGAATACACGACGTGGCTCAAGAAAGAAAAGCGCGTAAAAGCGGTGACGCTCTGCTTTAGCGACATTGAAGGGCGCCTTCACATGCTCGATTATGACAAGAAGTTTTTACTCGACTCGTTGACGAATCTCACCTTCGACGGCTCATCCATTCGTGGGTTTACGCCACAGCACGAATCCGACCTTCGCCTTGAAGTGGATTGGACGAGTATCCGTTTTATGCCGGCCGACATTTTTGGACCGGGTAAAGTCATTTTCTTTGCATCGGTTATGAATAGAGACCGGACCCCCTATATTTCTGACTTTCGCGGACGTTTAAAGGAGTACGCAGCGCTTCTGAAAAAAAAAGAAGGATTGACCGCATACGCCGCTCCGGAAATTGAAGGCTTCGTCGTAGACGGTCGCAATTCCGAACAGGGCTACTCTGCGGAAAAAGGCTTTTCACTCATATCGTCCGGAGGCTACTTCCACTCACTCCCTATGGACCCTTTGCGTGTGTTTATCGACCTTGCTGCCGAGGCGCAGCGAGCGCTTGGATTCAAAAACGAAAAGGACCATCCTGAAGTTGCGCCGTCGCAGTTCGAAATGAACTTTTCCTACGCGGATGTAGTGCGCGCTGCGGATAATGTGCAGCTGTACAAACTTGTCTGCCGCCAAGTGGCGAGCACAATGAATCTTACGGCCACGTTCTTACCGAAGCCATTCATGGGTATCAACGGCTCGGGAATGCATACCAACTTTTCGCTCGCAAAAAATGGCAAGAACATATTTTACGACGCAAAAGGGGAAGAGAGTCTCTCGAAAATCGCCTGGGACTTCATCTGGAAAATATTGAATCATGCGCCTGAGTTATGCCTGATTCTTAACTCATCAGTGAATAGTTACCGTCGTCTCGACCCGCATTTTGAAGCGCCGAATCAGATAAAGGTCTCTCCCATAGACCGTGGCTCGATGATTCGAATTCCTGTGGGGAACGAGCGCTCGGCACGCATTGAAGTACGATCTGTTGCGCCGGATGCGAATCCCTATTTGCTTCTCTTTTCTCTCATCAAAACAGGCATGGAAGGAACGCGACTTACCAAAGACGAAACAAAACGCGACCGTGTGCGCTTTCTTTCGGACAATATTTACGACGCAATTGCGCTCACTAAATCGAGTACCTTTATTACGAGTGTGATGGGCGCGGAGAGTAAAGACAAATTTATCAAACTAAAGCAAATGGCCGCAGACCGTTCGCCGAAAGCGCTCGGTACGACGGTTAAACACTCGGAAATTATTTACCATCACGAAGTAACCAATCAGCACTTGTGGAATAATTTTTGAGGTTCGGGCTCCTTGAATAAGTGTGCCCTAGCGAGGCAGTGTGTAATCTGCCGTTGTGTAGATTTTCGAGCCCTCAATTGCGATACCGACGCCTACCTTAGTGAATGAGCTTTTAAGTATGTTTGCACGGTGACCGGAACTGTTCATCCAGGCTTGCACGACCTTGTTCGCGGTTTCAGCAGCGCTTAGCGCATATCCGGACATCCAGTGTATGTTTTCGCCATAACTTCTCCATGCGTAGCCTGCCTTGTCTAAACGACAGCCAGCACCGCAACCAATTTTATTTGTGTGCGAGAAGTAATTATTCGCGAGCATGTCTGCGCTGTGTGCGCGAGCGATTCCCGCAAGTTTTACTTCCGCCACAAGCGGCGGCAATCCTTCTTTTGCTCGCTCCGCGTTCATGCTTTGCACTACCAATTGCTCAACCTGTGAGGCAAAATCGCTTGGCGTAGAAGTGGGGACTGGAGCTGGTGCCGGCTTGGGAGGTTTTGGAGTGGGTTTAGTTCTGGGAATTTGTTTTGAACTAGTCGAAACCTTCGAAGCGGAAGAAGCGTTGGATTGCCAGCTAAACAACCTAGATGATGTTTGATAATTCGAGTCTCGAAGCGCACATGCGTACGCAGGGGTGGCGATTGATAAAACTATTATTAATGCGACGAAACTAATCAATGTCTTAGTCATATAATGTACGACGTGGCCATCGAATACGCTCTTACATGGTTCATGAAGTGATGAAGGTGCAGAGGAATGGGCTTATCGGTTGATTACCTCAAACCACCACAATCCTTGCGCTCTGTATAGGGTGGTGCTATAACGCGTGCGTCGACATCTACGGTTTCTTGGGTCATTCCAAGAAGCCTTTTTAATTTAGTCAATTTTAGTCAAGTTTTAAGCCATTTATTTAACTATATGTTTACAGCAAATCTTAATGATTCTTTGGTAGCAAAGGGCGTCAGTGTCCTTACGGCGCTTGTGCTCACTTTCGGAGTGTTCCCAGGGGCTGCTTTTGCCACCAGCAACGGTGACACGTGTGGTCAGAAGACGACGTACACTGTCGATGAAGACAGTGACTCGTTCTTCTCATTCGATGAGTCAAACGACCGCGTTCAGGTGGACTTTAACGGAAACAGTGATGATCGAGATCAGGTAATCGTTACTGCAGATACTGGATATGTACTCGTATCGGTTGAATGGGCATCTGAAGGAAACACTTCTTCCTATACGTCCGTTGCGGTGACAAACCCGACCACGGTTAACACGTCGGGTAACTCGTCATCTACGCGTATCGACAATGTTCGCGTCCAAGTAAAGAAAGCAGACTGCGTCGACGCATGTGGCCAGCAGTTCACCTACACAAAGAACTCCATTGCAACCGGAACAAACGTACACGTTGATGATACGCGCGTATTCATCAAGACAACGGACACCGGAACATCCGGCAACCCGGACCGCATCACCGTTGATGCGAATTCGGGATACGCGATTGTCTCGGTAAAGCTTGAATTGTCGAACAATAGTACAAGTGGTTGGGACTACCAGGGGTCAGTAGAATTGACGGACTTTAATCCTACAGGAGACACCATCGAAGAGTATGAGGTGGTCGTAAAGACACCTAACTGTGCTCCGGTTGACACTGACAACGACACGATTCCAGACACTACAGACAACTGTGATGCAGTCGCAAACGTAAACCAGCTCGACAGTGACAATGATGGAATTGGTGACGTGTGTGACGAGACTCCGCTTCCCGACGCATGTCCAAACGTGACAGGCAATCAGCAATCAGGTCCGTGCGTGGACGACGCGTGTGTTGCTCCATTTATGTGGAACACGCAAAACCAAACATGCGATGCTCCTGCATGTCCAGAGGGCCAAATTGGCTCTTATCCAAATTGTGAGACGCCAGAGCCTGAAGTGTGTCCAGAAGGTACGGAAGGCGTGTATCCTATCTGTCTTCCAATATCGTGCCCTGAAGGAACTGTTGGAGTGTTCCCAGCATGCGTTCCTCTCTCATGTCCTGAAGGTACGATTGGTGCATTTCCAATCTGTATTCCTGAGCCTACAGACGCATGTCCTGGCGACATAGGTTTCCAATTGACGGGACCGTGTGAGAGCGAAGACGTCTGCCCAAGCGACGAAGGAATTCAGACCAACACTGAAGAATGTACGCAAGAAGTAGTTGATGTGTGTCCAAACATCGATGGAATGCAATCAATCATTCCAGAAGGTATGACGCTCTCAGAAAGTAACTGCGTTTCTTCGAATGAAGGCGGTGGCGGCTCGTATTCAGGAGGTGGCACCGACCCAGTCGACATGTGCTCCAACATCGAAGGTTCACAAGAATTTGTTCCAGAAGGCTACCGTTTCTCTCAGGGCGAGTGTATCGCACCTCAGTCTTCTAACAGCGGCTCGACTGATGTTCCAGCGGCACCAGCGGGAGCGGAAACACCTGCAGTAGAAACACCAGCAGGGGAAGTTCTCGGCGAAAGCTGTGAACCACTTCTCTCGAGCTTCATGCGCGAGGGCAAGGAGAACGATGCGGAAGAGGTAAAGAAACTTCAGAGTTTCTTGAACGCAGATCTTGGCTCGACACTCGACATTGACGGCGTATTTGGTCCTTCGACCACAAGCGCTGTCAAGGAATTCCAGGTGAAGTACTCATCGGAAATTCTTGCACCGTGGTTGCCATTCGGTCTCAAGAACGACAAGGCAGCGACAGGCTACGTGTACAAGACAACATTGCGCTGGGTAAACAAGCTGAACTGTTCGGCACTTGAAATCCCAATGCCACAGCTTCCGTAGTAAGCAGAAAACGAACCTCACAAAAGGTTGTCCACAGCCCGCCGAATAGGCGGGCTGTGTTGTGTCCTATGCTTGAGGCATGGGCTCCAAGACGGTTTATGGTTTTTCTTGGTACGCCGCCTTCCTCGCTCTGGTTTTTGCTGCACCTTCCACTCTTTTCGCACAGCAAGAGTATGCACTTCTCACTCCCGAGGCACTAGTTAAACTGACAAATGTGGAGCGCAGGGAAGAGTCACTCGCCTTGTATCGAGTAAACACGATGCTCGCTGCCGCGGCAGAGGAAAAAGCCAAAGATATGGCGACGCGCGGTTACTTTTCGCACGCAACGCCGGAAGGAGAAAAAACATGGAGATTGGTACGCGACGAGGGGTATCAGTTCTCACGCGTCGGCGAAAACTTGGCGGTTAAATTTTCAGACCCCGAGCGCATCGTTTCCTCGTGGTTAGCGTCCCCGGGTCATCGCGCCAATTTATTGAATGAGAAATTTGTTGACATAGGCGTCGGTCTTGCAGAAGGGATGTACCAGGGAGCTACGACTACGTTCGTCGTAGCGCTCTTTGCCGCGCCACTTCCGAGTGCACAAGACGAAGGGGAGGTAAAAGGGGAACAAGAGCTCCCAAAAGAGTCGGCTGGTCTCATGGCTTCATTCGAACCGGAAATCGAGTCGGAAAGCCAGACAGATGAGTCTGAGGAATTGCCCGCCGCGGTCAAAGAAAAGAGTGCCCCACAACAAACGGCCGCTGTGAGCGCGGGTACAATAGAATCGTTTCGTTTGATGTTCGCCAAACTTTTCCAGGACCTGTGGGCTTTGTTTAGATAACGAGTCGTGTTGTAATAAACACACGGGAGTTCCGTCTGACGAACCATAGACCTGCTATAATTTAAAATATGAAAAACATCGCTCTTGCAATCGTTGCCATACTCGTTGTTGCCGTCGGGTATCTTTTAGTAGTTCAGCTTACGGGGAGCGGTGTGCAGCAGCCTGACTCAGCCCCACTTTCAATGACGATTACGGGGACCTATCTCTGTCTTCCACACCTCGATACTTCAGGGCCCCAGACTGAAGAATGCGCCTTCGGTATTCAGGATGACTCAGGCACGTTCTATGCGGTGAACTTTGGCGCTTCAGCGAGCGCAATGCAACAATTTCAGTCCAACGCACGCGTTACGGTTGAAGGATTCTTTGTTCCCAAAGAGGCGCTCAGCACGGACCAGTGGAACAAATATGACATGATTGGTATTTTCACCGTCACAAAAGTTCTCGAGGAAATGCAACAGCCGCAGGCGAAGATAGACATTAATGCAGTCTGCCAAGGAGCACTTGCGTACATGACATTTGAAGATGGCGAAGCAGCCGCTCAGTTTGTCGCCGAGTGTATTGAGGGAAAGCATCCGGAAGTTATAGAGCAGTGGAAGGTGCAGATGGGAATCGACAATTTGCAAGTCATATAAAAGGGCGAGACGTAAGGGTCAAAACACAAACGTTTTGCTACTATCCTTACTGTGTCGAAGTCTGAAACAAGAAACCGAGCACCCGAGCATTGGGACGTCGTCGTGATTGGCGGAGGCCCAGCGGGGATGATGGCGGCCGGGCGTGCAGCAGAATTGGGAGCAAAAGTTCTTCTCCTCGAAAAGAATGCAAGCCTTGGGAAAAAGTTGCTAATCACCGGTGGTGGCAGATGCAACGTGACGAACGGGGAATTGGATACCAGGAAATTACTTGCGCGATTCAAAGATAGTGGCAAGTTTCTTTTTTCTCCATTTTCGGAGTGGAGTGTACAACAAACGCTCGATTTCTTTCATGCTCGAAATATGCCCACAAAAGAGGAGGCAGAGCAGCGCGTCTTTCCGCTTTCGAACACTGCTCAGTCAGTGTGGGACACATTGGTTACGTACATGAAAGAGCAAGGGGTGGTTGTTATGAAGAATGCTTTGGTTAAAAAAATACACGGAACAAGTGGGAGCGTGAGCGCCGTTGAGCTACGCGACGGGCGCATGATTCAAGCACGTTCATTCATTCTTGCGACCGGCGGAATTTCGCATCCTGAAACTGGTTCTACGGGGGACGGCTACCTTTGGCTCAGAAGTCTTGGACACAAAGTGGATGAAGCGAGCGCTGCACTTGTCCCTGTGGCACTTAAAGATGTACGCGTAAAACGAGCTGCGGGCGCGACTCTCTCGGATGCAAAAATCACAATTTTCCAGAATAATGTTAAACAATCACAGGGGCGCGGCAAAGTGTTGTTTACGCACGTGGGACTCAGTGGACCGGGTATTCTCAATATGAGTCGCGAGATTGGTGAACTTTTGAAATATGGGGCAGTAGAGATTGAAATCGACACGGTGCCGAACATGGGCTACGAAAAAGTTAATACGGAATTACAGACAGCATTCAAAGAGCACCACAACAAGAAAATTCGCAACGCTCTAAGAAACGTCGCTTCTCCAATACTCGTTCCTCTTATTCTCGACGGGGCGAAAATTAATCAAGAAAAACCATGCAATTCAATCTCTCGAGAGGAGCGCATCCGGCTTTTGAAGGAGTTGAAGCACGTACGATTCGAAGTGAAAGGACTTCTCGGCTTAGACAAAGCAATCATTACTGCAGGAGGTGTGGATCTAGGAGAAGTTGATTTCAAGACGATGCGCTCGCGTCTTTTCAGCAATCTGTACTTAGTAGGAGACATTCTGAACATCAACCGACCTTCAGGGGGCTATAGCCTGCAGCTCTGCTGGACGACGGGGTTTGTTGCGGGTAGTTCTGCAGCGAAGAAGTAAAAGTACCCGAGATGTCAGAAAATTTCCTCATGGTAATCTGTTGGTATGAGTTTCTTGCAGTATTTAGGAGTCTACGCAATCTCAGTCCCAATCTTTTTTGCAATCGATATGGTGTGGCTGGGTTTTGTTGCCTCGTCGTTTTATAAGAACCAACTTGGACACCTCTTGGGGCCTGTGAACTGGCCTGTTGCTATTTCGTTTTACCTTATCTTCTTGGTCGGTTTACTCATTTTCGCAATCGCTCCCGCACTCGCAGGGCGCGGGCTCATGCATGCAATTATCTTTGGAGCGCTGTTTGGATTCTTTACCTATGCGACTTACGACCTAACTAACTGGTCGACTTTGCGCGACTGGCCGTGGCAGGTGGCGCTCGTTGACATGCTCTGGGGCACGGTTCTTTCTGCATCTGTTGCCGGACTTACATACCTCGCAGCATCGAAGTTTTTCTAACTATGTCGCTCGTGCTTCCTGTTATTGCACTGTGGCTCTACATGAGCCTTCTTTTTGTTATCTCGATAGTACGACGCGACAACGGTACAGCCGACATTGGGTACGGACTAGGATTCTTGGTTGTTATCGCAGCGGCAATTTCTGAGAATTCCTTTACACCAATCACACTTACTCTCTGTGCGCTTCCGTTTATTTGGGGCATACGTCTTGCAGTACGAATTTTCAGAAAAAACTATGGTAAGGCGGAGGATTTTCGTTACAAAGCGTGGCGCGAAGCATGGGGAAAATGGTTTGTTGTCAGAAGTTACTTCCAAATCTATTTGCTGCAGGGCTTGGTAATAGCTCTTGTTGCTCTTCCTGTCCTTCTCGCCGTGCTCGCACCGAACCCCCCTTTTCTTCCTGTCGTTGGATTCGGAATCTTGGTTTGGGCACTGGGTTTCTTTTTCGAGGCCGTTGGCGACTTCCAGCTCGACCGATTTTTGAAAGACCCTGCCAGCAAAGGTCATATAATGACACGAGGTTTGTGGCGCTATTCTCGCCATCCAAATTATTTTGGCGAGAGTGTTATGTGGTGGGGAATTGCGATTGCTGCAAGTGGGCTGACTGCGTACCCACTTATTGGGTTTTTAAGTCCATTTCTCATCACGTATCTCCTTCTCTTTGTCTCAGGTGTGCCATTGCTTGAAAAGCGTTGGACAGGGAATCCTGAATGGGAGGCATACAAAGAGCGGACATCTGGCTTTATTCCATTGCCTCCTAAAAAATAGGTATGTATACGACACTTCTAGTTCTGCATATTCTGGGAGCGCTGCTGACAGGTGGAATTTGTATTGCAGCTCTTACGGCCATACACGCCAGCAACACTTCTTGGTTCTCGCCCACAGTGGCACGTTCCGTGCTGTATGGTCTGTCGGCATGGCAGGTTATTTCCGGAGCCCTCCTTTCGGCTGTTTCTCCGAGCCTCACTGCATTAAGCGTCTGCGACAACCTCTTTCTGTATTTCGTGATTCTTGCCGTGCCCATGGTCGCGCTCTGGTATGCTGACCCTCGTCGTTCACGTCTCGAGGATTTTTGCGGCCAATCACTAGTCGGGGCGTTACTCTTATTTACCGGTACGCTCGCTCTTGGATTGTAGAGGTATGTATTCTGAAGAGATGGCGCGTAGATATCTCGCGCGCGCGGGAGTGACACTGAATGGTTCGGCCCCTTTTGACCCACAGGTGCGGAATCCTCGTGTGTTTCGACGAGTGCTTCTTTTGGGAAAATTAGGCCTCGGCGATTCGTACGTAGATGGCGATTGGGATTGCGAGGCACTCGATCAATTTATCGATAAAGCACTCAGTGCCCGACTCGAACACAGCGTGAACCCGGTCACTGATTACGCTCTCCAGGCATGGTCGTGGTTCGTCAATTTACAGAGTGTACACAGGGCATTTCACGTAGCAGAACATCACTACGACCTCGGAAACGATCTCTACGAGCGCATGCTCGGTGAAAGTATGGCGTATAGCTCTGGATATTTTATCGGTGGTGCGACAAATCTCACCGACGCGCAGTTCGCTAAGTTTGACGCTGTCTGTAAGAAGCTTGGCCTCAAACCAGGAATGAAAGTACTTGAAATAGGATGCGGCTGGGGAACGTTCGCCCGCTTTGCCGCAAAAAATTATGGCGTATCGGTGGTTGGTGTCACCGTTTCTAAAGAACAGCTTGCATATGCTGAGAAAGTCTGCGGCGGATTTCCCATCAGTTTTTTCTTTGGAGATTATCGAACGCTACCCGCCTCGTACAACGGCACCTTTGACCGTGCGGTTTCAATTGAAATGATAGAGGCGGTAGGGCCAAAGAACTTTCGCGCATATATGCAAGTTGCGCACCGCGCACTAAAAAATGAAGGTTCGTTTTTGGTGCAGGCGATAATGGGGACTGGAGATCCTGACCCGTGGATTTCAACGCGAATTTTTCCAAACGGCGTACTGCCGTCTTTCAAACAACTTTCTGAGGCCGTTGAGGGATTATTCCGCGTGAGCCATGTCGAGAATTTTGGACGTGATTACGACCGCACGCTTATGTTGTGGGACGAGCAATTCCGAGCAAGCTGGCCTGTCTTAAAAGTGGCAAAAAATGCTGACGGCTCTTCTCGATACGATGAGCGTTTTTACCGTATGTGGCGGTACTACCTTCTTATATGTGCAGGTGCATTTCGCTCACGTCGCATCGATGTGTCGCATCTCATTTTTTCGAAACCGGCGATTGAGTAGTGGCTCCTATTGTGGTTTTGCCGTGGGTGGAAGTCGGCTTCTCGTGTACCGTGGGAGATACTCCTTTGAACCACAGGCGAATTGCTTGCCAGTGGATGCGCGCGACAATCAGGAGTGTCATAAAGGGGTATCTGAAAACGCACGAAAGAATAGCGCGAGCAGTGAGTGGCGTTCGCGTACCTCCCATATAGGTATTCAGAATGTGTGTGTCATTCTCGAAATAATTAATGACAGATTTGAATTTCTCTTTTGGCACGTCAAAGGTAAAGGTGTACGAGCCGCCCATATGATTAAACGGTGAGACGTAGAGATTTTTTTTGGCAGAGAATGTATCCACTGCTGTAATAGCGCGGAGGTCAGGGTGTGAAAGAAAGTAGTTGTGATTGTCGCCAAATGTATTGCGCACTTCGCAGATGACCGCCTTCACGTATGAATCTTTCTCATACACGAGCCAGAACGAAATCGGGTTAAATGCATAGCCGAAAAGGCGCGGATGTGAAATGAGGAGTACCTGATCTTCCGGTGCAACAGCAAACTCTCGTTCTTTACACTCTTTGGTAATCCATTCACGCCAATTTCCTCCATCCCGCCCGCCATGGTCTTTCGTATGCAAACTGAAAATATTGAAGCGATTGAATGAGAAGAAGCGTGGCGTCTCTATTGGCTTTTCTGTCACAGGACAGATGACGTAAAAGACGTCGTATGAAAATGTATGATTTTTAGGGGTAAATCTCGTGTGTCCCACTTTTGCTGAGAGAAGTTCGAGGTTCATACGGATAATCGAATGGGGTAGCCAAGCGCGTTCACAACGTCGACTGCTGAAACAAAGCCATCTTCACGAAATCCATATCCGAGGTGAGCGCCGGCGTAATACGTTCTATTTTTCCCCTGGAGAGCTTTGAGGGCGCGCTGTCCCTCGTGTGCTTGTGCGTTCATAAGGGGATGAGTATAGGAGTACGTACTATACACCGCACTCTCTTTAATTGGCCGTATTGGATTAAGCGTGACAAAGACAGGGTACGTTTCGGGAATGTGCTGAAGGTTGTTCATGCAGTAGGTGAGTGACACTGCATTCGTACTCTTTGTTGCGTGAAAATTCCATGACGACCACACACGCTTTGAACGTGGCATAAACGAGGAGTCACTATGAAGCACAGTCGTGGTTTGAGAAAACGAGAATGCGCCGCGGGCCTTTCACTCATCGAGGACAGCGTCTTGTAGAAGAGTAAGCGCCGTATCCGCGTGGGTTGCCATAATCACACACTCGAAAACCTGTTCTCCTCGTTTCGTGCGCACGACGGCACTGGAATCATTGCGTGAAATCGAGAGCACTGGGGTACCGGTTTCTATGAGGACACCTTCTTTCGCTATTGTCTTTTGCAGTGCAGACACGTACGCTCGCGAACCACCTTTCACGGTGCGCCACTCTGGGCGATTAAATATGTTCAGTAGCAGGTGATTGTCGAGAAAACGAAACGAATCGTACGCGCCATAGCTCTGTATAGTTTCGGGTGCCGCCGACCAAATGGAGCCCATCATAGGGAAGAGGTACCATTCGGAAAATTGCTTTGAAAAGGTATTCCTCGAGAGGAAATCATCAAGAAGTAAACTCTTGTCGGCATTCGGGTCTCGTAAATACCTTTTTGCGGCTCGATTAAATCGCACAATGTCGTACAGCATTCTCCGATAATCTGGTCGCATTAGTTGTGAGAGGTCGTGAACGAGCCCGCTGAGTACGCTACTGTATTCAATAGCGTCGGGAATCGAGACGGAGAAACTCATACTCGTTTCGACAGACTCAATCCCGAGCGTCTTCATGAGCGCGACAAAGTACGGATAGCGCGATGGGTTGTACACCATAAAACCAGTATCAACTGCAATCTCGCTTCCATCGTAGCTGATGAATGCGGTATTCGCATGCCCGCCGAGCGCAGGATCGCTCTCGTACAATGTCACCGAAGCGTATGGGGCAAGAAGATACGCAGCACCCATTCCTGAAATTCCGCCACCAATGACCGCAATTCTCATGACTGCATGATACCCGATTCGATGGCATTATGTGTGCATGCGTCTCGCGATTGTTGAACTTTGGTATTTCTTTTTCGCAAACCTTCGCGCGAGTTATTTTGGCGCGTTTCTTCTTTCGCTCTTTCTCGTAACCGAAGTTGTCACCGTTCCATTCGTCACGCGATTCGACTTCATTTTTCTTGCTGCCGTTGCATATCAGGCATGTGCACTTTTCTTCCGTCTCGAGACCCCGCGAGAATTCGCTGTTATTTTCGTCTTCCACATACTTGCCACAGGGATGGAGATTTTCAAAACGCATCCGGCGATTGGCTCTTGGGTTTACCCGGGAGCAGAAAGTGCAGTATTTGTCCTTGGAACCGTGCCACTTTTTTCAGGCTTTCTGTACTCGGCGATAGGGAGCTATATCTCGCGAGCATTTATCTTTCTTAAACTTTCGTACGAGAACTTTCCTGCGTACCATCATGTCTGGATACTCGCTGCACTCATATACACGAATTTTTTCACTCACCACTTTTTCTACGATATCCGCTACCTCCTATTTATATATGCACTTATTATTTTCTGGAAAACGAAGGTGCACTATCAAGTACATCTGCGTCCGCGTAGTATGCCCCTTCTTCTCACAACGCTACTTACAGCACTCTTTGTGTGGGTTGCCGAAAACATTGGTACGTTTACCAGTATCTGGCTTTACCCAAGTCAAATTGACGCGTGGCATCCGGTGTCTTTCAGTAAGATGGGTTCGTGGTATTTGCTCCTCATTCTGAGTTTTGCTCTCGTGTCGATTATTTATCGCGATAAGCTGAGGCGCAACTAGTGGACCCAAAGAGCCGGGCGGTTACAGGTCCCCGCCTTCCTTTGAGCGACAGCCGTAGCAAAGTCGCAATCAGCAGCGCCTTACTCTACGCGGATGCTATCCCAGTGCCAGGTGTGGCCGGGTGGAACGCCATCTTTATCCGGTGTGTAATTGTGGTCAGTGAAATAGATATCGAACTCATCAGGTAATTTTCCTGGAATGGTTTGTGTGTAGAGCCCCGCGTAATTGACCGTAAGCGTCCCGTTGCCGTTGTCGGTCACGGAGAATGGACGGCGAATCATCTTGTCCTTGCAGCCGATAGGGTCGAGTGCGAAATCCCCATCGCAGATTGGGCGCCAGTCGGCGTAGCGGTTCTCGCCGTTCGTAATCATGTTCACACCGCCGCCGAATGGACCGTTGCCGATGACGACAGACGCATTGTCGTAAGGGATGAGATCGCCGCGGGAATTCCATTCAATCGTAGCAACGACATGTCCTCCCTTAGGAACAATCGAGACTTCCCACCACTGGCGTCCGAAGAGATCGGTCAGGTTTACATCCCACGACACCTTCTTGTGCGTAGCGCGGCTGAACGAATTCTTGGGAGAGAACCAGGCAATGGAGTAGCCGTCAACGTCGCCTACCGAGCTCATGATGTGATCCTTGCAAACATAGAAGATCTCATCGAGGTTGAAATCACTTGCGGAAGAGGAGAGAGGCCGCTGCGTTGCCGGCGTGCCGCAGCTCATGTCGTGGTCGGCTGTCCAATGGCCGCCGTGGCCGTTCTGAGCGTTGCCATCTCCCCAGATGCGGGCCGGATAACCGAGTTCCTGGAATCCGACTCCGGCGTGGAATACGCCGTAGCGGAAGTTATCCTTGCCGGTGTTGCCAGTGAAGTCCTCGCGGTATGCAGCGGTCGTCGGGATAGTCGTCGAATTCGGCAGTGTGCGAGCAGCCTGGCTCGCGTTTTCGCCGATATCAATAGCGCCTGGTGGCGCATCACCGTTGTCATCGTTAGAATTTTCGTCATTCGAATTTTCATCAATAGGGGTTACCTTAATCGTGACCTGCTTGGAGACCGAACCGCCACTGCCGGAGCAGGTCAGCGTATAAGTCGTTTTTTGTGTCGGAGAAACCGACTGGTTTCCAGAAATAGCGATCGAACCGGTCCATCCTCCGGATGCCGTACAGGAAGTGACATTCGACGTAGACCAGTTCAAGAACGCCGTCTGTCCGCTTGTAATCGACGTCGCTGAAGCAGTGAATGTAAGCGCTGCGGTAGGTCCTAGCGGTGGTGGAGGCGGAGGCGGAGGTGGAAGTGGTGTGGACGGGGCAGCAGTCACGAGACGGAGCCAGTTCGATGCACTCCAGCCTGTTACGGTCTGGTAAGCGATCTGCCACCAGGTGTATCCACTCGCCGTTTGCGGTCCTCCGACGACCGTTCCGCGTGACATCGGCTGCATCGTAGCGAGCAACTGTCCTGTAGCACTTGGCGTGCTGCGGACCTTGAGCGTATCGGTGGTCTCAACGGTCGCACCCACGCTTATCCCCTGAGTCCCTCCTTCTGGACCTGTTTCGCTCGAGCCTCCCAAAAGAAGTGCCATCTGTGCCTGAAGTTGTTTAATGAGTTGGAGTAATTGCGCAATCTGCGTTTGCACGTCCGATGGTGCCGTTTCCGCATTTGCGGCAGCAGGTGTACTAACGAGTAATCCGAAAACCATAATAAAAAAGACCGCAGCAATGACACTGAAGCCTGCCAACGGACGCATTAGTATATTCATATAATATTCATACTAGCGCATTTCACGGACATCGCCTGCGGGTTGTGTATAACGCGACGCATCTTTTGAGGGAATGCTCGCGAGGCCCCGGAGACTGTTCCGTTGGATATAACCCCGTTTAGATGCCCACTACGTTTTGTTATTGTCGTCAATAGAGTGTTCATATATAGATTATTGTATGAGCTACTAAAGACGAAAGGAGGTAGATGTTCTTACAGAAACATGGTGAAATCATTTAGCTGCTCCCCGGGTAGGACTCGAACCTACAACCAACTCCTTAACAGGGAGCTGCGCTACCATTGCGCTACCGGGGAATGGACCGTTATATACAACGGTGCCTGGCAGTATAGCCGAATGTGGTACAATTTCCAGCGTATTGCCTGAATCAAATTATGAATGAAAACGGAAGCTTCGGGTCGGGAGGAAAAAGAGAGGCGGCGCAGAATGTCGATGGGTTTTATCTGCTTGGCCGATATTTTATCCGAGCAGGTTTGCAAGGGGATTTGGCGCATGTGGCGCTAGTATTGAAAGATAACAATAAAGATGAAAAGACTCTGGACAGAATGCTGGGAGAGATTAAAGAGAAAGTAAATACTGCATCATCATCGAGATTGGGAGACAGAATCACCATAGATGATGTCACTAAATATATTAGAGAATCAGTCGAGAGGGACTAGTGTTGTCTATGGAAATCTTTGCCAAAGATGTCGGAAAGCGCTCCAACATGGGACTGGCCGGCCCGGCACTTATTCATTTACAGCATCAGCAGGAAGCAGAGCGACTTGGAGATGCTCACGTTGCAACCGTTAGAGAAAACCTAACGCTCCTAAAGGAGTATTCGGACTCAAACAGGTATAATCGCGATTTAGAAGAGTGGATTGATGCCTGGAATACCGCTGAAGCACAGAGCACCGCGACAAAAAGCGCTCCGCAAGACTCGTTGCCTTCAATCGCGCAAATTTTAGTCGGATACGTGGCAGAAGCACAGGCCTGGAAACAACGGCAGTCAGCGCCGGAACAAGCCAACTAACTCCTATGCTGATACGCGTACAAGTTAAACCCGATAGCCACCGGGAGTTATTAGAAGAGTCAAAAAAAGGGGAATTTCGTATTCAAGTGAAGGAGCCCGCTGCCGGGAATATGGCAAATAGCAGAGTACAGCAGCTTCTTGCAGAGTATTTCAATGTGCCAGTCACCTCGGTGAGGTTTCGCACAGGCACTCGTTCACATCGGAAGACTTTTGAAGTAGTACAATAGAATAGTTACTCTCTAACGAAAACGATATGGACATTCGAGTAAAAGCAACAAAGTTCAAGATGACAGGGGCGACATCGGATTATTTGGAGGCGCGATTACGGCCCTTAGAGCGACATTTGGGCGCGGCGGCAGACACTGCGCGATGTGAGGTTGAGATAAATAAGGCAGGAGGCGACAAACAGCAGAGTGATCACATGTGGCGCGCAGAGGTGCACATTATTGTCCCAGGTCAGAAATCAATATATGCCAAGAATCACGCAGCGAGCGTTAATGCAGCGATTGATGACGTGAAATCAGAAGTTGAGCGACAAATTCGGAAAGTCACGAAGACTAGCCAGACGGCACGTAAAAAAGCAGGGGCGAAAGTGAAGCGGATGTTACGCGGCTAGTTTGCGAGAGGCTTGGCTCCCGAACGGACAAATTCGTCGTACTGCATCTCTTGTTTACCCTCTGGCTTCACGCGCTCAATGATGAGTTTTTTTCCATCGAGGTGCGCCCCAATAACTTGCGTGCGTATCCTCTTTCCGGTGCGTTCAAAAAAAGAATACGTGCCCGGCCACCCCTCGAACGCACGAATTTTCAGAAGATTTCTATAGTCGTCGCCCTCTACTAAATCCAGGAGACCATCTTCTTTGCTAAACATTTGTGAAAAGGTTGCGAGGTCGTGGTTTTGCTGTTGCGCTTCCAGTGCGCCCGAGACCCAGAGCGGAATAATCTCGGCCAAAAGTTTTCCACCTGCACTCGCGAGTAATACATCAAGATCACGACCGTGCGGCGGCCAGTCGGGCGCGACAACTTTTCTCTGTGCCACTATCGGCCCGTGGTCCATTTTTTCATCAACGAGCATCACGGAAACGCCAATTTCTTTTTCATCATTCAATATAGAAGAGCGGATAGGGGAGGGGCCGCGGAGGCGCGGAAGAAGCGATGGGTGCATGTTGAGAGTACCGTGCTTCGGAATTTCGAGTAATTCTTTCGGGAGAAATGCACCGTAGTCAACGACGACGAATAGCTGGTGGCCGGTAGCTTGTAGCTTCTCGCAAAATTCACCATCCAACTTTTCGGGTTGCAAGATTTGTAATTCCCGTTGCGATGCCCATACGTTAACAGGTGAAGGTGTCAGTGTGCCGCCTCTGCCAGAAGGTCGGTCCGGCGAGGTAATGATGAGCGAAGGGAGAAGCGAGGCCTTTTTAAGTTCATTCAAAACACCAACAGCAATTTCGCCGGTGCCAAAAAAAACGAACGGAGTGGACGGCATATTACTTATCGTCAAGAATTTCTTCCGCCTTATCTATGTAGAGAACGCCTTCCAAATGATCCATTTCGTGCTGAAAGATATGCGCAAGAAGCCCTGAAGCGCCGCGCGTGAACTTTTCGCCGCGCTCGTTGTAGGCGCTCAGCGTTACTTTTTCTGTGCGAGGTACGCGACCCCACTTGCCACGCACCGAAAGACACCCTTCGTGCTTAAGGGTTTTACCGCGAGACATTTTGACGATAGTCGGATTAATATATACATCTTCGGCAGCCGAGAATTCCTCTTTATCTTTTAACGCAGCAGAACCAAGCCGTGCTACGCGTTTTGGTTTCTCGAGCGCTTGAGAGGAGACAATAAATAGACGGAGAGACTGACCGACTTGTGGCGCCGCAAGAGCAACACCATACTCTTCACTGTCGAGCAGTGCCCTCATTTCCTTTATGAGTGTTTGAATTTTTTCTTTGGGAATATCAGATACGGGAACCGCACGCGCTTTCTCGCGGAGCGTTGGGTTTGCTTCGTGCGGGATGATGGAATACATGGGGAAACTATAACGTGGCAGCATTAAAATCTGAAGTGAGATAAGGAAAGCGCGCGATAGAACTGGAGGGTTCAAATCGCGCGCGTTCCCCGAGGCCACCCATCGGGGGCGATTAAAGGTGGCTCTCAAGCGCAATATCCAATGCTTTTAGATACTATGCTTGAGGCCACCTTTCTCGGGGCAAAGAACAAACTATCGGCATTATGACAGGGGTTCGGGATATGTCAATAGACCGCTATTCCGCTCTCGAAAACTAGGTACAATAGAGAAATGAAGCATATTGGCATTCATATACGAACTCGACAGCACGTTCTTCGCCAAACGGAGCGTGGCGAACTGATGCGCTATTTTTGTGACCATGTGAATCCGGGGCGTAAGCGTGATGGCATGCTCCTTATCACCATGTCGCGCATGGGAAAGATTTTAGAAGGAATTCCGACGAAAGACCTCTACTATTTGAAACGCGTGTGTGGCGATGCGCCAAATTTTTCAAAACGGTTTTGGTGGGAACTGGATCCTAAGAAACATAAAGACAGTGACGCCAAGTGACCGTTGGTCGCATCGCGGACAAATGCGCAAGGCTAAGCCTTGCGCGACCATTCGACGGGTATTTTGTCAAGAGAGTCCTCACGCGTACAATGCACTCCATGTCTTTTTTTTCTCCTAAACTCGGCATCGACCTCGGCACGACCAGTGTCTTGGTGTTCGTGCCCGGCAAAGGAATTGTTTTGAATGAACCTTCAGTCGTTGCCGTCTCGCATACCGAAAATAAAATTCTCGCTGTCGGCAATGATGCAAAAGAAATGATTGGTCGCACACCGGATACTATAAGTGCGTATCGTCCGATGAAGGATGGTGTGATTGCCGATTATCGCGTGACGGAAGCGATGCTGCGCTATTTTATTCGCAAAGCGCTTGGACGATGGAACATTTTTCGCCCCGAAGTCATGATTTCTGTTCCCGCAGGCGTTACATCAACAGAACGCCGCGCGGTAATAGAAGCCGCAACGAAATCTGGTGCGCGACACGCGTATGTCGTGAAAGAACCGATTCTTGCGGCGATTGGTGCGGGTATTCCTATTCACGAAGCGCGCGGACACATGGTGGTAGATATTGGCGGAGGCACGACCGACGTCGCGGTGATTTCGCTGGGTGGCATTGTCGCTTCAACCTCGGTGAAGTGCGCGGGGAATCAGGTAGATCGTGCGATTACCGACTACATAAAGAAAACTTTTAACTTGGCAATTGGCGACAAGATGGCGGAAGAAGTGAAAGTTCAGATAGGCTCCGCAGTGCCGGTAGAAGAAGAATTGAAAATGAATGTGAAGGGGCGTGATTATGTGACCGGCCTGCCGCGCTCTATCGAATTAGGCACGAACGAAATTGTGCGCGCGATGGGGAGGGAACTTCGCACCATGGTTGGCGCGATACGTGATGTCTTGCAAGAAACGCCGCCCGAACTCGCATCCGACATTATCGACAACGGCATCATCATGACCGGCGGCTCATCCCAGCTGCGCAATTTAACCGAACTTATTTTCCGTCGCACCGGCGTCCGCGCACGCCTCGCCAATGACGCGCAGTTTTGTGTGGTGAAGGGAACGGGCGAAGCTTTGAAACATCTCGACGTCTACAAAAAAGCAATCATCAGCAAACGCTAGCAGTGTGTATAAGAAGGCATAGCTTGTAAGCGGTACGGTATCATTTCAATATCGCGCTCACGCGTGCTTCTTATGACTGGTGAAGAAAACAGCGGACCGAAACAAGGTTGGTGGAATACTACACAAGATGCGAATGGCCGACCTAGGCCAATGACCCCCTCGGAAATCGCCGAGAAAAAAAGAAACGCGACACCGGCGACAGCTGAACCATTGGGCGTCGAGAAAGACTTAACTGCGGCAGAATTTATTCAAGGTCTCCAGCCGATTAGAAGCGCGCTCCGCTCAGCACTGCGCTCTTGGATAAAAGATGCATCAGTATTCGAGGACTCATTCGACCGTGCGGCGATGCTCAATGACACAGAGCTAGTTAAGACACTGCCGGCGGGTGTGTCAGATAGCATACGAAACGGCGTAAGTGCAGGCCTTCTTTCGTTGAGAGAATTTAATGATGTATATCGTGCTGCCGAAAACGGCTCTCCTCCGCCCGTAACTCAGAGCGAGATGGAAATCGTACGCACTAAAGTTCAGCAAATTGTCGAGATGATAACTCCAGCAATTCCAGTTGAAAAAAGCTTGAGAGAAGAGAAGGGTATGGATGATACGAAAACCGATGCAGTTCGACCCCGTCCGTCTCGTTTAGCCAAATTCTCTCAAAGTGTAAGTCATGCGCGTGAGCGACTCGAGACGTTTGGAAATACCTTGGAAGATACATCGCGGACAAATCGTGGACCCACGTTGCGGCACGCCTTAGAACAAGGGCGACACGATAGACAAGCACAGTATTTGAAAGAAGGTGGGAGAGTGATGGATAGTAATCCTCAGTTCGAATCAATATTAAGGAGTGCAGGGTGGATTGATGCAGACATTCAAAAATTTTCCGCAGCAGTTGGCGCAAGAAAACTGTACCTCGACGGACTTCTATTCAAAAACGTGGATGGAGGAATGGTGTTCAAGATTCCGGAGACAAAAATATTAGAGGCGGGGTTAAAATTAATTAGGCAACACCAGAGAGGCCTTGAAAGAGAAGCTGAAGGAAGAGCAAAAATGTCCGCCGGGGAAAGAGAGGCAATGCACCAAGCTGTCGAAGAAGGGGCGATTTCAGAGGAAAATGCTCGCGACTATTCCGCCATGCGCGCCGGTTGGTTTGGGGGTGTTGGGTACACGGCACGCCGTAGAGAGTTGAATGAAATTTTGAGGCCGATTCTGGAGCCAGTGTGGGAAAAGAGGCATCGAGAACATGTGGAAAAAGGTAAAGAGCGCGTAGGTTTGGTTAAGGTAGAGCGCCCGCTCACGGTGCCAGCTGCAACCGACACGAACAAGAAATTACTGCTGATGGCTATTGCGAAGAATCAACTTTCACAAAGCGACTACGATACGTTTATTGGTATGTGGGCTCGAGACGAAAAAAAAGGCGTCGTGAAAGATGATGTGGAAAAGGCGGCAGTGAGTGCGGTGATGAGCGTGGTAGCATAAGAAGCATATGCGTAACATCTATGGTTGAAGCGCCGAAGCCAAAGAATTCAATTGAGGCAGTCGCGAGCGCTCCGAGTGGTGTTAGAGCAGCCGCCATTGATTTAGCATTGCTCCGTAGTCCGGCTGTTCCGCATGACATGGTTGCAGTAAGGAGATATTTTCAAGAAGTAATCGGTGCTGGAGAAAAAAAAGAGGCGCCACGAACACTCAGTGTCGGCGGATTACGTGGCGATCAGCTGAATCAAATATGGGCATCCGCTGACCAGCTCATTAAACGCGCTGAAACAATGCTTCGCTTGCGCGGTGCTCGCGCTTGGACGTATGAACTATCAAAGTCGGCAGACGGACAGGCCCCCGATGAGAGAATTTTCGACTTACTTTTCCATATTCTGGAAAATGGAGAACATGCATCAGCACATGTTCCGAGTCAACTAAATAGTCCTGCTGCCCGTAGAATCTCGCGTTCGCATCGAGGGAGAATTGTAAAAGGTGTACAAGTTTACGAAGAGTATTTGAGTTATGCAAAAAAAGCACACGGCGACCCACATGACATAGAAGAACTACTTCACGCGTGGCAGGCTCCTGCGTACGTCGCGAACCCTTCGCCTCCCGATACGCAGCACGGTAATTACTATAGCCAAAATCGCCTCTATAGCGTTCTCGGACAGCCAAGTGACCCTGAAGGTAACCAACGTGCAGAACAATTTTTTCGAGGTCACCTCGAATTGGAAAAAATGATAAAAGTTGAACCAGGAGTCGAAGACCGCTTTGCCGCACTCTCACCTGAAGAAAAAATTGTATACATCCAATATTTGGGTATGTCCGCACAAAATAAGCTTGTTTCCCGAAGCAGGCTCTTTCCGCTCATTAATGACTATCATCGTATGTCTCCCATACTTGCAAAAATGGAGGGCAACGAACCATATCCCGCTCGACAGAAGTTGTCTGAAAGAATTAGAGAAAGGCGACGGCGTGGGACCGAGGCGAGTGAAGGGGTTGTCTCGGCCGTCCAACTTGCTCCGGGAATTCCAGCAACAGAAACTCCTCATGCACTTCCTTCGCCCGAACCAGAAGAGGATGTAAACCAGGATGAACTTGCAGCGGCAAGAAGGCGTTTGGGACTCGATAACTAATTCATACAACTGCTTATGGTGCACGAAGGTCCACGAAATACACTTGCGACGCAACTTCGTGCCCTTGCCGCAAAGGTGCATAGAGACCCCGGAGTTGAGCGTTCGGATTTGCCACCGGAATACAGAAATGCACGAAAGGCCATTTTAGCCCGT
The DNA here is from genome assembly GCA_964362305.1 of uncultured Candidatus Saccharibacteria bacterium. Taxonomy (GTDB): domain Bacteria; phylum Patescibacteriota; class Minisyncoccia; order Phycocordibacterales; family UBA2100; genus UBA10103. Next base: position 28,624 of record CAYIDY010000003.1, on the reverse strand, counting down.
CCGGGATTTTCCGATGCAGATATTGAAGAAGGTAAATTTGATCACGAGATACACGCAGAATTAGTCCACGAAATATCATCCAAATATAACGTGAGTGAACAGCGGGCAGCGCAACATGCGCATTCTATGATGCGTCGTGCCTACTCGCGAGTAGGACACGGGGTGGTTACCCTTAGTGCCAGGATAATCGGTCCTGCCGCAGGCACCGCGTCTGGAGCGCTTCTGGGCAAGTACGCTACAAGTTTTTTTGCTTTGAAAGCAGGGACCGTTGGCGCGAGTGCAATGAGCATTCTGCCAATTCTTCTTCTGACTGGTGGAGCGATATATGCGGGGCATAAAGCGTCTCGATGGACTGGAGAGGCACTCGAGTCGAGTAGGGTCGCTCGGGAGATTTGGAATAATGTGGGAAAACGTGACCAATTGAGAAAAGCGGTTGCGGGGAACGAAGACCTGCTTCCAATCATTAACCAGCTTTATCTGCAGCATAAAACTCCAGAGGTACAAAAAAAATTAGCTACAGCGATTATGAGTACAGTAGGTATCGCAATTGGCACCATGGGGGCAGGTGCGGCGAGTGCATTTGGGGACCCGGGCCTTCTAGGGAGAATTATGTACAGCGCACCTGGAATAAGAGGAACCATTTTAGAGAATACCGCCTATTTCTCTAAAGAATTTTTTAGGGAGGGCGCTAATTTGATTTCTACGCCGGTACAAAATTTGTGGAAGCATGTCGTAGGAGGATTACGTACTCCATAATTTATCAGTAAACATTTATTTATGACTGACCAACCCAAGCCATTTGACGAGAAAATCGTGTTCGAGAATATTCGCCCTGTTGTAGCTCGAGAGCTTCGGGCTGAAGGACTTTCTTCAGAGCAGCAAAATACGCTGATGCAAGAAGTTGGAGAAGCCCTGCTAGAAAGAGTGACGACCGCCCTGCTTAAGCAGATTCCACTGGGAGTTCTACTTGAATTTACTGAGAAACAGGAAGATTCTGCTGAAGCCGTGCCAGCTGATGTTGAAGAAGTACTTAAGATGATTTCCCAACATGTTCCGAATGCCGAAGAAATAATACAAAACGAAGTTAAGGCCGGACTCCAGGCATACCATTCGTATCTCGATGCGCAAGGTAAATAGTGTTCTTGCATGGACCTGCTTGAAAGAGGCGATGAGATTAAGAGTGCCACACGGGCCTTGGCCCATGCCCTGAAGACACGCAAAGATCTTGATATACATACTCGCCGTAGGATTTCTTCTTTAATCGAGCGGGCAAAGAAGGTGGGCAATCGGACAACGGAGCAGGCAATCCAGGATTTAATTCGAGAATCTAGTGATATAAATGAGTTATTCACGACCCAAGGATTTGGACAAAGCGGCGCGCTACAAGGTGGTACAATTTCGGGAATGGAGACTGGTCAAAGAGGGCGCGAATCGCAACTCAGTCCACGTGACGAGCAATTTATGCAAGAGTTTCAGAGAATTAGTTCTGAGGCTCAAAGAGCCGCTCGTGAATTAAGTACGGCTACTCCCGAACAGGCACGGGTTTTGAATCGGCGGCTTTTGGAATTGTCAGGCGAGCAGGATAGGGTTGTAGAATCTCGGCATTCAATTTCGAGAGGCGAGCTTGTAAAACACCCTGCTTTTGTCCAGGCAGTGCAAGAGGGGTATCGACGTATGAACGCGTCTGGGCGTCTTAGATTTAGTCCGCAAACGGAGAGAGACGCAATCAACTATGCAATACAAGGAATTGAAGGTTCGGGTAATGCAGCAACGAATCCTTACAGTCGCATGAATCCGATAGGTTCAAATCGCGAGGAATACCAAGTGCTCCTCAATCAAGGTGTTATTCAGAGTGCCTATGACGCAGCTCGTCGCGCACTACTTGACGAGCGTATCTCAAATGTTCGGGCAACAATTCCGTCTTCGCCTCTTGCTTCACCCGCGGTCGAGCCAGGAACTTCAGCACCTGCGCAAGATGCTTCAAATAACCCCGCGGAAGCAACACCTGTAACGCCGGCAAGTGCTCACGAGGTGACGCCGCCAGCGACACCGGCGACAGAAGCAGCTCACCATCCGCAGGCGCCGGGAGCTATGGGTCAGCCAGGAGTGCACCCGTCGGTACCAATACACACGGGCGGGGCTCCGGTGTATCAAACTTTTTTCAACAACTATGCGAATGGTCAAAATGGTGCACCGCAGATACCGGGAGTGATTCCTGCAACTACACCTGCGCCACACGCGCCGGGACATGGACATGAAGCCGCGCCAGGGCATGCGGCACATGGTGCACCTGAAGCTGCTCCGCAAAATTCTGAAGCGTTGCGCAACAGGTACTGGGACATTAATCGACAGGAAGATGCCGCGTTCGCGGAATTGAAGGCGCACATAGACATGCCTGACAGAAAGGAGAAGTTGGCAGTGTACGAGCGACTGATGAATCAGAGAAAAGCGCTTGCAGAACAAATCCTCGCACCATACGGCGGCAGAGAGGCGGCGATGCGCGTGGCACGTCAGGAGGTTGCAGCAGAAGCAGCGGAAAGAGGGCAGCATGCTCCGACAGCGACTGAGGCACGGAACGCGCTCGGTGCGATTCAGGGCCGCACGAGAGCAGAAGCTGCTCGTATTGTTGCCGAGAAAACAGGAGGTGACCAAAACAAAATTCGCCGTTGGTTGAGCGCGTTCGTTCGATGGCCGGCAGCAGTCGTAAGCGGTATGGCGTCCGGTATCGTTGGTTATTCGTTTACTCAAACTGGTTTGGCAGGAGGAATCACTTCACTTGCTACTTCTATGGGCGTACCAGCGAGTTGGCTTGGCGCAGGAGCTTTGGGCTCCATTCCAGCAACCGTGGGAGGTATTGCTGTTCCGTTTGTCGGCGGACTGGCCATACCTGCGATTCCAGTCATTCTTACTGCTCTCGCAGGTGTAGGAATATGGCAGTATGCTCGCCGCGGTACGTTCTTCAAGACATGGGATGACAACATGAATACCGGTTGGCAGGCGAAGAAGCTCTACAATCGAATGCGGCGAGGAGATAGTCAGGAAGCCATTGATGCAAAATACGCAAAGATTAGTAAGCGACCGACGTGGCTCCGCATGCAAACAGTGCCGCGCATATTTGGAACGCTCTTGGGCGGTATGGCAATGCACGACCTCGTCTCGTTGAGTAAAGGCGGGTCAGTCCAAGATTTGGTTCTCAGAAGGAAAGGGCTAGAGGCGGTTGAACTTGGCAAGAAAATCGGAGGCGCTGTTTCAGAAAAATCTGCTGATTTCTGGAACAATCCAAAAGTGCAGGAATGGTTTAAATTTGGAGGAGGAGTACAGCAGGGAACACCGCAGGATACTGCACACGCACTTGCCGGAATGCCGTTTGAGCATGATGTGATGCCTAGGCCGGATGTAGAAGGGGCGCGGGCACTTTCTGACTTGGTAGCTGAGAGAGCAAATACAGAAGAAATTCGCCAGTATGTAGCCGATCTTGAAGCTGAGAATCAAAAGTTGCGATTGGAACTAGCTGCACAAGTAGCTCCACTTCCTGAACCTGACCCTACTCCCATTCCGCCACCGGTGGAGCCAGAACCAGCCCCAACAGTTCGCCCGCGAATCGTAGAGACTCCCCCTGCGCCAAGCTCGGAAGCAGTAATACTCGAGACATCCCCGCTTTTTAAATTGAAACCATCCGACCTCACGTTTGTTGTTAACGAGAGCAGTGAGGTAAAAAATATTCCCCAAGGATTACGCAGATTTTTTGACTCGCTTGGATTTAAGGGCAGGTCAACTGAGTGGCTTATCGATACGATTGATAAGACGACATACAATGGTAATGGAGTGAGGCCGGGCCAGGACTTAATGTACGATTTGACCGGCACACGGGTGCGCCCGACCGCGATTCCTGACGGTACTAAAGTGGACCTTGCGGAATATCTGAGAAAAGGTATGAACGCTCAAAATCTCTATGCACGAATAGACGCGACGAGTGCGCTTACCGGGCCAGATAAATTAAGTCTGAAGGCCTTTGTTGACCGGCTTGAAGAAGTCGCTCGACGCCCACGATAAGATGCTATTATTTAACTAACGAAACATATGATTGACGCAAATGCAGTAAGCCAGATGGTCTCGCAAGAGGATATAAAAAAGACTGTTGTAGATGCTCTTAATATTGGACACCTCTCCCCGAGCGACCAAGATTCAATCATTGGTGAATTGGCGGGCACATTGATGGAGCGAGCGACGCTTGCGCTGTTACAAGAATTGCCAGAAGGTGAGTTTGATAAAATCGACGCACTCGCGGGTTCAGGAAAAGATGCCGAAATGGTGGAAGCAATTCGCAGCGCGGTGCCGAATGCTCAGGAGATTATGGAAGATGCAATTCGTACTGGCGTTGAAGAGTACAAAATCTTGGTCAACGAGCAGGTGAAGGCGCGACTTGAAGCGGAAGCAGCCGCTGTGTAGGTTCACGCGATTTTAAAAAAGTGGCTTGACGTCATTCTTTTTACGCGTCTGTTTTAAATGCGCTATATCCTCCATAAGCTTCTGGAGATTTGATTCGATGCTTTCAAGCGTTTCTCGCTGTTCTTCTTTGCGACGCTCTTCCGACTTTTCCTCCGCCTTTTCTTCTTCGCTCATTTCTTCCACGTCCTCCTGAAGTTCATCAACGTCTTTTTGCACTTCATCGATGTCCGTTTGGATTTCTCCGACATCTTCCTGCATTTCTTCAACGTCTTCCTGAATCTCGCCCACATCTTCTTGAATTTCCTCGACATCCTCTTGCACTTCTTCAATGGCCTGTGCCTGGAAGTTAATCGTCATTTGAATGAAGATAGCGAGGTAAATCGCTTCCAAGGACACGATGGTGGTTAGTATCAGAAGCATGCGGTCTAGTTCCAATAGGCCAAAATAGACCGAGAGAAAACTTCCGGCAAAAAGCAGGGTATGGATGAAGACGGAAGCAGGTGAGCCGACCCAGCGTGTTATGGAGAGCGCGGTGCGCTCGATGTCTTTCTTATCTCCCATGGTGCGCATTGTATATCGCAAATTGCTACAATAGTCACATGGCTGAAGTGAAAGGGGGAGAACTGGCACAGGGCTATCTTGTTCCCGGAGGGCACGAGGCACTGCCCGCGCTTCGCGCGTTTTTGGCGCAGCGAGGGATTAATACTGATGGCAACGCCGATGTATATATTCGAGAATACAAATTATTCACCGTGGATGATGCGCGCTCTCTTCGAGAGAGGGCGCAGTCGCGTGCTATTGGAAAGCATGGGCGTGTGTTTATCGTCGTTGCTCCCTCGATGACGCAGGAGGCACAGAACGGTCTTCTGAAAACCTTAGAAGAGCCTCCAGCGGGGGCCACGTTCTTTCTTGTAGTGCCGTCGGTGCACACACTCCTCCCGACGCTTCGCTCGCGCACGCAGGTTCTTGAACTTGCGGCAGAAAAAAGCGAGGGACTCGTGGATGTGAATGCGTTTCTTGCTGCGCCTTCTGAAAAACGACTCGACATGCTCAAGCCCCTCTATATGCATGATGAAGATGACGAGCGAGACCTTCGCCCCGCGGTGATTTTTTTACAGCAACTAGAACAGGTGTTCGCGCCGCGAGTTGCGAGTAGTGATGTACGCGAAGGAATTGAGTCGGTATATCGTGCCCGCAAATATCTCATGGACAAGGGTGCGCTGTTGAAACCTCTTTTGGAACAAGTGGCTCTTTTCTCGCCGCGGCTGTGATAGTATTCTTTTCATATGGCATACGATTTCAGTACATTGGATTCAAAATTAGCGGGGGCAAAAGAGTGGCTCACCCGTGAGTTCAAAGGCCTTCGCACCGGTCGTGCAACACCGGCAATTCTCGACGGCATAAAAGTAAGCGCCTATGGTTCGATGATGCCAATCAATCAAGTCGCGACCATTCGCATTGATGATGCGCGCTCACTGTTCATTCAAGCGTTTGACCAGTCTCTTATTAAAGACATCGAACGCGGTGTCGCAAACGCAGGGCTCGGACTCGGCATTTCTGCAGACTCAACTGGCGTTCGCGTCACGTTTCCTGACCTCACCACCGAGAGGCGCACTGAGCTCGTGAAAGTTGCCAAAGGAAAATTGGAGGAAGCGCGCGCGACGGTGCGCGTGGCGCGAGACGAGTGTTGGAAAGATATTCAAGAAAAAGAAAAAGAGGGGGAAATGAGTGAAGACGATAAGTTTCGCTCAAAAGATGACATGCAGAAACGTGTTGATGATGCAAACAGCGCGCTCGAAAAAACATTCGAATCAAAAGAGAAAGAGATGACAAGCTAGTATATGTCAGCACTTCTCGTTGTTGGCATACTCGTGTTTCTCATCGTCATTCACGAGCTGGGACACTTCGCGGTTGCTAAATTTTTTAAGGTGAAAGTTGAGGAGTTTGGTGTCGGGTATCCGCCACGTGCGCTTACGTTTGGGACGTGGGGAGGCACTGAATATACGTTGAACTGGATTCCGTTTGGCGGTTTTGTGCGTCTCTATGGAGAACATGACTCAGTGACGGGCGAAATCGCAAAGGGGGTGGGGAGTTTTATACGAGCTCCTCGTTCTGTACAAGCGCTGATTCTTGTTGCAGGCGTCGTCATGAACGCGCTCGCCGCATGGATGCTTTTTGCTGGCGCTCTTGCCGTCGGGATTCCACATGCAATTCCGGCAGGAGAGCATGACCCGAACGCTCGGCTTCTCGTCACGCAAGTCATTCCTGGCTCTCCTGCTTCTGTTGCAGGATTGGGCGCGGGCGACGTCATTACGAGCGTTGTTGAAGATGGAAACACGCCAGAGCTTACACCAGAAGCCATTGTTCAATTTGTTGGCGAGCGCGGGGGGAAAGAGCTTACTGTTACGTACAGTCGTGGGGGCCAAGAAAACTCAGTCATCATGTATCCGGCGCAAGCCGTCGTTTCAGAGGCGGCAGATCGCGCCGCCGTCGGTATCGGGCTCTCGTTGGTTTCCGACACGCCCATGCCGCTCGCTGAAGCCTTGTGGCGTGCCGTGCCGGTGACGTGGGGGAAACTTCAGGCGGTTGTTTCCGGATTGGGTAGTATGGTGACGAACGCACTGCGAGGCGAGAACGTACTTGAAAGTGTGGTTGGGCCGATTGGTCTGGTAAGCGTTGTCGGCGTTGCGGCTCAGCATGGGTTTGGAAATCTTCTTGTGCTCGCAGGATTTATTTCTCTGAACCTTGCCGTCATAAATCTCATACCAATTCCTGCACTTGATGGTGGCCGATTAGTGCTCCTCGGTGTCGAAGCCGTGATGCGCAGAAGCGCGCCGAACATCGTCGTGCAACTTTCAAATACCATCGGCGTCGGACTCATCATTCTCTTGATGATTGTCGTTACGTATAACGACATTGTGCGGCTGTTGGCGTAAACTCGAAGCAGCGCTGTAATGTCACAGAATCTCTCCTTGCGGCGGTTCAAAGTCACTCGGCATGTCTTCAGCATGGAGATTATGGTCGCTCACACGTGTAATCTTTGTCCAGCGATGTGCTTCTATATTTTCTCCCGTGGGGCCAAGGGAAACGGTGGTTTTTCGCATATACCCACTTTGCCCAATCTCAAGCTTAATGTCTTTGGTTTCTGAACCGTCATTTTTATCGCGCCTATCTGGTGATTTTGCAAATTCTCCTACCATGGGGGAATAATACCACTAATCTGAGAAAGACAAGCACAACGCGCTTTGACACCCCAATCGTTTCCGATAGTATGCACGCAATGAGGCAATCGCATTTATTCACAAAAACGAGGAAAGACGCGCCCAAAGACGAGGTTTCAAAAAATGCCCAGCTCTTGATTCGTGCAGGCTACATTCACAAAGAAATGGCCGGAGCCTACTCACTCTTGCCACTCGGACTTCGCGTCTTCAATAATATTCAGAAAGTCATTCGCGAAGAAATGAATGCAATCGGTGGTCAGGAAATCACTCTCACCGCTCTACAGGAACCAAAAGTTTGGGAAAAGACCGGGCGCTGGTCAGACGATGCCATTGATGTCTGGTTTAAAACGAAACTCAAAAATGGAAGCGAGTTGGGACTCGGCACGACGCACGAAGAGCCACTCACGGCGCTCATGGCGGAATATATTTCTTCGTACAAAGATTTGCCGCGCTACGTGTATCAGTTCCAAACAAAGTTTAGAAACGAGTTGCGTGCAAAAAGCGGCATCATGCGAGTGCGGGAGTTTGTCATGAAAGATTTGTATTCATTCAGCCGAAGCGAAAAAGAATTTCGCGACTTTTACGAAAAATGTGCCAAGGCATACATGCAAGTGTTCAAACGTGTCGGCATTGGAGACAAAACATTCCGTACGTTCGCTTCAGGTGGCTCGTTCTCGAAATTCAGTGACGAGTTTCAAATGATATGCGAGGCTGGCGAAGATATAATTTATGTCCACAAGAAGAAAAAGATAGCGGTCAACAAAGAGGTGTATAACGACAAGGTCTTGTCGGAGCTCGACATCTCAAAAGATGACCTCAAAGAGGAAAAATCTATAGAGGTAGGCAACATTTTTCCGTTGGGTACCCGTTTTTCCGACGCGTTGGGTCTTATGTACACCGACGAAAGCGGAGAGAAAAAGCCCGTCATCATGGGCTCCTACGGCATCGGCCCTGGTCGCCTTATGGGCGCAATAGTCGAGGCAAATTCTGACGAAAAGGGACTTGTATGGGGCGACGAAGTCTCTCCGTTTCCTGCGCACCTGGTATGCATCTCATCCGGGAATAAGGATGTTGAAGAAGAGGCGGACCGCTACTACGAGATGCTTAGGGAAGAAGGAATCGAGGTCTTGTACGACGATCGTGATTTGCGCGCTGGCGAAAAATTTGCCGACGCAGAACTTATTGGAATTCCAACGCGTCTCGTGGTTTCTGAAAAGACAGTTACTGCCGGTGGCATCGAGATGACGGGCCGAGCGAATGGAAAAAAGAATGCGGCAAACTTGGTGCGGGAAAGCGAGATTGTGCAGGAACTTAAGGGAAAGAAAGGAAAATAAACTTCTGGTATGGCTGAGAAATCATTTACAACACGGTTGCGCGCGTGGAAAGACAGAATGTTCGGTCTCATTTCCAATGATATCGGCATCGATTTGGGAACAGCGAACACGCTCGTGTACGTGAAGGGGCGCGGCATCGTGATTAATGAACCGTCGATAGTCGCAGTGAACACAAAAACCGATCAGGTGGTCGCGGTAGGGCAGCAGGCAAAAGATATGCTCGGGCGCACTCCAGCACACATTACTGCAGTGCAACCCGTCGTGGACGGCGTCATTTCTGATTTCGAAATTACTTCTGAGATGCTCTCGTATCTCATAAACAAAGCGCAAGCAGGCCATAAAAAATTACTGGGGCCACGCGTGGTTGTCGGTGTACCTTCCGGCATCACATCCGTTGAAGTGCGCGCCGTGCGCGACGCAGCTAAAGCAGCGGGCGCACGCGAGGTACACATCGTGGAAGAGCCGCTAGCTGCGGCGATAGGCATCGATTTGCCGATTCACGCACCGACAGGAAGCATGATTGTGGACATTGGTGGCGGAACGACCGATATCGGCGTGATTTCGCTCGGAGGGCTCGTTTCTGCCCGTAACGTGCGCATAGCGGGAGATAAATTCAACAGCGACATTACAACGCACATAAGAAATGAATCAAAAATTCTGATAGGAGCGAAAACAGCGGAAGAGGTGAAGATTGCCGCTGCGTCCGTAACGCGCCCATTTACTCAGATAGAGATAACAGCGCGCGGACGCGACCTTGCAACGGGCCTTCCACGCGAAATCATTATCACTGATGCCGATGTGCGTGATGCGATAGGGCACTCGGTGGATGAGCTTGTCGAATCGATAAAGGAAGTGCTCGAACTCACGCCGCCTGAACTCTTGGCCGACATTATGCAAAGTGGCATCTATCTCGCGGGTGGCGGTGCACAGATTCGCGGGCTCCCCGAATTCTTGACTGAAGCGCTTGGGGTACCGGTAATCGTTGCTCCCGATCCTCTAACGGCGGTCGTGCGTGGCACGGGCATCGTGCTCGACGACATTGAAAAGTATCGTGAAGCACTGGTAGAAAGCGACGATGATTTAATTACGACCAAGCGATAGCTATGGCGCGAAACGAGGGAAAGAGTCCGACGCGCCTTCTTCTTCTCGCAACAGGTCTCGTTGTTATTTTCTTGGGCACTGATTACTTCCTCGATGGAGCGCTCCGCTCACGGCTGCGCGGATATATGCAACCAATCGTTGCTATTTCGCACACGCTTGGCAGCTCGCTGTTTAAGAGTGATTTTTGGCAATCAAGAGCCGAACTACAAGAAACAATTGCACGTCTCTCCGATGAAGTGGAGCGCGCTAAAGCTTCGGCAGCCGCACTCGAGATGCTTCAGAGCGAAAATGAGATTCTCCGTTTGCTTGCCCGTCTCGCGGCAAATACCAATGGCGTAACAGTACCCGTCATTTCGTCGTTCTCTTCTTCGCCCTATGGAACATTTATGATTGGTGGAGGGCAGAGTGCAGGAATTGCAGTCGGCGACCTTGCGCTTGCCGGCGACGGATATGTACTTGGCGAAGTCACGGATGTCTCACTCAATTCCGCGGTCGTGAGCGCGGTGTTCGCTCCAGGAGCGGTGACAGACGTCATGACGAGCGACGCTGCATTTGCCGTACGTGGCCGTGGTGGCGGCAATGCGCGCGCAGAAGTTCCTCGCGAGCTTCCGCTCACTGTCGGCGCTCCGCTTCTTGCGCCGCGTTTTGCGAGCCGCCCAGTTGGAGTCATTGGAAGGATTGAGTCTGCTTCTTCGAGCGCGTTTAGTGATGTGTTCGTTTTGTTTCCCTATAACATCACAGTCATTCGTTTCGTCTTCGTGACTCCGCGCTAAGTATGTCTGTACGAATCGTGCTCGCGGTCGCTATGTTTGCAAGTGCACTCGCGGCGTGGTGGGTCGGTGCACTTTTTGCGATCGCGCTTTCACTACGATTCCGCGCGTGGGAGGTCGTCTTGTTTGGATTGTTTCTCGATATTCTTTGGCTCCCTCGCGATATATTCTACGGAATTCCAATTGCAACATGCTTGAGTATCATCCTGGTCTGGGGACTCGAACCACTTCGCCGACAATTTCTATTTGATTACGATTGAGAGCGTTGGGGTTGAATTGTAGATGGGAAGCGGCAATAGATTTACATTTTTGCCGGTATGAGCCACTCCTCCGGCTAAAATGTAAATCTATTGCCGCACCGTACTGAGCTCGACGGCACCACAAACTCCCCGTATCATCGGGGTATGTGGCCGCTTCGTCGAGTACAAAAAGGTAATGAAATTAACCCTGACGAGATTTTTCTCGACTCATCAAACTTGCCGTCCTTGGATGAGTCTCAGTTTGAGGGGCGGGTCGAATTTCCCATAAGCCCGACTGCGCTCGTGAGTGTGGGTACCGTTTTTGGACTGGCCACTATTGCGTTTCTTGGGCAAGCATTTTACTTACAAGTCGTGCACGGTGCGGAGTATGCAGAAATCTCTCGAGAGAATCGTATCGATCGCTCCGTCATTTTTGCAGCCCGTGGCGTGATATATGACCGAAACGGAACGCCCCTCGCCTGGAATGAGGCGCCGAGTGCAAACGCTTCTTCGACAGCAACGTCAACGCAGGCATATCCTCTTCGCCGCTACACAGAACTGCCGGGGCTCGCGCACATATTGGGCTATGTCAGTTACCCGCGTAAGGACGAGTCAGGTAACTGGTGGCGAGAAGAATACACCGGAGTCTCGGGCATCGAACACACGGCAAATGCCGTTCTGCAGGGCACCAATGGTGATGTACTGATTGAGACCGATGCGCGTGGCGCAAAGAAGCGTGAGGATATGATTTTGCCGCCACGTGATGGCGCAGACCAGTATCTTGCAATTGACGCGGAAGTGCAGAGCAAACTCTTTTCTATTCTTTCGAACCACGCCATTGGAAATAATTTTCAAGGTGGTGCGGCAGCTATTATGGATGTACAAACCGGCGAACTGCTGGCGTTAACGAGCTTTCCCGAATACGATAACGCGGCGTTTTCGGACGGCGATGCCGAGGTCATACGGCAGGCAAATACTGACCTACGCGCTCCTCTTTTAAATCGCGCGATTAGTGGCGTGTATACGCCGGGTTCTATCGTCAAGCCAATTTTTGCGGTCGGTGCACTTTCAGAAGGCATCATTCGACCCGAAAAAGAAATTCTCTCGACAGGGCAGTTGGTTGTTCCGAATCCCTACTTTCCCGATCAGCCGTCGGTGTTTAAAGATTGGCGCGCGCATGGATGGGTGGACATGCGCGGTGCGATAGCTGTTTCGTCCGACGTCTATTTCTATACGATTGGCGGTGGGTTTGAGGGACAACCCGGACTTGGAATCAGTCGTATCGATAGCTATGCACGAAAGTTTGGGCTCGGAAGACTTACGGGGATAGATTTAGAGGGGGAAGAGACCGGAGTAATTCCGACCCCTGAATGGAAAAAGGAAGTTTTCGGAGAAGATGAGCCGTGGCGTCTGGGAGACACGTTTATTACGTCAATCGGGCAGTTTGGTTTTCAAATTACCGTCGCTCAAGCCGTGCGCTTTGCTGCAGCGATTGCAAACGGTGGGACGTTGGTTTCGCCGCGTGTTGAAAAACGCTCGGAAAGTCTGCTCTTTGCCTGGGATACCAATGAAGAAATTGACGTGCTTCCTTCGTATTTGAAAATTGCGCGAGAAGGAATGCGCGATGCGGTATCGTCACATTGGGAAAGTCGAACGGCACGCGCTCTCGATATGTCAGGCATCGACATTGCTGCGAAGACGGGTACCGCCGAGCTCGGAGAGAGGAATCAATTTATGAATTCATGGGTCATTGGTTTTTGGCCCGCCGATGAACCAAAATATGCGTTTGCTGTTGTTCTCGAGAAAGCGCCTGCTGGTACACTTTCAGGAGCAGCGCCCGCCATGCGAGGATTCTTCGAATGGCTCATTTCTGAGAAGCCCGAGTACGTCAAGTAGGTCTTGGGAGAGGGGGTTGCGCCAGAAATAGGGCAGGATACAATACGCGGGATTTCTTAATATACATATCTATGATTGCAGAAGAAAACACGTACTTGTCTCAGGAGAAGTTCGATGAGTTGACTGAAGAGTTGGAGCATTTGAAAACGGTTCGACGCAGAGAAATAGCGGAACAGCTTGAATATGCGCGCTCACTCGGTGACTTGTCAGAGAACGCAGAGTACGAAGAGGCTCGCAATATGCAAGCTGCTACCGAAGACCGTATTCGCACCATCGAAGATCAACTCGCACACGCGCGTATAATTGAGCATGGAAAGGGGAAGGGGGGCGTCATCAACCTCGGAAGCTCAGTTACTATTCAGAAACAGGGCGAAAAAGATGAACATGTGTATGAAATCGTAGGCTCGGCAGAAGCAAACATGCAAGAGCGCAAGATTTCACATCTTTCACCACTTGGCTCCGCTCTTATGGGAAAAAAGAAAGGAGACGTGTTCACGTTCGACACGCCAAAAGGGTCTCAAAAGTACAAGATTGTTGGCGTGAAGTAATTCTCATTTCGAAGAAAAAAGAAAACCGCCCCTGAAAAAGGGCGGTTTTCTTGAGACTGAACCGTTTTATTCGAGCGTAATCGAAAGCTCGTTTGAGTAGATGTCACAACTGGAGCCCGTGTACTGACACAGCCGTACATAATAGGTGCCCGGGCCTTTAAAGGCGTTTATGTGCGTCCATCCTCCTTCTGAAGATGAGTAATACTGAGCCACCTCAGTGTCTCTCGTTGGGTAGACGGGATTTGGCGATTTGCCCCACACAAGTTTGTAGCCCTGCGGAGACGAGCCGACGGTAGTCCATGACACTTTGTTGCCGTTGTTTGAGAGCGAAATTGAAGAAAGGGTTGAAGTCTGAACAGGTTTGTTCTCCTTCGCTGCCTCTTTTGGTTTCTCAGTGCTTTTGGCAACCTTGCTACAGTTCATTGACCTCATTTTTTGTCGTGTTGCCTCGTCGAATGCTCCTGAAGAAGAAATCGAGTTGTCCGTCTGGAACTTTACCAGTGCAGCGCGGGTAATCTTACCGAAGTATCCCGTGCTTTTCGTCGTCATAAATCCTTTTTCGTACAATACCTCCTGGACTTGTTTGACCTCGTCCGAGAGGTCATCCCCCTCGCCATCACCAATAGAAAGGTCAATCGAAGGAACAGAACACATTGAGCCCTTTTTAAGTTCTTCAATTTGTTTCTGCAAATCCCGAATAAGTGCTTCGAGTTTCTCAATACTGTACGTCGAATAATCACCCCCGCTGTGCGTAGTACCTGAAACTGCGTGCATCGTTCCCGGCAGTGCTAGTGCGAGAAAAAGCAACCCGGAAATTAGTTTCTTGCTCATATATTCTATGTTACCGCTAATGGAAAAAGTATAACACGCTCGAGAAACTCAAGCGGGCAGGCCACTGTCTACGCCCAATTTCGCCCTGATGTTTTTCGTACTATAAGAAGTAAAAACAGCGTCGTTACGATAAAAAATGGTGCGGCATTCAATAGGGTGTCACTCACCGAGTGCGAGAACTTTTCGAGTTTTGTAATTTTCCATACGTTTGCCGCTGCCCAGAGCGAAAGAATAAACCACCCTTGCCAGGCTATCGGCTTCCACAAGAGCCCATCAACCGTTTTTCTGAACCAAAGTCGTTCCATTGTTTTGTATTCGGGCCGGCGGGAATCGAACCCACTCTACATGACCCCCAGCCATGCGTACTACCACTATACTACGGCCCGTCATTCCTCGAACAGACGAATGTTAGTATCCAATGTGAAAGGAAGCAAATTTTCTCCTCCATAGAACGAATACACAGAAACGATGCGTGTTGTCTGTACAGTCGGCGCGTCGAGGGGTATAGTGTGCCGGTGGCAGACTTTCTAGTCTTCAGCTTGGGCAGTAATGATGCGCTGGCAGAAACCATCGCGAAAAATGCCGGCACTACTCTTGGACGGATAAAATGCAAGACCTTTTCAGATGGTGAACAGTACGTTCAGTTTGAAGAAAACCTCCGTGGCAAACATGTCTACATAATTCAATCAACGAATCCGCCGGGCGACAGTTGGATTCGTCTTTTTCTGGCCATAGACGCCGCGCGAGGGGCTGCGGCAAGTGAGATAACCGCCGTCATTCCATATTTTGGGTACGCTCGACAAGACAGAAAGACGAAACCGCGCGAGCCGATTTCTGCACGCGTGTTTGCACGAATCCTCGATACGCTGAATACCAAAGGTCTACTTACGATGGACTTGCACTCAGATGCACTCGGGGGGTTTTTCCGCTATACCAACGTCGACTTTCTCTATGCGCGCCCGGTCCTTGTTGCTCACATAAAGGAAGTCTTGAAAGATGCCCTTGAAGCTGACGAGCTTGTTGTCGTGTCGCCGGATGCTGGTGGTGTCGGCCGCGCGAACTCATACGCACGACGACTCATGAAATATGCTGACCTTGCCATCATTCACAAAGAGCGCGAGATTCCGAATCAAATCGCCCGCATGAAATTGATTGGTGAAGTAAAGGGTAAGGTAGCGCTCATCGTCGATGATATGGCTGATACCTGTGGCACGCTTGCCCGAGCCGTTGATCTCTTGGTAGATAACGGTGCGCGAGAAGTGTATGCCGCGGTCACGCACGGTGTCTTTTCAGGAAAAGCAAATGAAATACTTGACGCCTCACCAATTAAAAAGATATTTACGACCGACACTATCAGTACCGACCGACCGCTTTCGAAGAAAATTGAAGTGGTGCCGGTGGGACCAATTTTCGGGGAAGCTATTCAGCGTATCGAAACAGGGGAGTCACTCAGCGCTTTATTTGAGGCAGAGTAACCGGTGTCATGCGAGTATTATTTTTCGCAATTCTCTGGCTTGCGCCATTTTCTGTATCCGCGCACGAAATCATCGTGCGCATGACAGCAAACGGCTTTGAGCCCGAACGTCTTGAAATTCCTTTCGGCGAAACGGTTCTTTTTGTAAATGATGATTCGCGAAAGCGCTGGCCGGCGAGCGATATCCACCCAACACACTCGCTCTATCCTGATTCAAATATAGATAAGTGCGATACGAAGCCGCATGACGCCTTCGACGCATGTCGAGGAATGGCGCCAGGAGAAGAGTATAGTTTTACCTTTACGCACTCCGGAGAGTGGTCATTTCACGACCACCTTATTCCAGAATTAGGAGGAGCAATTGTCGTCGGTGAAGGTGAAGAAGAGGAGACACGTGAGAGTTTGTCTCCCGGACTGTACGACCGCATTCGCTCGCGCGTTCTGCAATGGTATTACGCTATTTTTCCCAAAGCGCGTGAACGCGCACTTGCGAAGATTACGCTGGGCAAGGGGCCTCCAGAAGAAGAATTGATGCGACTTATACAGGACTTTGGACCCGATGCGATAATGCAAAAGTTGCTCGATGAGTCGGGCGGAGGATCAATCTGGGATTGTCACCAAGAGGCGCACGCAATCGGCCGTGTCGCGTTTCGTGTGCTGGGAGGTGCCGTTTTTGCGGAGGGGTCAGCCTCATGTCACTCAGGCTATTACCACGGCGCCATGGAAACGTTCCTTCAAGAAAATGGGACAGCAAATCTTATGGAGGACGTTCGAAATCTCTGTGCGAATTTCTCGACAAAGTTTGGAAAGTTCGAGTGTCTGCACGGCGTCGGCCACGGACTTCTTGCCCTCGAGCGATACAATCTGCCCAAAGCACTCGAGGAGTGTGAGGCACTCGAAGATGACTACTCGGTCCGCGCATGCTACGGCGGCGCATTTATGGAAAACATCATCACTGCGCAAGGGTATGGCGCAGGCGGGCATCATGATACGAAGTGGGTCAATGATGAAGACCCTCATTTTCCCTGCAATACGTTCGACGACCCAAAAATGATTCAGCAATGTTACCTGATGCAAACCTCGTGGATGCTGACAATGTATTCTTACGATTATGAAAAGGTAATCGCAGCGTGTTCTGATGCCCCGGCAACAATGACAAGCACCTGTTTTAAGAGTCTCGGACGCGATATCGCAGGACAAACACTTCGTGACCCTACGAGAATTGTTCAACTGTGCAGCACGGTTCCAAAAGAACATCGTGCCGTGTGCATGACCGGAGCTCTGAATGTGATTATAGATTTCTGGGGAGAGAAACTCACCGATCAGGCGACCAAGCTCTGCACTATTGCAGGAGATGAACGTGAAGAGTGCTACAACATACTGGCGCGACGCATCAATCTCGAGTTGTTTGAGCACAAGGAGGATACAGAGCGAGTGTGCGCGACCTTTGAGCCCGACATGCGGCCTCTTTGTTCGGCGGCGCGTTGAAACTCAATACCTGTTTGATACCATAGCGAATGTTCAGAAAGGGCCCATAGTAAAGTGGTATTACGCGTCCATGGCATGGACGAGGGCGGGGTCCGATTCCCCGTGGGTCCACAAACGACAAAAAGACATGCACTTCTGCATGTCTTTTTGCGTTTGTGGAGGCCGGAGCGATGTCGCGCGAGTACGCGCGACCGCGAGCCGGGGTCGCGGAATTTTGCGAGTGTCTGACGAGCAAAATATCTGTGACCACAAATATGCTTTCGAGCGCTTGACCGTCCCGTGGGTCCACAGATCCGAGTCGCTTCAGGAGCGTGGTATTGTGTGAATGTATTTATTAAACACTTGCCCCCACTTTGATTATGCACAATCAACGAGGATTTATGAGCACAGCGGTTTTGATGGCGACTGTACTGGGTTTGCTATTTGTGGGCGGCGGAACGTACTATGTTTTGAATCAGCAACCGAGCGCACTGCTTCTCGAAGAGCAACCGACGCTGCAAGATGTTACCGCGCAACGAGCGCAGCCGACGCCAGCGCTGCCCGTGCCGAAACAGCAGCCGCCAGCACAACCCGCCACCACAAACACTATAGACACATCGAATTGGAGAACCTTTAACGACAGTCGTTTCAGCATGCGCTACCCAAGCGAACATAATTTCGTGTACGGTCTGTGTATTAAAGAGTGCACATCAGAAAGCACGAAAGGTACTTCTGATTCGTATATCGAAGTGGAAGCTGAAGAAGTGAGCAATTGCTATTTGGGTTTGTGCACGGCGACGGTACAGAATCGTCAGACATTCAACGGCGTCACGTGGGATTACCTGGGCCGGCAGAGTTACGCGGATGCGGGCGCATCCCGCAGTTTCTACGCCTATCGCGCAGTGTATGGAGGGTATAACTATCATGTTCTGTTCAACAAGGACGCACAGGTCAACCAGACGATAATGCAGTCTTTCACATTCGAAGGTGCGCAGTCATCGAGCGGGAAGCCGGCAGCTTCGTATCGCGTTCCCTGCAATAAGGGGCATTTCATAGTGTATAACCTGTGCGAAAGCGACATGACCGCGGTGGACATAGCAAGGGAAGACCAGGCGCGTCCTATATTCGAAGCATGGAAGGCTACGAAAGGCGTTTACAAAGAATCGTACGGGTCGGATTCGATTCTAGTCATTTCTGATGTACGCTACTCCGTGTTACTTGTGAATAATGGGCAGTTCGGCGGTTATATCGTAGTCGATCTCACAAAAAGGGAGGTCACCGATTACTTCCAGGTCTCGAGGTTTATAGAAAGAACCCCACAAAGACTGATATTTCCGGGTCGTTGTGCTTCGCAAACAGGGATCTGCCTCCAGATCTATACGTTCGGCGAAGAGAAATCTATCGTGATACAAGAGAGCGAATTGCCGTACCCGCAGACGTATGTAATGAGCGAGGATTCCTTCGGGAACCAATCGTTCGAGGTGGTCTCTTCGAGCGAGTATTCCGTCACTCTCGGTGTGTACGATAAAACCAAATCGACGAATCCTGTCGATACTACATTCTATGAGCGGATTGGGACGAAGGTGATTAATGTGTCAAAATGAGAAACATAAAGTTATTCCGTCGTTGACCGACTTGTAGGCCCACCCGATTTCACTTCCTTGCCATCCTCAAAAGCGGGGCTATGATGGCCATATAGTCGCTAGTATATTTCTATGAACACTAAAGTAATCTTTGGCATTATTCTTGGCATCATCGCCGTCATTCTTGGGTTTTGGCTTATGAACAGTCAGGGAAAAGGAACCGCCATGTCTCCCGAAGGCGAAGTACAAGAACAAGAATCAACATCCGTCGGTCAAACATTCGCTCAGCTCATGGGAATGGGGCAGTCACTTAAATGTACCTACGAATACAACGATGGAACGAATGTCAGCTCAGGCATTATGTATATGGCAGACAGTGGAGAAAGGCTTCACGGGGAGTTTAATTTCACCCAAAGTGGTGCGGGTCCGATGACTATGAACATGGTTCGTGTCGATGGGTACAACTACATGTGGGGTTCTTCGATGCCGCAGGGAATGAAGACGAAGGTCACCGAAGAAAATCGCGCTCAGCTTTTTAACAACTCTGATGCAAACACCGCAGCTATCAACGACACCCAATATAAGTGCGAAGCGTGGAATGTTGATGAGAGCAAGTTTGCCGTGCCGACGAACATAGAATTCATGGACTTGGGCGATATGACGAAAATGATGGGCGCTCCAAAAATGGGCGAGGCTATGAAGGCGGGAGGGTCGGCAACGGTGGATGTAAAAGCGATGCAGTGTGCAGCCTGTGACCAGGCGGGGACAGCGCGCGACCAGTGCCGACAGGCACTCGGATGTAAGTAGCACGTACGCAAATGGCGCATTTCTGCGTTGACCATCCAAAAATCTCTTTCACCGTACTGTATGTACGGCTCAAGACATTTTTCTCGGTCGCCTTGAACTGCATCCATTTGCCTACGTCCTCGAGAAGTAGATGAAAAGGCGGCCCCCCCCCGGGCGCCCCGCGATG
>CAYIDY010000003.1:0-8728 GCA_964362305.1 uncultured Candidatus Saccharibacteria bacterium | reverse complement strand
GCGCCGCTCTTGTGCTACCATATCCGCATGATTCAACGAGTGCGCGCGTACTTTCACTCAGCTACGGCGCCCTCCTCCTCACTTTACGCGCCCACTATCTTTCTTTCCGCGTTTCTCCTTTTTCTCATCCAGCCGATGATAGCGCGCTATCTCTTACCTTCGTTTGGAGGAGCCGTTTCGGTATGGGCGGCCAGCCTTGTTTTCTTCACGAGCACACTCTTTCTCGGATACACCTATGTATACGCACTGTGTGGACTCTCGCCGAAACTTCAAATACGCATCCACAGTATGCTTCTCGCGTTTGCCGTCGTGATGACACTCGGTACTCTCATTCTCACTGGTTCAGTCTACCCATCCATAGCATGGGTGCTCGACACGACAAGCGCACCGGCAGTGCAAGTTCTTCTCGCGCTCGCCGTTCTGATTGGCGTTCCGTATTTTCTTCTCTCGACCACCGGGCCCTTGCTCCAACACTGGTATGGTCGAGAAACGAAGCAAGAGCCGTATCACTTGTACGCGCTCTCAAATCTTGGCTCGTTTCTCGCACTCGGTGCCTATCCGTTTCTCATTGAGCCCCTGTTCGGTCTCTCCATGCAGCAGTTTTTGTGGGTAGCACTGTTTTTGTTGTGCGTTGCACTTCTTGTTCTCGTCACCAGGCGCGTCAAAAAGACCGAGGAGAAAGAAGAAATCGCGGCCGAGTCGAGTATTCCGCTCTACCGCATAGCAGCGTGGATTGGGCTCTCAGCGCTTCCAGCAGCGCTCCTCGTCGCCACCACGGCTCGCATAACCCAAGTTTTGGCCCCCGTGCCGTTCCTCTGGGTGATGCCGCTCGCTATGTACCTTTTCTCGTTCATTCTCGCGTTCCGCGGCGTGGGAAGCGGCGGCACCACTCCCTTTGCCGTTCTCATCGCAGCTCTCGCGTCATACGCGTACCTCGATTGGAGCGTTGCGACCACCGGCGAGCAAATGTTCGCAAATCTCGCATTCTTTTTCTTAAGCGCCCTCTACTGCCATGCGCTCTTGTACTCGCTGCGCCCGCCTGCCGCGCTCTCATCCTTCTTCTATTTCTGGACATCGCTCGGCGGCGCCGTGGGCACATTAATGGTCACCCTCATCGCGCCGGTCGTCTTTGTTGATGTGTTCGAGTTTTCAATTGGCATGGTATTGGTGGTGAGCATTGCTGTTCTCGCATTTCCCGCGATGAAATATATTCGCGATGAACACGAGCGGGGTGTTGTTATCATCAAAGGCGCGCTCCTCATCAGTGTTCTCATGTTTGTCACGCAGCACGTGGCGAAGCAAGAAAACACGGCACTCGAAACCTCACGCAACTTCTTTGGTGTGACGCACGTCTACGACTACGGCGAGCTGCGCTCCTTGCAGCATGGCACAACGATGCACGGAACCCAGCTGACAGACCCCGAGCGCGCTCGCGAGCCCACAACCTACTACAGCCCTACTTCTGGCGTCGGTCGCGCGATTGTGAATGCGAAAGATGTGCGTGGTAAGGAGGCCGTTTCTGTGGGAGTCATAGGCCTTGGCGCGGGCACCCTTGCTGCGTACTGCGAGAAGGGTGATGACTTCACTTTCTACGAAATCGACGAGCGTATTGGTCGCATTGCGAATGAATACTTTTCGTATTTGGAAGGTTGCGGAGGCTCAAGCATACAATACGGCGACGGACGCCTAACGCTCAAAAAAGAACTCGAAGAAGGGAAGGGCGGAGAGTTCGACGTACTCGCCGTTGATGCTTTCAGCGACGACACCATCCCCGTGCACCTTCTCACCAAAGAGGCCGTTGAGCTGTACATGGCGCATCTTCGAGACGACACAAGCGTTCTTGCCATCCACACGTCAAACCGATTCTTTGAGCTATCGCCAATTGTTTTAAAGATTGCCGTTGAATTGGGACTTTCAGCAATGGTTATTTATGACAATCCCGACACAGATCAAGCCACGCTCTCGCAATGGGTTGTTATTTCTAAAGATGCTACAGCGCTCCAAAAGCCGATTTTTGCCGACGGGGCAGGCGAGCCACCGGCGCCATCGAGCGCCCTCTGGACAGACGATTACGCCAACGTGTTTGCAGCGCTGGACACGGCCTCATTCACGCTCTGGCCACAAAACTGAGGTTCAACTGAGACTCTGAATACGGTATAGTGTGAGATATGAATGAAGGAGAACTTGAAAAACAATCGCCGCCCACGTGGACTGAAGCCGACAACGAAGACCTCGCCTACATTCAAAACATGCGTGGCGCAGACGTGCATCACGCGCTCGTTCTAAAAAAGAATGAGCTCATTACGGGCTGGATGATTTACATGATTGATGTGCCGGATCCTGGCGAGACGGACCCTGTGTTGTCAAAAAGACGCATGTACATTGAGTGGTGGGAGATACCAAAAGACATGCGCTCGCCGGGGGCAGTGCGCTCATTTTTGAAAAGTCTCTACACACTTTTGATTCAAAAAGATATAGAATCGGTACATTGCGACGTTACTGACACATCGCCCATAAAGCCCTATCTGGTTCAAATGTTTTCAAAACGCTCAAGCGGTCCTCCAGATGGAGAGGGAGGGAGAGTCTTTTTTGATTTTTCCACCAAAGATATTGGAGAGCAGTTGAAAATGTAGTCCTTACCCATCTGGAGTGCGTCAGTGCGGAGCACTTCAAAAGGCGAGTCACCAGCGACTACTCCGAGTATCCCATCGGGTAGAACTTGTATCCGACGTCACGCTCTGTCTCAAAAAGATCCTTGCCGGTGAGATTGAGCAACTTAGTCCGCAGATTTGAAACCACCCGTAGCTTTGGGATTGATGCTACATCAGGCGCACTCTGTATCTCATTCAGCGTAATAAATTCGCCGGGCGTTTCCAAGAATATAGTAAGTACTTGCAATTCCTGGGCGTTCAGAACATTACAAAATCCCCGACTGCGAACGTCGCCTGTTTCTCGGTTGAGTTCAAAGAGGCCAATTCTCTCCAATTGCGGTGGTACGGCTTCATGAACACGAGGCGGGCGAATGCCTGTCTCATTCAAGCCCAACAGGCCGAACGCGTGCAACTTTGTACGATATTCACCGATTTCTTCCGGGCTTACCGCAAAGATTTGTTCAATTTTGGATTTCGTTTCTTGGTCGATGCTTGGGTCGTCAAAAATCTTCACTAAATTTGCCTTGTCCTTATCGAGCCAGCGCGGACGAAAATCTTTTCTCGCACGAGGTGTCACCGCAGATGCGTCCTTCTCAGCGGGAGCAAGCAAGATTCGATGCAGCGTAGAGAGCTCTCCGGTAATTGTTCGATATTGCCTATCCTCGAAGGGAAGTTTTTCGGGAAGTTTGATGTGTTGAGATTCTCTCATTTCGATACTTTAACATCTGAACTGAGATGTACGCTATTCGGTAGGTGGGGCTTCAGCTTGCGGAGTTGGTGTTTCTGCAGGAGGAGGCGGCACTTCTACAGGCGGTTCTTCTACGGCTGGGGTTTCGGCAGGAGGAGCTTCAGCGGGTGGTTCTGGCGCTTCCGCATCCGGACTCGAATCACCGCCTTCCGGTGCGCCATTTTGGGGCACAGGCTCATTCAAGGGCTCTGTAGGCTCCGTATCGCCACCACCACCCGATGGACTAAAGTTTTGTACTTCCGGCTCTGGCTCTGGAAGAGGCTCAGGTGTCGGCTCCGGCTCTGGAATTGGCTCGGGTTCAGGTTCTACCGGCGGTGCTTCGGGCTCAACATTATTCGGCTCCGGTTCTGGAGCAGGCTCATCGACAACCACGTCTTCCGCTACTTCCTCTTCCGCAGCAACAATGACAAACGCGAATCGGTCGCGCTCTTCATCGGTGTAGCCACTGTTCTCAGGAGAATCTTTGTGCCAGCCGCGATAGACAATGTCCACGGTACACGTTGCGCCGGGCGCAACACCATCGGCACTCGCGAGCGAAACTTCCAAAAGTCCGTGGCCAGTTGTCGAAGCGGGTTCTGTCACGAGCTCTGTCAGCTGTCCGGTATAAAAGAAAGGGGAAGTCGTCCCGGTCGCAACTAATTGAGAGCAGAGTGGCGTCGGCTCGCCAACAATCTCGGCGCTCACGCGATACATGATGGGAAGTGTCTCATCGTCGGGCGTAAATTTCGGTTCAAGAAATACGGATTCACCAAGCGAAATCTCCTCGGTCACTTCGCCGGGATTCAAATCGAACGCAAGAGACGCAGCTGCAAAAATGTTGTTACGCGAAACTTCATCGTCGCGGAAGTAAGAAAGCGTCGCGCTCACAAAGACGGGCGAGCCGCCGAGCGTAAAGGCCATGAGGAAGAGTGAAAAGACCGCAGTTGCAACTCGAGCGCGACGCGACACGAATTGCTTCGGGTGCGCGACCGATGCGGCGGTGTCAGAGCGAAGCGAAACAACGTGCGGCGAGACAGGGAAAAGAGCGACCGAGCCGTCCTCGCGCTTCACGTGTATCGAATGTGTTGCTCGTAGGTTCATATTATTCGGGGACGGATTCCGTCTATGTTGCGAATGGCGTTTCGAGACGTCGTTTCGGCGTGTTCAAGGAAGTCTTGGTATGACATTGGCGCACGCGGATTCTTATCTTCGTCCTCGTCTTCTTCGCGGCGTTTTGCGACGGCTCCTTTTTTCATCCCGCGTACTTCATTAAAAATACGAATCAGTTCGTCCAAAATAATGACACCCGCCGGAATGCCAATCATGAGCGTAAAACCAATTGGTTGCCGCGCGAAATCCAAGACGTAGCCCATGTAGGGAACCCAAAAGACAACTTTGCCGATGATGTCACGTTGCGTAATCGGCTGCGGGTCTTTTTCTTCGTTTGCATCACCTTGCGTGATATACGAGAGCGAAGAGAAGTCGCCCTGAATATCAATGATGCGGTGCGTCGTCGGTATCTGCTGCTTGGTGTCTTCACCAAAGGTCACGATGTCGCCCTTCGCATACGATGCGGCAGGCTTCACGACGACGATAGAGCCCGTCAAAATCGTCGGCTCCATCGAACCCGACTTCACGATTTTGATTTCAATATTGCCTGGAATAGGGAGCATCGATGCCAAAAACAAACCAGCAATCGCAAGAAGGAGAGCGATGAATATTGCGTAGAATGTGCCGGAAATTATTTTCATATTATCAATCTCTTCTCAAGCGGTCGCGAAGGCGGTCAAGCACAGAACTTGAGTCATCATCCTCATCATCATCGTCCCCAATGTTCGTGTTGTTCTGCGAATTGGTACTCGAAGCCGTCGATGTTGCGTTGCCCGTCACCACCGTCCCGCCTGAGCCCGCATTGTTCCCGCCGGTGTTCGAACTCGAAGTTGTCGTCGAATTAATGAAGCCCGTGTTCGTGATGTCTATTTTTATCGGTCCGTTACAGTTTTCGCACGGCGGATTTACCGGCTTGTAGCCGCCACACTGGAAACGTGGGTTCTGCCGTGCCGGCACTGCGCGAATAGACACATCCACCGAGAACGAATCCGTCTGCGCTTTGTTGCCAAGCACCGTTCCATCACACGAGAATTTGCCATTCGGCAACACCGTCAAATTGCCGGCGCACCAACACATGCCCACATAGCGTGTCGTGTTCAAGCGACACATGTTGCTGCGCGCATCTGCTATCGCGTAGGTAGTAGATGAAGCAAACACATACGAAGCGGCCTGTGTCGAAGTACCGAATATCGGCTTCTCATTTCCGGGCTCGTACTTGCCGTCGCCGTCATCCATCCAGCCGAAGAATTCAGTGTTGTCCGCCAAATCAGGTCCCGGCGTAATGTCTTCCAAAGACTCCGGCTCGTTCACGCCGTTCTCATTCTGCGACAAGTTCTTGATATCAAGACACAAATACGCGTCCACTTTCTTCACGTGCATCGATATCACTTCGCATCCGTAATCACCCGGCTTGATATCGTCGAAGTTAAAGAATTTGTCCGAGCCTGGCACCAAATTCTTCAGCTCCCAGGTAGCAGAAGGAATAAGGCTGCCGTTGTACCAACCCTTTGAATCAATCTTCAAATCCACGCCCTGCGTCGCAAACGTCGTCCCGGGGCCATCACCGCGCACCACGAATGCGGCAACGGCGACAACCGCGACTAAAGTCGCGACTGTCGCACGTACCCCAATTCGCGCGGTAATCATATGTACATTAGTTGGTTGCAATTCCCGTTACGTTTATTCCATCTACGCGGAAGTCTTCGTCTGCCGCACTCTGGTCGCCGTTAGTGAATCGGATGAAGAATGTTGTGCCGTTAAGTGAAGCAGGGAGGTTGACGCTCTGAAGCGAACTCCATGCAGCTGCTCCCACGTCGCCATTATCGAGCTCATGCGTTGCGAGCGTTGTGAGTCCTGTTGGAGAATCACACGATCCGCCCGTGTAGTACTGCACTGTCGCGCTTTCCCCGTCTTCAGCTTCGTTGTCTCCCATCCAGTAATACTGGAGAGCCATTGTGTGCTGAGTAGTTGCGGTTACAGAGCGGCAAATCCATTCGTTGTCGTCGATAAGCGCAAGTCGTCCGCCGTTCGGGCTCAAAGCACTGCCGTCAGCGCCCGCGCCGTCCTCGCCACGTGTTCCGGAATCACCCTCTGTCCCTTGTTCGTCCCAGTTGTCTATGTCGTTGTCGTCACCGCCTGCTCCGAATCCGTCAGAGAAGAACGATACCGCTCCCGTCACTGCTGCTTGTTCGCCAAGGTTCGTGTTTCCGTTCGAGCCGTCGCACGTGACGTGTCGTACATCGACTGCGTCAATAAATGTTCCGTTCGAGTTTGCAACTCCGAGGTCGATGAATTCAAGTACTGACGATGCGTCGGCTGCAACAACGTTTATCGGTCCGACTGGCACCCATCCAATTCCTGCGTTCGCGTCTCCTACATTGCCGCTGTCGTAAATCACGTTGCCATCCCATCGTACTTGCACGCGATTTTGTGCAGCTACAGTGCTTGGTCGAGGCGCCCATGCGAACGAGACGGTGTATCCCGCTCCGGGAACTGTCGTCACAGCCTGCGAGACATGCGTTGATGCAGGTTCGCCACTTCCAGCCGATGTCGGGCCGCCCCAGTCAGAATCAAGTTCCGTGTACTGGTCACCCTCAAATGCTGTTCCAAGTACGTTCTCGTGGAGTTCGAGGTTTGCTGTAGCAGGTCGTAGCTGAGCACCAAACGATGCCGGTACGTCTGCGCGCCACACGACGCTCCATCCACCCGCGACGGATGGGAATACGTTCCAGTTTTGCGCGGTTGAAACTTCAGGCGATTCAAATCCGCCGTTTGTTACCAGGTTGCCTTCAGTCAGCACACACTGCGGTGCGTACGTGTTGGTGATGATACATTCGTGATCATCTCCTGCGATAACATTCACGACGCCGTTTACATCACAGTCGAGAGAGAATGATGCAACGTAGTCTTCATCAATGTTCGTCTCCGAGACAGTGTGTGGCCCAGGTGTTACCGGAATTGGTGTGCCATATGCAATCGGGTTGCCGTCAATCATGTACGGCGCAAATGCCGTCTGGTCGAGCGGTGGTGTTGGGTCGCCGGTAGATTCAATTGCCTTACGAACGGTAATCGTCCCCATCGTTGGTGGGTTACAAATGAAGTCGTCGTTGTGTCGTGCCTGTACTGCACGGAATGCGACATCAAGCGTCACGCGGTCAGTTTGCGTGATGTTGCCGAGGTTGTCGCCGTCACACGTGTATCCGCCACCGCCACGTACTTGCGGACCGCCGTCGCCTTCAGCAAGAGGCGTAATGTCGAGCGCGCCAAAGCACCATGCTTTTGCGATGTAGCTCGTGCCCGCAGGCATAGGAGTTCCGTCCACCTCGCCCCACGCATTATTTTGTGCGTCAGCGAGTGCGACTTGAAATGGGGAAGTTGTAGCAAGGTCATACAAGGTTTCGACGCCGTCTTCGACGGTGCCAAGACCAGAGAAAATTGGCTCACCCGTCTCGTACACGTTGTCGCCGTCGTCAGCCCACCAGAACATTTGAATTGCCTGCGCGAGCTCGCCGTCCCAATCATTTTCCGAGTCTTCGGCAACGTCAACGAGACCTTCAGGTTCGTTGGTAGAGAAGTCATCGTTCGTCTTGAGCGTGACATCCATACACATCCACGCATCGTTTTGCACGTGAAGCGAAATAGTGTCTTCGCCGTCGTCGCTCGGCTTCACATCGAGGAAGTTAAAGAATTTGTGCAGCGTTGTTACGCCGTCGTTCAAGTCGGCCTCTGGCCAGCTTGTGTCGCATGGCGTGCCCGGAACAGGGAACGCAGCAGCGCCGACCCATGCAAATGTGTCAGGCGTCTCGGCCACGTTGTCGTGATTGCCAAGTGCGCATCGGTTACCGTTGTAATAACTGTCGTTGTCTACCTTCAAGTCTATTTGACCTGCGGTAAACATGTTTCCAAGCGAAATCTCGGTGTCCGAGAAGAATGCGCCTGTCGCCCCCGCTGCAATTGCGGCCGAGGAGACCACAACTACGAATGCACTGAATAGTAATCGTCTCATAATGTTTTTTTCCGCTAGTTTCCCTTTATGAATAAGCGTCTAATAAAGACCTTGCTGCCTTCCCAAGCAGCTTGTTATGCGTCGTCACGACTCTCCCAAATCGATGACGAAATGGAACTGACGCACAACAAGCTACTTACGATTCAAAGAACGTTTGCCAGATTATCTCCAGCCCGTCCCGCCGAATTTTTGCTGGAGCAAAAATTCGGCAAGGATACGGCTAGAGAGAACTAG
>CAYIDY010000002.1:26760-55501 GCA_964362305.1 uncultured Candidatus Saccharibacteria bacterium | reverse complement strand
CAAGTTTCAGGTTTAACCGCTTCCTAGATATTGGGGACAGATGCTTCTAAAAACTTAGTATCTTTGGCTGTAGCAACTTATCCATCCTTGACTGAACTTTCTTACATTAAAGGATTAACTTCAGCTGCACAGACACAATTGGGTGGAAAAGCAGACACCGCACTACACGCGAAATATCCGGAAGTACTTTTTCTTGGCGAACGCCCGTATGGCGAGATTGCCGACAATCAACAGGCTGGGGATGTGCTGGTGCTCCCCACGAGTTCGAGAAGTATTGTTGGTATGCGGTTTACCTCGCCCTTGAAGTTGTTTACCTATATGGCATCAGGCGTTCCCATTGTCGCCTCCGACGTCTCGAGCACGCGCGAAGTATTGGGAGACAAAGGGGCCTTCTGGTTTACTGCCGACGACGCCGAAAGTCTCGCAAAAGCTATACGAGAGGCCGTGAATGACCCTCAGGGACGGGAGCGTGCGCAGGTTGCTCTGGGAGCAGTAAGAGGGTATACATGGGATGCGCGCGCACAAGCGATTCTCGCCTTTGTATGATGAACCCTCGCAATTCTATCGAGCGTTTTCGAGCCCTCTCTGGGCTCGCTCGTCGCGCCTATGGAGGATACAAGGCGCAAATTATCACGCTCACATTTCTCGGATTTCTTGGAGGAATTCTTGAAGGTATCGGTATTAATGCGGTGATTCCGCTTCTTTCATTCGTACTCGAAACACCAACGGAAGCGACGGATGCAATTTCCAACATAACGCGCACCGTCTTTACGGCACTGCATATTGATTTCGCGCCAAAATTTCTCCTCATTTTTATCGTTCTTCTTTTCATCGTGCGCTCTGCCGTTTTGTTACTTCTCTATTACACGCAAATACGAATTACGACTGACTATGAAGCTGAGACACGCTCTCGCCTCTTGGGGGCGACATTGAAAACTTCGTGGGTCCATCTCCTGAAGCACAAAATGGGGCATCTGGAGACCTGGCTTCTTATCGATGTTCCCGCGAGCGTGAATATTCTGCGCAACATTAGTTCGGTCATAATGCTCGGCACGAGTCTCCTCATCTATCTCTTCATTGCCTTCAATGTATCGCCGGTGATTATGATGATGACGATGGGGCTCGGAGTGTTTATTCTTCTGGTGTTTCAGCCACTCATTACATACACGCGCTCGCTTGCAGGGGCGCGGGCACAGACGTACACGCGCATGTCACATTGGGTGAGCGAGATTGTGCTAGGTGTGAAATCGTTGAAAGCATCCGGCGTGGATGCCGCCGCGTATGCACACGGTTCGAACATCTTCTCAGAGCTGCGCACCTTTAATCGACGAGTAACGCTGCTCTCACATATCACCTCACTTGCGGTACCGCCCATAGGAATTCTCTACATTGCAGTGATTTTCGCTCTCGCATTTCGAACAGACCTCATTTCGCTCGCGGCCCTGCCTGCAATCGTGTATCTCATCTATCGCATTACCGTGTATGTGCAGCAAATTCAGACGGCATTCCTCCACATGAACGAGCAGACGCCACATCTTCAGCGCGTGCTTCAGGTACTAGAACAAGCGGAATCGGAACAAGAGACACGCTCGGGGACCAAGCCGTTTGTATTCAAAAAAGAATTGGTGTTCGACAATGTTTCGTTCTCCTACGATGCGAAGCAGGTTCTTTCTGCCGTTTCGTTCTCGATACCAAAGGGGTCGTTCGTCGGTCTTATCGGACCGTCGGGGGCGGGGAAAACAACATGCGTCGACCTTCTCCTGCACCTTTTGAAACCAGTGTCCGGGAGTATACGTCTCGATGACACGAATGCCGACGATATAGATGTCATGGAATGGCGTACGCGCGTCGCGTACGTTTCTCAGGATTTGTTTTTGACGAACGACACTGTTCGAAACAACATCGCGTTCTACAACGAGTCTCTTTCAGACGAAGACTTATGGCATGCCGCAGAGCAAGCGCATATCGCGGAGACAATTCGAAAAACTCCCCACGGCCTCGATACGATTGTTGGCGACCGAGGGCTCTCACTTTCTGCAGGGCAGCGCCAGCGCCTAGTCATCGCTCGCGCCTTGGCACGAAAACCGGAAATACTCATTCTTGATGAAGCGACCTCTGCGCTCGATGCTGAATCAGAGCAGCACATTAAAAGCATCATCGACGGATTGAAAGGCGACATTACGATTTTCGCCGTTGCGCACCGGCTTTCAACGATTGAGAATGCCGACCAACTCATTGCGCTTGAAGATGGAAAAGTCGTGGAAAAGGGATCTCCTCGCGAATTGCTCAACAACAAGGATTCCTACTTTTTTAAAGTGAACGCTATTTCGTAGCTGTCGTAGCCACGGCAAGTGACTAGCGCTGCGTACCAAGAAATGTCAGAGATTCACCAACGTGGTGCTTCTCAAGAAGCTGTCGGTATTGTTTGTCTGCGTTTGCGATGAAAGCGTTGAGAGCGCGACCGACAGGCGTGTTAGCCTTCGCGCCTTTTGCAAGCACAGGGACACCGTTTCCTTCTTTGAAATTTCCCTGTGGCGCGTGCGCGGAAGTCCAGTGAAGGTGATTCGTCAGGTTGTATCCCTGCACGGTGCCAATCCGTCCTTTGAATCCGGCTTTTGTGAGGAGTGCACCGAGCGTCTTACGCGTGAAATACGACACATGTGGTTCGCGGAAATAGAAGTCGGCGTACTCTTTGTTCTCAAAGACACTCAAGAGAACGTCGTCTAGATTCGGCAATTCCAAATACAAATGGCCGCTTGGTTTCAGGTGCGAATGCATTGCCTTCAGAAATGAGAGAGGGTCATCAATGTGTTCCAGAGTTTGGAAGCAGGTGATGAGGTCAAATGGTCCTTCGGCTATCTCAACATCGGCGATTGGTTCGTTATAGACGGCGAAGTCGAGGTTTTTGCGAATGAACGCTACCTCATCCCGACTTAGTTCAAGTCCGACACGCGTCTTTACCTTGCCTTTGAGCGCGTCTAAAAAGTGTCCCGTGGAGCACCCAACATCCAAGACGGACATGTTTTTGTAGAGGAGTGGGCGTAGTCGTTTAACTATTGTCTCTTGGACAGGGCGATAGGTTTCGAACACCTCACGACTTGTAGACGCTTTGCCGAGCGTTGGGCCGTAGGTTCCGCGATACTCTTTAGTGCCATAGAATTTCTTTACATTCGGCGGGTGCTCCAAGTAGACCATCGAACATTTCTTGCAGGTAAGCACCTTCCGCTTAATATCGTAGCGCAGGCGAGTGCGGAGAATAGTTGAATTGGTCGAAGAGCAGAGGGGGCACGGGGATGTTTTCATGAGGCGCACAATAACACGACCTTCCTTTTTATGGTACTGTTACGAAAATAAAAATATGATTGAGATGCCGGATTTTGCAAAGAATTGGGAGTACGAGAACGGTTTTTATCTGACATGCGACAATTCGCGATTTGGCAAATTCCTTGCGCACTACGAGTTATTTAAAATGACAAAAGATGTGCCTGGATGCATTGTGGAGTGTGGGGTGTTCAAAGGGGCCAGTTTTGTGAGATTTGCGGGGTTTAGGGATTTGATGGGCAGTGCTGATGCCCATACATTGATTGGCTTTGATACCTTTGGGGCATTTCCGCCGTCGAGTCTAAAAGAAGACGAAGCGCATATTCGGCATTGGGTTGAAAACGCTGGAGAACAGTCTATTTCGAAAGAGCAATTGGAGGAAGTTCTGGAAAGAAAGAATGTGAAAAATGTCGAACTTGTAAAAGGGGATGTTGTGCAGACGATTCCGCAGTACCTAAAAAATAATCCAAACCTTCAGATATCGCTTCTCAATCTTGATACCGATATTTATGATCCAGCCGTAACCATTTTAGAGAATTTTTGGCCTCGGATTGTCCCCGGTGGCGTACTCATTTTAGACGATTACAGTGTCTTCCCAGGAGAAACAAAGGCGGTCGATGATTTTTTCAAAGGTACGGATGTCCAGATTCAGAAGTTTCCGTTTGCGGCAACGCCGCATTACATCGTTAAGAAATAGAGAACACTAAATAGTGATTCGCTTCTGAATATTTGGGAGCTTTACGGTTGCGAGAACTTTCGCAATGCGCTCGCCCGCGGTGCCGTCGCCAAAACGATGCTCTGGCTTATATTTTCCTCGTGAAAGTTGCTTCTTTATAGCCGCCACAATCGCTTTTTTGTCGTGCTCAACGTCGATGATGTTTTTCGTTCGCTCGCGACCTTCTTGGCGAGAACCAATGTTCACAACCGGTGTTCCAAAATAACAGGCCTCTCGTATGCCCGATGATGAGTTGCCGACAATGACGCGCGCGTGGCGCATGATGTTGGCGTAGGTATCAAAGGAAAAGTTGTCGAAGAGCCCGACGCGAGCGCCTTCCTTACGATCAAATTCTTTGAGCGCAGGAACGATGTGTCCGGAGCCGGCATCTATGTTTGGCCACAGAACAACGAGACTCTGCGGGAATTCTTTAAGTGCGCCCAAGGTTTCAGTAATGTGTGAATTGAGCGAGTCGAACTCTGTAGTGACCGGGTGATATAGGAAGAGTAGAAAATCTTTTGTAAATGTTTCTTTCCATTCCTCTTTTCGAACCATGGGGAGAACCTTATTGCGCAGTTCCTCAAACGAAAGCTTGGGAGCGCGCAGAAGAATGTCGCTCGCGGGGCATCCCGACACGTAGACATTTTTTGCGACTTCGCCCATTGCAATAATTCTCTTAGCTGCGAGCTTGGTCGAAGGGAAGTGCAGGTGTGCAAGTTTCGTAATTGCGTGTCGCAGGTGTTCGTCGATAGTGCCCGAGACCTCACCGCCTTGAATATGCGCAACGGTGATGTTCATGAGAGATGCTGCGATAGCCGCGGAAAGCGCCTCGTACCTGTCGCCATGCACCACCACAACGTCCGGCTTAAAGTTGTAAAACGCATTCGCAAGCTCTGCGATGGCTGCTCCCGTTGATTTGGCCATAGTCACCGGCACACGTCCCTCAATCTCCGTGTGCATTTTGTAGGTTACCGTAAATCCATCGCGCTCAATTTCCTTCACCGTGTTGCCATAGGTAGATAGGAGATGCGCTCCAATTACAAAGAGCTGCAGCTCAACATCGCGGCGCTTTTTCAGCGACTCGAGGAGTGTTTTGAGTCGCGAGTAGTCCGCGCGACTGTTTGTGACGACGCAAATTTTACGCATAGCGTGAGGCACAGATAGTACAACGAAAATGCGTTTTGTACAGCTACTTTGCGATATCGCTGCGCCTTAGTTGAATATCGGGAGCGAGGGTACGCGAGGCACGTTTTCCGAGCACCGCCTTGAAGCCGTCAGCCTTTATTTCTCCGGTACCGGGCCGTTTGACCCATATGTTTTTCTCCGTAAACTTTTCTCCTTTGCCTATTGGGGCAATTGTGACGACACAGGCGTACGCAAAGTCGATGGTTGGTTTTTCTTCTTTGAGGATTGCTTTACCGCCTTTCAGTGCATCAAAAATTGCGCGCGAACCGATAATCAAATCCTTCAATTCATTTGGGTCCACAGAAATAGAAACATCCGGTCCGGGCCAGCGTTTGTCTGAAGTGAAGTGCTTCTCGAGAATTGAGCCGCCGAGCGCAGCCGCTGCAAAGCAGGTGTAGTTACCGAGTGAGTGGTCGCTCTGTCCCAAGACGGCGTCGGGAAAGGCTTTTCGCAAATCAGCAATACTTCCAAGCCGCACTTTGTCGTGCGGCGTCGGATACATGGATGTGCAGTTCAAAAGTGCAAACGGAACCTTGTACTTTCGGAATATCGCAACACTTTTTTTCACCGATTTGATATCGTTCATTCCGGTGGAAAGAATGATGGGTTTTCTAAAACGCGCGATGTGTTCGATTAGGGGATAGTTATTACACTCGCCCGAACCTATTTTGTATGCTGCAACGCCCATTTTTTCCAGCCGGTCCGCACCCGCGCGAGAGAACGGGGTTGAGAGATAGATAAGCCCCAGCGATTCCGCGTATTCTTTCAATTCCCGGTCTTGCCGCTCTGAAAAAGCGCAGCGGCTCATAATGTTCCAAATTGATTCTTTGGCATTTCCGGGAATGACTTTCTTCGCCTCCGGTATCATTTCGTCGTCAATAACATGCACCTGGAATTTCACGCACTCGGCGCCCGCATTCTTCGCATCCCGAATCATGCGCTTTGCCTTGGCCATGCTCCCTTCGTGATTGATACCGATTTCAGCGATGACAAAGGGAGGGTAGGCAAGTCCTATGCGACGCTTCTGTATCTGAATATACGGATGATGCATGAGGTGTTTGTAACATACAATCGACAAAATAAAAGTACGGCCATAGACACTTAAAACCTCTACCCAAAAGTTTCTTGGCGCGGTACACTCATCGGACAATATGAAATCAATTTCTTTGAGCGATTATTTGCACGCTGACAACACGTGGACCAAGCGGCTGCTTGGTAATGAGCACTTTCAAATGTCTCGCACAGCAGAAAAGATTGCGGAAGAATATGAGCATGACAAGTGGGGGAAGATGTTGAAGCAAGAGTTTCGCGATATGGAGCACGCGAAAGCAGTGGAATACGAAACAATACTGGGTTCAGAATGGCGCACAACACCGACGGTCGTGTCATTCGGCGATGAACTCTTCCTCACCGACTCACCAACGTTTAATGATATTTTTTACTCAATCGTTCGCAATAGAATAGGTAAATATAAGGGGTCTGCGTATTGCGAGCTCGGATGTGGATATGGATACAATCTCTCACTCTTTCCGGAACCGCGGTATGGGGGCGAATTTACTGATGCGGGGGTATCGGTAGCGAAAAAGATGGGATTCGATTCGCAACATTTTGATTTCTATGACACGAAGTCATACAAAATGATTCGTCCCGGTTCAGTTGTCTACACTATCCAGGCGCTGGAACAAATACCCGATTCCACCAATTTTCTCGAAGGAATGAGGTCTCAAAAGCAAAACATAGACTACGTGATTCATTTCGAAGGTTCTTTGCTTCCCGAGCGAAAGAATCTATTGGGGCTGTTTCGTAATCGATACCAGGAGATGAACGACTACAACCGAAATCTCGTTGAACTACTTCGTAAAGCCCCCGATGTGGAGATTCTTGAGCTTGAACGAGATCTTATGGGGTCGGTCCCTTTGAACTCACTTCACTATATTGTTTGGCGTTTCAAGAAGAATTAACCAACATCTCATTTTACAAAGTCCACCCACCGTCAATCATAATATTTTGACCGGTGACTTGGCGCGACGCGTCAGAGAAGTAGTACACCAGAGTTGAAGGAAGGTCGGTCGATTGTTGCATCTTTCCTCCAAGCGGAGTGTGTGACCCAAAATTCTTTTCAAACAATTCGGGATGATTGTCCTCAATGCCGCCGGGGGAGAGCATGTTTACACGTACTCCTTTTGGGCCGTAGTATTTTGCGAGGTATTTTGTGAGCATGACCAGGCCGCCTTTCGCGATGGTGTACTCAGCGGGAGGTGGTGGAATCTTCGTGTCCTCATACATCTCAAATCGCGGCGCATGTGTCGCGTACAGTGAGCCAATGAGCACAATCGAGCCGTAACCTTGTTTCGCCATTATTTCACCGAACGTACGAGAGGTTAAAAACGTCGGACCAACCTGCATCTCCATGTGGGAAATAAAATCTTTGTAAGCAATGTCGGTAAATCGTGTGCCCCACGTTTTGGTGCGGGGGAATGCGACATTCACAAGCCCGTCAACTTTTCCGTATTTTCCTACCACGTTTTCGGCGAAGCGTGTGACAGATTCCGGATTGAGCGCGTCACATTCAATATGAACGGCGGTTCCACCAGCATCGCTGATTTCTTTTGAGAGAGCCTCTCCTTTGGCGGCATCGAAATCCGAGACGACAACCGTTGCGCCTTGTCGTGCACACTCGAGAGAGAATTCACGACCAATAAGTCCGGCAGCGCCGACAACGACACACACTTTTCCTTCGAGAAGTTTTTCCATATTAGTTGTATTTACGAAACACGCCTTTACACACATCGCCCTTCAAGAATCGCGTCGGGTTCGTACTTTCAAGCGCTTGTTTGTACACACCGAGCGATTCATCGAATGCACGCATGGTTTGTGCAATTTCTTTGTCGCCATGCGATGCAGAAAGTGCGAAGTACCCTCGGAAGAGCATACCTCGTTTGGTCATCTCTTGAAGCATAATGGTGCGCATAAGAGGGGATACGTCGCCCTTCTTGTCTCGATACACCGTAAAGAGGTTAGCATCGAATCCTATAACCGAAATGTATTTTTCAAGACCGTGTTTCTGTATGAGGCTTTCAAGTCCCGCGCGGATTTTCTTTCCTTTCTTCCAAAAACCTTCCTGTACTTTGTCGCGCTCCATAATCTCGAGCGTCTTCATCGCGGCAACGAGTGCGGTTGCTTCAGCGCCGTGCGTACTCGAGAGGAGAAAGACTTTAGGTTTCTTATGCTTGATGCCGCCCAGTTCCATAATTTCTTTTTTCCCGCCCAAGACGGCAAGGGAATAGCCGTTTGCGATGCACTTGCCGTAGGTGAGGAGGTCTGGTTTGAGTCCATACATTTTCGCCGCACCGCGAAGGTCAAAACGAAAACCAGTAATCATTTCATCCAAAATAAATACCGCACCGTACTTTTTGCAAAGCTTCTCGACGCCTTTGAGAAAACCGGGTTTCGGTTCGTCCGTGGTGACTGCCTCCATAATGATGCAGGCGATTTGGTTCGGGTATTTCTTGAAAAGTTCCTCGACGCTTTCGAGATCGTTGTAGTGAAATTTCTTTGTGAGCTCTTTGATTTCTTCAGGGATGCCGGCATCCGCGACGGTCGAGCCGATGAACCAGTCGTCGTAGCTGAAGAACGAGTGCTCCGCACAGATTGCAACGTATTTTCGGCCCGTGTACGCGCGTGCCAATTTTACTGCGGCGGTGGTGACAGCGGAGCCGGCTTTTGCGAATTTCACCATTTCAACGCCGGGAAGCAGTTTGATGAGTTTCTCCGCGAGAAGGAATTCCGTAGGATGCGGGCGTTGAAAATTTGTTCCGACATCAATCTGCTTTTTTACGGCAGCGTTCACTTCGTTATTCACGTGTCCGAGCCCCATCATCCAGAGCGACATGCACCAATCTAAGTATTTCTTTCCATCGCTGCCCCAGACGTAACAACCCTTGCCGCGTAAAATCGCGGGCGGGGCGTTTGAAGGGAACTGGTCGTCGCCTTTCGAATAGGTGTGCGCCGCGCCGGGGATTAGGCTGTGGCGCTTTTTGATGAGAGTTTGAATTTTCGCATTCATTTTCATATCCTAGGGGAATTCGAGAAGTTAGCAATCTTCTGGGCGATGTCATCGCGGTTTGCGTGGACCAGTTCTCCCAACACAAAATCCTGCGGTTCGTCGATATCAATTGCGCGCCAGCGCTCTATTTCGTACCCGACGATTTTCCCTGTGAAGAACGAACGTTTTTCGAGGAGCGCCCTAGTCTTGACGATAAACAACATACATCCGTCGAGCCGGTAGTAGCTTGGCATTTGCTGTCGATTCGGATTTGAAAAGAGGCCTTCGTTGATGAGGGTGAGGGTGTCCTCTGGGTCTTTCGTGAGTATCAGCGGCTCGCTCGTTTTGTATATACTTACCAGCGAATCAGCGTCTCGTTTCTGAATGAGTGAAAGCGCTTTTTCAACATCGTCTGATGTACGCATCGGGTTAGTGGGCTGAAGCAAAACAACGTAGTCGGGTTCGTACCCTTCGCTTTTTTTAAGTTCGGTGAGGAGATGTACAACGGCGTCTGCGACGTTACTAGCATCGCCCGCAAACTCGCTTGGGCGAAGAAAGGGAACCTCAGCTCCCGCTTTTCGGGCAATGTCTGAAGTCTCTGCATCGTCAGTCGAAACAATGGTGCGACTGATTGATGGAGAGTGCTGTGCAACAGTGATTGCGTGTTCGAGAAGCGAAATGCCGTTAAAAAGACGGATGTTCTTCTTTTGGATTCCTTTTGAGCCGCCACGCGCCGGAATAACGGCGAGAACCTTTGGGTTCATCATAGGCGAACTGTACTCGGAGAATTTTGATTTGTCGACACGTTAAAGCTCAATATGCAGGATTTTCCACGGCATGGGAACCGCGCCGCTCATCTGCATCCGTTTTCCATTCTCGAGCTTGATGGTGTATGTCCCGACATGGTCAATATTTCCGCGCGGCAAATCAATGCCAATCTCAAAGTCGTATTCATGAATCTTTTTCGCGCCAAGCTCTGTGCAGAATCGCTTGAAACGAGGAAGGCTGTAGATATTGAAGTAGACGTTAAAGTCGTCTGCGCCCGCCTCTTTTGTATGCTCGCGCACCTTTATTTCGTAATCGATTTCGCCTTCGTAAAAGAGTCCGTTGACGAAGAGGTGTGATTTTGTTGCCGCAACGACACCGCGCATTGCGTCTTCGTACGCGGGAATCCACGAGAATGTTTTCCAGCAGTACGTGATGTCAAATTGTTTGGGGTGCGTCTCGCCGAGTGTGTAAATGTCGCCGACAAAGAATTCGGTGTTCGGCATTTCAGCAGTAATGTTCTTCGCCTCTTCAATGAGATAGCGCGTTTGGTCTATCCCGGTGAAGTGCGCGTTGGGGAATTGGGGGGCGAAATGGTATTCAAGATGGCCCACACCACAGGCGGCATCGAGTACTTGCGGTGACCCCTTCGAAAGATAGGGCGAAACCAGTTTTTCCAAGAGCTTATCGAGCTCCTGTTTATCACGCACGTACTTTCGCATCGACTCGATGTTGTATTCTTTGTCGGCGTCGCCTTTAAAATATGTTGGGTGCTTCTTTTTGGACATGGGGCATATGATAGCGCTATACTCCGACTATTGCCATGAAAGGTTGCTTTATTTTGCAGCGGCGGTTTGCCGTCTTGGGTCACGAAATGGTACGGCTTCTCATGGAGCGCCATGGGCTAACCCAAGCCTGCGCCTACGTGCAGACGCGCGAAAGCTATCTGTACCTTAAAAATCAAAATGACGTTGCGTACAGTGCACTTCTCCTCGACGAGGATGTACACGCAACGTACAAAAACGAGAACGTAGACATTGGGTATTTGGAAACAATTGAACGAGAATACGGCATTCCCACGCTCTGGCAATATCTCAATGCGGACAGGGTTATACGCTCGGGACAATTGGTACGAGAGTATCCGCACGATACGTGTCCGTACACCCACGAAGAGATGCTCGCTATCATCCAGGTGTACGCAAAGAACATCATCGCTTTTCTCGACAAGGAAAAGCCGGACTTTGTTTTTGGACCACAGGTCGCGGGAGTTGGAACATTGCTGCTTTCGCACATCGCTCAAAAGAGAGGAATCAAGACACTGTTCGTTATGAATTCCGGTCTTGAAATGATTACGTGCGTGAGCGAAAGGTACAATTGCCTCACGGGTGCAAATGAGATTTTTGAACGGGATGCCAAATTGCCGCTGGAATCAGTGCCGCGATATGCCGATGCACGTGCGCTCGTCCAATCGTTTCGCGCAAAGCCCACAACATATTCGAGGGCAAATGATAATCCGTTATATCGCTCTCTGCATCGCAGCGACCAGTTGCGCTTCTTGCTTCCGTCACAATTTCTCCGCTCCATTTCGTGGTACGTGAAGATGGTGTGGGTCTGGATGGCGACGCCGGGCCTCAAACATGATTACACCACCGTGCATCCTTGGTGGTACGTGTGGGATCGACTGAAGAGAAAAGTGCGGGTGGCTCGCGGATTCGATGATTTGTACGGAGTGTTCAACAAGGAGAAACCATATGCGTTTCTCGCGCTCCATTTTCTTCCGGAACTCGCACTCTTGGTCCATGCACCATTTGCACAAAACGAAGTAGAGAATGCACGCAATCTCGCGCAGTCACTTCGCGTGGGGATGAAATTGTACGTC
The DNA here is from genome assembly GCA_964362305.1 of uncultured Candidatus Saccharibacteria bacterium. GTDB lineage: Bacteria > Patescibacteriota > Minisyncoccia > Phycocordibacterales > UBA2100 > UBA10103. Next base: position 43,591 of record CAYIDY010000002.1, on the reverse strand, counting down.
AAAGAACACCCCGCAATGGTTGGGTATCGCACACGAGCGTTTTATCGTGCGCTGCTTCAGATTCCGAATATCGTTCTTTTGCCGCCCCAGATACGAGCCACGGACATTATTCGAAATGCCTCATTGGTAGCAACGATTACCGGCATGGTCGGGCTTGAGGCATCACTTTTTGGAAAGCCCGTGATTACGATGGGGAACGTTCTTTTTAATCGTTTTTCAAATGTTCGCCGCATTCATGCGCAAGACGACCTCCCGAGCGTAGTGAAAGAGCTTCTCACCACTCCACCATCAAACGACGACGAAGTAGTGCGATTTGTTGCTGCGATTCTTGAAGATGGGGTACGGGTTGATATTACCTACCTCTGGAATCTGGAGTGGGATATGCAGACGATTCGAAAAGAGCTTGAGCCCTATGTTGCCCGAATAGCAGAGAAAATTTCCTATGCGTGAAGGGTATTCTCGAATGGTACGGTCTGTCGACAGGTACGTGGGCTCGTGTATCTGCTTCATTTTTACGCTGTTCCACACATTTCGTTTTCAACCGCGTAATCGAACTATCAAAAATGTCCTCGTCATAGAACTCGTCGAGATGGGGGCATCGGTCATGGCATATTCCTCGCTCGCCTACATTAAGAAAACAATTCCCGAGGCTAACATCTACTGCCTCTGTCTCGAGAGCACCAAGGAGCCGTGGAAACTTCTCGACAATGTGCCGACAGAAAACGTGATTGCTATAGATAACAAAAGCATCCCTCGCTTTTTCGTTTCGCTCCTCACTACCTTGTGGATGCTTCGTTCAAAAAAAATCGACATGGTTATCGATTACGAACTCTTCACGCGTGTGTCGAGCATCATTTCCTTCCTCATCAAAACAAAATTCCGTGCGGGATTTTTCGGGTACACGACAGGAGGGCTCTATCGGGGTAATTTCTTGGACGTGAAGTGCAACTACAACCAGAATCTTCACATTGCGAAAAATTTACTTGCGCTGACCAAATCAGCACTTGCGGAAAAGCCGCGCTACTACAATTGGGACGGCCCAATTTCTAACGACGAAATACTCGTACCAACGTATGTGTCTGACTCGGCGCTGCGCGCTGAAGTTCAAAAAAAGTTGCGGGCAGAGTTTGCGGAAGGCACGCCGTTTATCGCTATCGCCCCAACGGTCGGCAAGATGCTCCCAATGCGTGATTATCCTAAAGAGCAATACGTGGAAGTCATAAAGAAACTTCTCACCGTGTTTCCTCGTCACAACATCGTGCTCGTCGGCATGCCCGCACATTCTGAAGTTGCCGAATTCATTCGCGCGGAAGTAAAAAACAATCGCTGCTTCAATTTTTGCGGCAAGACGGCGTCACTGCGAGAGCTCTTAGAACTCTTCCTCCTCGCCGACCTATTGATTTCTAACGACAGCGGCAATCCGCATTTTGCCGCAATGGCCGGACTTAAAACCGTGGCCTTGTTTGGCCCGGAGACGCCGTTTATGTATGGACCATTGGGAAAGGCAGTGTGCCTCTTTGAATTTTTCCACACGAGTCCCAGCATCACGTCGTTTAATCACAAGAACCCGCCTCAAGCGGAAACGGATTGCTTGCGCAGTATTTCTCCTAATCGTGTTGTCGAGGCGGCGCAGCGTCTTATGGAAGGAAAGACGGAGTATCGCACCGTTAACAACACGATTCCATATTTGTTGTAGGATTGCCGTATGAAGGCCTTAGTGACTGGAGGAACAGGATTTATTGGTTCAAATGTCGTGCGCGAACTTTTGAGTGAAGGGCACGAGGTGATTGCGACTGGCGCGCTCCACGAACAGAATCTCGCCGGCCTCCCGGTGAAGATTCTGTACACAGGAATGTTGGGAATTGATTGGGAGGCGGTTGGCGACATTGATGCCATATTTCACTTGGGCGCGATTTCAGATACGCGCGTGAACGATCGCGACGAAATGATGCGCGCCAATGTTGAAACCACGAAAGCGCTTTTTGAATATGCAGCGGCGCATGGCGCAAAAAATATCGTGTATGCGTCATCGACTGCCGTGTACGGCAACATGCCGCCGCCGTATCGTGAAGAGGGGAATGTTGCACCATTGAATGCCTATGGTGAATCAAAAGTTATGCAGGACGAGTATGCGATGCGATTTGCAAAAGACAATCAAGAAATACGCGTTGTCGGCCTTCGCTACTGTAATGTCTACGGACCCGGCGAAGCGCAGAAAGGAAAAACATCGACGATGATTTACCAATTCGCACAGCAGATGCGGAAAGGAAATCCAAAGCTTTTCAAACATGGAGAGCAGAAACGCGACTACCTGTACGTCAAAGACGCGGTTCGCGCGAATATGCTTGCGCTCAAAGCAAAAGAAAGTTGCATTGTCCTGTGTGGCTCAGGCAAGCCGACGACGTTTAATGACGTCGTGCGCATTCTAAATGAGACGTTTGGCCTTTCGCGTACACCCGAATACATCGACAATCCCTACGGCGATTTGTATCAGTCATATACGGAATGCGATATGAGTCTGGCAAAAGAAAAACTGGGCTTCGTACCGTCATTTGCTATTGAAAAGGGGATTGCTGACTACGCGAAGAATGGACTTTGATTGTGGGGCGAGCCCGAGTTCGACAACCCATTAAAAACGTCCTACCATGCCCCGGGGCTATGAAAGACGTCATTCATTCGTTTAAAAAAAGAAAAGTGCTGGTCATCGGCGACTGCATGGTTGATCGCTATACCGTCGGTCGCTCGACGCGTATTTCTCCTGAGGCACCCGTTCCGGTTGTTTTGAAAGAGCGCGAGTATTCAGTCTTGGGCGGGGCGGCAAACGTGGCGCACAACACGGCGGCGCTCGGCGCTAAAACCATTCTCTGCGGCGTTATCGGAGACGACAGTACGCGAAAAGAATTTGTCGCACTTTTAAAACAGGCGAACATAACACCTGTTCTTATTGTTGACCCGACGCGGCCAACGACGCTTAAGCATCGCTGGATGTCGGGGACAACGCAGCTCGCGCGTGTTGACGAGGAAGCGGTGCATCCGCTTGGTAGCAAACAAGAAAAAGAAATGATTCGGAATATTGTCTCCTTGGTTCCGAAAGTGGACATCGTAATTCTTTCGGACTACGCAAAAGGATGTCTGACTCCGCGTGTAGTAGCTGCGGTAAGAGCGGCTGCAAAGAAACACAAGAAAAAAATTGTTGCCGATATTAAGCCGGGGAATCACGCACACTTTGTCGGGGTGGACCTCATTGTGCCGAATGTTGCCGAAGCTGCAGCAATGAGCGGAGAGTCAGACCTGAATAAGGTTGGGCAGAGGCTGGTGAAGACTTTCAAATCGCATGTATATATCACTCGGGGCGGAGAAGGGATAAGTGTCTTTCATCGCTCCGGAGAGACAGCGCATGTGCCGGCAAAAAAAGTGACGGTGTACGATGTGTCCGGCGCGGGGGACACGGTGACGGCAGTTGCGGCGCTTGGTATGGCGGCAAGTGTTGACCTCATAAAACTTGCGGGGCTTGCGAACGCAGCGGGGGGCATCGTCGTCCAGAAAGTCGGGACATCGGTGGTCACACCGGAAGACTTACTCTCGGCATCCACCTTTCACGTCGAATCACTTCAGACTGTTGAGAAAGTATGGGGCGCTGAAAAATGGCTGGAGAATAATGATAAGTACTGCTGCAAGCAGCTCTCAATCCACAAAGGGTTTCAATGCAGCCTGCACTACCACAAACTAAAAGATGAAATGTTCTTTTTGACCAAAGGTCACGTGCGACTGGAATTGGGCGACGAAATTATATTTCTTCGAGAAGGGAATTTTGTGCGGGTACCGATTGGCGTGCCGCATCGTTTCCGCGGACTTGAGGATTCAATTATCATTGAAGTAAGCACGCATCACGATGAAGAAGATAGTTATCGCATTAAAGGAGAAGAGAGTAGAAAAGTGAAATCGCATGAAAAGTAGGGGCGCACAACAGGTTTCGCTGAAAGAGGCTGCGCGTATTTCAAAGGCGCTCCGTGCACGCGGAAAGAAATTAGTAACGGTAAACGGGAGTCTCGACCTTCTGCACTCAGGTCACATTTTCATGTTGCAAAAGGCTGCAAGCTATGGCGATGCACTATTGGTTTTAATTAATAGTGACGCTTCCGTAAAGCGCTACAAGGGACCACATCGGCCGATTATCAAAGAGGAAGAGCGAATGGCGATGGTGGCAGGTATTACCGCCGTTGATTACGTTGCGCTCTTTGACGACATAAATCCAAAGAAAGTACTCGAGGAAATTAAACCGAGCATCCATTGCAATGGTTCTGACTGGGGGAAGAATTGTATCGAGCGAGAAGTAGTCGAGAAAAACGGGGGAGTCATCAAGGTATTGACGAAAATAAAAGGACTCTCGACATCGAAACTTATCGATACAATTGTAAAGGCTGCAAAAGATCCGTCGCCGCGGGCAGTCTTTTTGGACCGTGACGGGACACTGAACGATAACGGTGACGGATATATTCACAAAAAAGAGCATTTTAAATTTCTTCCGGGCGTTTTGTCAGCGATGCGCGCGCTATCGAAAACTGACTACAAAATCATTCTTATTACCAATCAGTCGGGCATAGGACGCGGATTCTATTCTCACCGTCACGTAAAAGAGTTGCACGACTGGATGGCTGATGAATTACGAAGGGAAGGTATTCGTGTCGATAGGGTCTACTATTGTCCGCACGGACCAAACGATGGGTGCGTGTGCCGAAAACCGGAGATTGGCATGTTCGAAGAGGCGGTCAACGATTTCGGGATAAGTCTCGCAAAGAGTTGGTTTGTCGGGGATTCGTCTTCCGATGTTCTTGCGGGACGCGAGGCAAATATTCAAACAATAAAACTTGGCGCAGCAATGGATACAAAACTCAAACTCGAACCGAATCATTACGTGAGAAATCTGAAGGAGGCAGTTTCGATTATCGTAAAAGCAGAGTAATCTTCTCCCTATGCCCTTGTGTCAGGTGTGCGATTCAACATGCGCAAAGCGCGGGACAAAGAACGGATACGATTTGTTTATGTGTCCCTCGTGTGCGCTCATGTTTGTGCACCCGCTTCCGGACCCAACGCATGTCTACGATAAAAGTTACTTTGAAGGAGCGGAGCAGGGTTTCGGGTATGTAAACTACGACGAAGATAAAGAGCCGATGGTCCCAACGTTCCACAAGTACTTGCGAAAAATTAGGAAGGAATTAGGAGGTGCGGGGAGACTTTTGGATGTTGGAGCAGCGACCGGATTTTTCGTTGAACTTGCTCAGAAGGACGGATTTAAAGCCGAGGGTATTGAAATATCAGACCACGCGGCGTCCCTCGGGCGCAAAAAGGGGAGAGCGGTCAAAACGGGCTTTCTTTCTGACGTCGTGGGGGAATTTGATTGCATCACCATGCTCGATGTTATTGAACACGTACTCGACCCAAAACAAGAACTGATGAGCGCAGCGGCACGATTGCGCTCGGGCGGCATTCTTATCGTGAATACGCCGGATTCCGGAAGTCTTCTCGCGCGCACGCTTGGTTTGAAATGGCACCACGTAGGGCCACCCGAACACCTATACTATTTCAACAGAAGTAATCTTCGGACGCTGCTTGAGAAGGCCGGATTCACTCTCGTCGAAGAGACCACTATAGGAAAATCATTCACCATTAAATACATTTTGAAAACGCTCCATCGTGCAACGGGGCTTTCATTGTTTGGACACCTCGCCAAACTGTTCACGCACTCACCGCTCTCACGCATCTCGCTTCCTTTAAACCTTTACGACAATATGTTCATAGTGGCTCGAAAGAAATAACGTCATGGACCTTTTTCTTCACCCGAAATTGTTTCGCATACTGCGCTTTCTGATTTCCGGCGGACTATCAGCAATAGTAAATCTCGGATCGCTGTACGTCTTTACCGAGTATGTGGGATTTTGGTATATCGTCTCCGCATGTTTCGCATTTCTCTTGTCATTTGGCGTTAGCTTTACGCTTCAAAAGTTTTGGACTTTCAGAGACCGATCAGTCGAAGGCGCATCGAGACAGGCGGCCATGTACTTATTCGTCGCCATAATCAATTTCGTGCTGAATATCAGCCTACTCTTCTTCCTCGTTGAATTTTTCCACCTGCACTACCTTCTTGCAGAAATGATAGTCATGGTTGTTATCGCCTGCGTGAGTTTCTTTGTGTATCGTAATTTAATTTTCCGTAAGGAACAGGTGCCTGTGGAGGAAGAGAAAGAATTCTTTCTTTCTTTTTCGCACGCACTCATTCTTCTTGCTTCTGCAGTCGTGGCTGCATTGTTGCCGTTTGCGATACTGACCTATGCACTTGGCGAGCCGCCGCAACTTCCTGTCGCATTTCTCAACGAGGCCGATTACTACTACGACCGCATGCAGGAGATTAAGGACGGCTACCCACTTCTCGGCAATCCGTATTTTTTTGAGCATCGCGAAGACCCGCCTCCCGCATTTGTCGGCGCGGACTGGCTTGCATCAGTCCCTCTTCTCATTGGGATTCCTCTCATGCAAACCATTGTGCTCAATATCTTTGGGTGGTCTCTGATATTTCTCCTTTTTGCGTATGCACTGGTGAGAGCGTGGGGAGGGACGCCCGCATACGCACTTTTCGGCGCACTACTTACCTATACCGAATCGTATTCGTTTATGTTGCGACCCGTCTCCATGCAAGTTGTTTTTCCTTTTTTCCTCTTCTTTCTCACGGCGTATCTTTTGTGGCTTCGTGACCCAAAGGGGAGAGTGCAGCAACTATTTTTTGGCATCTCAGCGGCACTCGCGGCGTCGCTCTATACGTACACGTGGCAGATTATCGTGGTCGTGTTTCCGCTCACGTTCATCGGATTTCTTTTAGTGCGACGCGAGAATATTCGTACCTTATTGGTGCCGGCACTTCTGTTCGTGGTTCTGACACTTCCGTTCATGATAATAACGTTCTCGCAGTCCAGTCACCCTCATTACGCCGAGACCTTGGCGCGCATTGGTCTTATCAAAACTCATCTGCCGATATTTTTGGGGTTCGTCATCGCGCTTGTGCCACTCATCGTGGGCGTTCTTGCGTTCATCGTTCGCAGAGAGCGGAATTTAGTGGAGTGGCTTCGCACACCCGCGGTCCAGTTCTTCATCATAACCGGGACGGCAATTATCGGCGTCATGCTCAGCAATATCATTACCGGCCTTGATTTGGAATTGCCGCAGCATCTCGAGCGCTTCGTCATTCTGTGGTTTGTGTTCGCGAGTGTGTATTTTGCCCCGCAAGTATACGAGCGGTTTCGTTCATCTCGGACAGTCGAACGCGTTGGCATTGCCATCCTTGTGGCGCTTGTCATCGGTGGCCACGTGCATTATCAAAAGACCGCCGGTATCGCGATGCTTCTGCGCCCGCTTAATCTCGAAGAAATTCAAAGCGTTCAAGAACTTTCTGCACCGCTCGCTTGGCTCGAAGAACATGCGCCGGAGTCGTCGGTCATATGGTCAGATCCGAGCTCTCGGTTTCCGTATTTCATAGCGATGACGACGTCCCACTACTCGCTGCTCCACAAGGGGGGCGGGCTGCATTTGGTTTCTGACCGAGAAATGGAAGACCGGTATGTGACGGCGCATTATTTTGGTCTGACCGTCGAGGAACTAATACGCGACCACCATATCTATGCAGGAACAGGGAACGCGATTCATCCGTACAAAACGCACAACAGGAAAGTGCTGCTGTGCACCGTATTGCGCCTTGAGTCGCTTGGATACACGTGTGGCGAGATGACGGACGCAGTTTCTTTTATCGGCGAAGATTATTTCGATGATTTGTTCAGACAGTACACAGAGATGCGTCCAAAAATTCTTGAACAACTCGCGGAGTACCATGTCGCATATATTGTCGCAGACAAAAAAGGCAATCCAGGATTTGCGCCGCAAACACTAGCGGGCGCGGAGGCGGTCTATGAAGACGACCGATTTACCATCTACCGCCTCACACACTCTTCCGAAAATCCTTGACGTAGAGTCGACAGACGCCGACAAAAAGACGAACGGCGGTCATCCAGTTCGTGGTGCTTTCGCCTGATTTTCGCTCCCACTTGAGAAAGGGAACTTCGACAATGGGGACATGGTGCTTAAACGCCTCATACAGCAATTCCGCGTCAAACAGTTCGTCTTCGGTAACAAGCGTAAGTTTGTCGAGAATTTTTTTGGGAATAATTTTTGGCGACGCATTGATATCCCAGGCAGGCGTGGAGAGTAGGATGCGGTTGAGCATGTTAAAGCAAATGGAAACCCAGCGGCGCGCACGTACTCTCTCTGGGCGCGATGCCTTCACAATTGCGTCTTCTGACAAGAGGGCATAGCGAAAGAGATTCATGACGTCGGGCCCATGTGTTCGCGCCGAATTGGTGTAGCACACGTACGTACCGCGTGCGCGCTTGATTGCCCAACGAATGCCGTGTCCCCATCCTTTTTTCTTAAGTTCGCCATGAACAATCCGGGGGTTCTCACTCACAACTCGTTCGCGGTCTTCGACGGGTAAGTGGGCAACGCCGTTGTCGACAATAATGATTTCGTATGGTTTTCCAAACGCATCAAGACTCTTTTTGAAATCGTCTATGACACTTTGCATGTGATCCTGCTGGAGATAGAAGGGCAGGATGAGGGTTATCGTTGGCCTCATTGCTTCGTTGACACTCATGCGCGAGAGGATAGCATGAGATTCTATCTATGAAAGCATTCATCACTGGCATTTCGGGTTTTGTGGGAGCAGGGCTCGCGAGAGAGCTTGTGAAGAGAGGGGAGGAGGTGCATGGCTTGGTACGTCCTGGGAGCGATGAATGGCGATTGAAAGATATTGAAACCAAGATAACCCTGCATCGGGCGGAGCTCTTGGATGAACACTCACTCGAGAAAGCCGTCACAACGGCGCAGCCAACGACTATTTTTCATCTCGCGTCGTACGGAACGTATCCCGGAAAACAAGTAGAACCAAAAAAAATTTTAGAAACTAATCTGCTCGGATCACTTAATGTATTTCAGGCAGCAGAGAAAGTTGGAGCACTTGTGGTAAGTGCAGGATCCTCATCGGAATATGGTCGAAAAAACCATCCGATGCAGGAAAATGAATTGATTGTGCCGGAGAGCTACTACGCAGTGGGGAAAGCCGCCCAGACTTTTTTAGGACAGCAGTTTGCACAATCGAAAAAATGTCCCGTCATAACACTTCGGTTGTTTTCCGTGTATGGACCGTTTGAGGAACCTGGCAGGTACGTTCCGACGGTTATTAACCTAGCACTTCAAGGTAAAGACATTCAGATTTCTGACCCGGCAATTGGTCGCGACTATATCTACGTACCTGACGCGGTTGAAGCTTTCATCGTAGCGGCGCAGCATCCGGAGCTTTCAGGAGAAATTATAAACGTCGGTAGTGGGGTGCAGTCCACGCTCGGCGATGTGTACACAGAGGTTATTCGCGCGACCGGCAGCGAGTCAAAAGCGCTCTTTGGGGCTCATGAAAAGCGCGCCGTTGATAGCGCCGTGTGGGTGGCACATACTGAAAAGATGCGAGCGCGCCTCAATCTTTCACCGCGCTTCACGCTTGCAGAAGGTATTCAAGATATGGTCAAATGGTTTCCTTCCTATGCGCCCCACTACAACCGATAGCGAACTGAGGCGCCTGGGCGCCCGCATACGCGTCCTCTCCATGGAAATGTCCGCCCGCGCAAAGTGTGGCGAGACGGGTTCATCGCTTTCTATTAGCGACATACTCGCCGTTTTGTATTTCGATATTTTACGCATTAATCCAAAGAGGCCGCTCGAGGCAAAGCGCGACCGATTTATCTTGAGCAAGGGTCACGCGGCTGCCGCGCTCTATGCCGCGCTCGCGCTCCGGGGCTTTTTTCCTGAGAAAGTTCTTGAAGGACATCGCATAAATGGAGGACTTTTACACGCACACCCTTCAAGGGGAAGTGTGCCGGGCATCGAAGCTTCAACCGGCTCACTTGGGCACGGCTTATCAATAGGTGCAGGGATGGCAGAGGCCTTGAAGCACACGCAATCGACCGTCTATGTTCTTTTAGGCGATGGCGAGTGCGACGAGGGTTCAGTGTGGGAAGCGGCGCGATACATAGCGGGGAGAAATATGAAGAACATTGTTGCAATTGTCGACGATAATCATTGGCAGGGATATCCGCTCCGACGGAAGTCGCCGGGATTAGTCGATTTATGGAAGGCGGCCGGGTGGCGCGTAATTAAGGTGAAAGGACACGACGTGTCGGCGCTTAAGAAGTCGTTCAGGACGGCGAAGAAAAGTAAACAACCCGCAGTCATTATTGCAGACACTGTTGCCGGGTACGGAGTAAAAGAGATTGAGCATACACAGAATGCCCACTATTACGTCCCTGATATGTCGGCAGTTGAGCGCATGCGCTCCGAACTATGAGAAACGATTTCGTCCGTCAAATGATTATAGAAATGAAGCGGAACCCATCGATATATTTTTTGACGGCTGATTTAGGTTTTAATGCACTCGAGCCGATAGAAAAAGCATTTCCAAAGCGCTTTATCAACGTAGGAATTTCAGAGCAGCACTTGATTGGAATGGCCGCCGGGCTCGCGCTCGAAGGAAAAAAGGTGGTCGCATACTCAATTGCGTCCTTCGCCACGATGCGCCCATACGAAATGATTCGTGACGATGTGTGTTATCACGACCTTGATGTAACCATCGTGGGCGTCGGTGGAGGATTCAACTATGGCGCGGCGGGTGTAACCCATCACACGATTGAAGACATTGCGATAATGCGCGCACTTCCGGGCATGCGCGTTGTAGCTCCAGGGTATTCATGGGAGGCGCGCGAGGCGACAAAAGAGCTCATGAGAAAAAAAGGGCCGTTCTATCTTCGGCTTGGTAAAAGCCCGGGCGTTGCCTACGAAAAAAAGAATTTCTCATTCGCACTTGGAAAAGGGTTTGTTGTCCGTGAAGGAAAAGATATCGTTCTTATCTCAACAGGCAACATTTTGGATTGTGCGCTCGAGTCCGCGAAGCTTTTGGAGGAGACCGGGCACTCGGTAAGTGTGGTCAGTATGCCGTCGGTTAAACCGCTCGATAGTGAGCTCATTCGCCGGATTCAGAAAAATGCAAAAGGCGTGTTTACTATCGAAGAGCACTCGACGAGCGGCGGACTTGGGACGGCGGTTAAAGAGATGCTGTGGGACCTTGAATCAAAAGTGAAGTTCCATGCGTTCGGATTTCCCGCCGATACGTTCATTCGCGATGTTGGCTCGCGAGACTATCTTCTCGAAAAAGCAGGGCTTTCAGCACAGGCAATTGCCCAAAAAATAGCAACGTACGTTCGGCCCCGGGTTTGATTGCGCGCATGAGTCCTAGAGCCTACAATGCGCCGGTATGAAGGCCGTGATTCTTGCAGGGGGGACGGGCACCAGGCTTCGCCCTCTTACACTTCCCACCAACAAGCATTTGTTGCCGCTCTACGACAAGCCGGTTATTCACCACGCCATTGAGAAGCTCGTTGGAGCCGGGGTCTACAAAATAATGGTCGTCACATCGCCGCACCACATCGACAGTTTTGTGAAGCTTCTCGGTTCGGGTCAGGATTTTAAGCGACCGGATGGCAAGCAGGTACAGATCGTGTACGGCATACAAAATGAACCAAATGGGATTGCCTTCGGGCTCCACATCGCGAAAGACTATGTCGATGATGACAATTGCGTCCTGTGGCTCGGGGACAATATTATCGAGGACGATATTGCTCCGCATATACGAGGGTTCAAGGGTGGGGCAACGGTATTTCTGCAAAAGGTTAAAGACCCGGAGCGGTTTGGCGTTGCATCAATCAAGAACGGAAAAGTTGTCGGGATTCAAGAGAAGCCGAAAAAGCCGACATCCAATCTCGCCGTTATCGGTGTGTACGTATTTGATAACACTGTGTTCAAGAAAATGGTAGGGAAGAAAAAATCTTCGAGAGGGGAGTACGAGATAACCGATGTAAACAATGAATATGTAAAAGAGGGAACCCTGCGCGCGGTAATGTTAAAGAAAAAGTGGTTCGACATTGGAACTATCGACAGCTTACACGAGGCGAGTATGCATATGAGAAAAAAAAGTAAACATAAAAAATAATATGGCAACGAAAAAAGCAAAGAAGGTATTTAAAGTTCACTACGGTCGCGCCGTGTATGGCAAAGAAGAAGTGCGCGCCGTTGTCGAGGCTCTTAAAGAGCCGACAAAAATAGGGCCCGGGGAGCGCGTGAAAGAATTTGAGAAGAAAATTTCCCGACTGTTTGGAAAGAAGCACGGTATCATGGTGAATTCGGGTTCGTCGGCAAATCTTATGGCGCTGGCCGCTTTGAAACTGCCGCGCGGCACTGAAGTTATTACTCCTGTTTTGACCTTTGGCACAACACTCTCGCCGATAATCCATCTCGGCCTCGTACCGGTCTTTGTCGACGTTTCGCGCGACACCTTCCTTATGGATCTTGAAAAAATGGAGAAAAGCATCTCGAAGCGCACAAAAGTAATCATGATACCGTCGCTTCTCGGCAACGTTCCCGACATGGCTCGCTTGCAGGCAATTGCGAAAAAGCACGACCTTTTCATCGTTGAGGATTCTGCAGACACTCTGGGAGCAACGTTTGCCGGAAAGCCGACCGGACACTATTCGCACATGTCGACTACATCTTTTTATGCATCTCACGTCATAACCGCCGCAGCGAGCGGAGGCATGGTGTGTTTTCACGATGAGAAACTTGCGAACAGCGCGCGGATTTTGGCAAGCTGGGGCCGCCAATCGACACTCTTTGGCGTCAACGAAAAATCAGAGGATATTGAACGACGGTTTGCCGGTCGCCTCGACGGTGATGTGTACGATGCAAAATTTCTCTTCACCGAAATCGGCTACAATCTTCAGTCGAATGAATTGGCGGCGGCGTTTGGCCTCGAGCAGTTGAAGAAGCTAAAGAAATTCTCATCCATTCGTGAGAAGAATTTCAAGCGCCTCTTTACGTTCTTCGGTAGATATGAAAAATTCTTTTCTCGCGCCGTACAGCACAAGCAGGTGCGTACGAACTGGCTTGCATTTCCTCTGACTATCCGTGAGGAAGCGCCGTTTACTCGCGCAGATATCACGCGATTTCTTGAAGAGCGGCACATTCAAACGCGCCCTGTATTCACCGGGAACGTACTTAGACAGCCAGCGTTCAAGGATATTGAGCACCGGGGTGGGGGACCGGAAAACTTTCCCGAGGCTGATCGCGTCATGCGTCGCTCGTTCGTCATCGGATGCAATCATGGCCTCTCGCAAGCGGAGATGACGTATATGGAGCAGACGTTCACGGAGTTTCTTTCGAAGTACGAATAACAGTATGCGTGCGCGCGCAAAGAAACGAATTCTTGTAACGGGGGGTGCCGGGTTTATTGGCGGGGCGTTTCTGAACCATGCTGTGCCGCGCTATCGAGACTATCAATTTATCAATCTCGATGCGTTGACGTATGCGGCGAATCGAAAAAACTTGTTGATTGAAAAGGAGGATAATTACACATTTGTCCGAGCTGATATTCGTGAAGGAAAAAAACTCGCGCAGATTTTCAAACGACATCGCCCGACACACGTGATTCATTTCGCGGCCGAAAGCCATGTTGATACGTCTATCATTCATCCACACATTTTTGTTGAGACAAATGTGTTGGGGACACTGAATCTCTTAAACTGTGCTCGAGAATTTAAGGTTGCACGTTTTCACCACATCTCAACCGACGAGGTCTATGGCTCTTTGTCTCGTTCTGAAAAGCCCGCTAAGGAAACGGCGCTCTTGAATCCCGGGAATCCGTACAGCGCCTCAAAAGCCGCTGCCGATCTTCTCGTCCTTTCGTACCACAATACCTTCGGACTCGACGTCGTCATTACACGTTCGTCAAACAATTATGGCAGGGGCCAGCATACCGAGAAGTTTATCCCGCTCTTCATCACGTCGTTTGCGAAAGGAAAAAGCGCTCCCTTGTACGGCGACGGAAACAATATTCGCGACTGGATTTACGTAGAAGACAATGTAAAGGGAATTGATACTGTTTTTCACAAAGGGAATGCGGGAGAGATATATAATCTCGGCGGAGGAAATGAGATACAAAATCGAGAGGTGGCGGAACTGTTACGAGTGCTTGTGGGCAACACAAGCGCGCGGATTAAAACGGTTACTGATAGACTCGGGCACGACCTTCGCTATGCGCTCGACTCGCGAAAAGCACGGGCGCTTGGATGGAAACCCGCGGTCACCTTCGACGAGGGAATTAAACAAACTGTTGTACACTATTTGAATGCTTAAACGACTCGCATATTGGGTTTTGAATCTTCCGCCGGTGTGGATTACCTTCCAGTATTTCGTCGGCGCGAATCAATGGAAAAGTGCGATGTATCCGAGTGTTTTTCATTCAAAAGGAAAACTTCTCGATTTTGGTTGCTCGATGGGGAATAACACTGGGGACTTCCTCGATTTCGATTACCTTGGTGTCGACATGGACAGCGCTATGATTGAAGCCGCTAAAAACCGTTGGGCATCTCACAAAAATGTGCGATTTGAATGCGGTGACATCACTGCTATGAAAAATATTGAAGGGCAGTTTGACCATGTCTTGTTTGCCTGCACCGGGCACCATCTCACTGACGAACAAATACCGAGCATCATGGAGTCACTTATCTCAGCATTGCGCCCCGACGGAGAGATTCACTTTTTCGACCCTCTGCGGCAGCCGGGGAAAGATTCGTGGATTACACGAAAGATTTTAGAGAATGACCAGGGAAAATTCATGCGTACGAGAGAAGAGTATGAGCGTATGTTTGCCCCGTACAAAGTGACGGAGAAAAAAGTATTCGCGAGTCCCGACAATTTCATTAAGTTGCAGGATATGCTCTATATGCGCATTCAGAAGCATTAGAGCGCGTACACACTAATTCCGTCTTGCTCAAACACTTTTTCCGAGTCGAGTTCCGATAGTGCCGAAGGATGAAGAATGCCGGCGTCCACAAGATAATCAGCGCGGAATTTCTTTATTTCAGTTAAGAAATCGCGCTCGTAAAATTCTTGATACCGGAGTGCGATGGAGGTTATAAGCGCAGTAATGCGCTCGTTATTTTCGACGGGCGAAAAGAGCTCATGCCAATCCGTGTGATAGCGAGAGAGAACTTCGTCTTTGTGCGCCAAAAGATACGTTTCAATGGTGTCCGCATCAACGCCGCGTAATCGCAATTGTACAAAGTAGTTGTGTTCAATACGTTCAGCCGGAATATGTCCGGAAATATGCAGTGCATGATAGACGTTGCATGATGTAAATCCGGGGACTAAATTCGTGAACCGCACGTACTCATCTTCGGCGACGAGTACAACGCAATCTTTTTGAGCATTATCCCTGAGCCATGAGAGTGCCGGTGCGTATCGTTGCATGTCGGTAAACAAGGGAAGGGCGTGTACATACGTAAACATATTCCAGGTTGCAAACGCAAAACTCACCGCGACAGCACACCAGAGGAGTGCGTTCCATACACGCGTATACAGAGGGCCGATAATACTAGTTCCCGCGACGACAAGCGCGACCATCGAGAGGGGGACGGTGTACTGGACGAGGTGGTATGGCCAGATGCTGAGCCCCGTCACCAGCTGTTGATTGAGCGTAGCGAGACTTGCAACAATAAGCGAGAGTGAAAACCACAGCGGGAACGACGTGTTCCAGTCAAATGAGAGCTTTTGAACCCGCCATCGGAAAGTAAACAAGCCAATCACTAGAAAAAGCGCGAGGAAGGAGACTTTGTTCAAGAGTGGCGCGTGCCCCAAGACAAGGCCACTTCTCCCGAGAGAGCCCTCGCCAAGCGATTGAATAACGAAAAGTGCGTATGCTGAAAATACGACGATTGCGACAAGTGCGATGACGAGAAGACGTTTGAAATATTCGTAATCACGAAATCGGAGCGCAAATACGCCGAGAGTCGCGAGCATGGCGAGCGCTACGCCAAATGAGAAAATGTAGCCGAGCATGAGGGCGAGCACGATGCCTGCTCCCCCCGCGAGCGCGTATCCGTGTACTCGTAGTCGAACCAGAAGAGAGAGAAATGCAAAAAGAAATAACGCACCTGTAATCGGGTTTACCGGCCGCGTCCACATTGAAAGTGCCGGCCACGTTGCGCCGTGCAAGAGGCGTTGGAGGACGTCGTTGTAATCAACAAGCCCAATGCCGACGACCACGAGCGTTGCGCCGGCGATTGCACTTCTTCGCGCAAAGCTCGGCACATCTTGTATCGTTAATTCGTGAATCAGCATATACACCAACATAAACAAGATGGCGGGGAGTAGGAACTTTGAGAATACGAGGAGAGAGGGGAGCGAGAGTCCCATCACCAGAGCGAGCATGGCATACAGATATTCTCCCGTCGGCGGCATAAGCGGCAGTAGTGATTTGTACTCATAGAAAAATGGCGATGATACAAACCAGTGTCCGTCATATATCTCGCGAATACGCGCGAGATAGTAGTCTTCATTGGCCTGGAAAAAAAATGGAATTCCTCTGTAGGCATCCCCAATGTCAACGACCGCAAGGATGTAGGGAAGTCCACTGACAACGCCGGAGAGAACAGCGCACGCAAGCGCCGAGGCGTGTTCGCGCATGTATGCGGTGACTGTACGCCCGGCATCAAACATACCGCATACTATGACACAGGCAGACCCCGCGCTCTAGAGCATGTTCCATAACGACAGAACGAAGCGGCATCGGCGTAGTGTTTTTTGGCGGTTTGAGCCACTCCTCCGTCAAAAAACCTTTTCGCCGCGATAT
>CAYIDY010000002.1:0-26750 GCA_964362305.1 uncultured Candidatus Saccharibacteria bacterium | reverse complement strand
ACAAACCTCTGCGTATGGGGTTTTTTTTTTTTGGGGGTTTTCCCCAAGCCCCCCTTAAAAAAAAATACGGCGGATGCCGCGCCAGGAATACTTAGAGACATATCCTCGGTTTATTGATGTGCTATAGTCCTCTCCATGAATTCTGTGAATACGTCTACAGAACACTACGTTATTGTCGGCTTTGGATGGGTCGGGCAGGCGAACGCGCTTGCACTCAAAATGATGGGATGCGATGTGTCGTATTTTGATCCGGGAGAGCCGCCGCACCACTACACGGAACACACGAATGTGTATTCGTCGATAAAGCGACTATCAAAGGTCACTGAAGTTGACGGAGAACATACGTTTTATCTCGTGTGCGTTGGGGATCGCGTGTCAGAAGACGGCGTGCAAGATATTTCAAGTATTGAAAAAGCGCTCTCATCGCTCACCGGCGTAAGAGGTGCTGTCATCCTTCGCTCGACAATTATTCCCGAAACGCTTGAGAGGTTGTCGTTCGATTTCTACATGCCGGAATTTCTACACGAGAAAAAAGCGGTTGAAGAGTGTCTGCACCCTTATTTCTTTGTGCTCGGTCGCGGCATATCTACCAAAAAAGAGCCGTCAGTATTTTCTGTATGGCGAACACGTGCGCGCAAATCATTCGACGGGACGCCGCGCGAAGCTTCGTACATCAAGTACCTCTCAAACCTGTGGAATGCAGTCCGTATTGCATTCGTAAATGAATTTGGTGACGCTATCGGTCGCCCGACCGACAAAAAGAAATTGAATGAGATAGAAGACATTCTTGCGTTTCTCTTCGACAACCGTGGCTACTTGCGCTACGGCCGCTCATTTGGCGGCCATTGTCTTCCAAAAGACACACGCGCATTCATGGCGTGGTACGGCAAGAATTCTCCCATGCCGCTACTCCACGGCACTTACGAGTCCAACACGCAGCATGCGAAATTGGAGAAGGAACTTCCTTTGATTCCCGAATGGTTTTCAGAATGGCCTGATAGGCAGATTTCCGGACAACGTGCGCTCCACGAACTGTGGTATGTCGTAAAAAAATATGCGACCCACCCTGCACTTGTTTGGCAGCGAATTACAAAAGGGTTATGACAAAAGTCTTGGTAGCAGGTGGAGCAGGATTCGTCGGTTACCACCTTTCGAAACGTCTCGCTGAAAAGGGGAAAGAAGTTACCATCGCCGACAATTTCTTTCGCGGGAAAAAAGATGCGGACCTTGAAGCGCTTTTGAAATTGCCGAATGTGAAATTGATTGAGGGCGACTTGTCACAAAAAGAAGTGTGGGACACGCTCGGCACAGGGTACGACGAGGTCTACCATCTCGTCAGCGTCAACGGGACAAAACTGTTCTACGACATGCCGCACGAAGTTTTGCGCATCGGCGTTGCAAGCACCATGCATGCGCTCGACTGGTTTCGCAAAAAAAATGGAAATGCGGACGCAAAAATTATGTACACCTCAAGCAACGAAGCATACGCCTCTGCGCTCGAAGCATACGGCACGTTGCCGCTGCCAACCCCAGAAAATGTCCCCTTGGTGATTGCCGACACTTACAATCCTCGTTGGTCATACGGCGGACAGAAATTGATTGGCGAACTTTTTTTCGTTCACTATGCGAAGGCCTATAATTTTCGTATGTCTATCGTGCGCCCGCATAATTTCTATGGTCCGCGCGCAGGGTACGGACACGTCATTCCGGGGACGATAGAAAAAATTCAGAAACAGACAGACCCGTTTCCACTTCCGGGTTCTGATGAGACCCGCTCGTTCTGTTACATCGCCGATGCTGTCGAAGCGATGGACATGGTAATGGAATCACGCGCGACCGATGGCAGCACTTACCACATCGGAGCGCCGAATGAAATTCGCATGGATGAACTTATTGAAAAAGTATTTGCTGCGGCACAGTGGCACCCTAAAACAATTGAGAAAAAAGAATCACCGGTAGGAAGCGTGAAGCGTCGTCTGCCCGACGTGTCGAAAATTAAGAAAGATGTGAACTGGGAAGCAAAAACCTCTCTCGATGAAGGAATCGCAAAAACCGTTGAGTGGTATTTGGCACAAGACCCGAGGTAATGTGGGCGAGTCAAGTCTGTCCCATTTTCAGAGTCATACAGTCTTTCGAACTGTATTATGAATGTGTTCCGGTGCAGTCGTATGCACTTGCGTAAGGCAGAAATGAGTAAAATTGTTAACAAACACCATATTCTCTTTGGTAGTATGTCCGCATGATTTCAGTGATAAAGGATATCCTCTCTTCTATCGCAGCTATTTTTGTTGCTGGCCTTTCCTTTTTAACTGGTCAGGTATCTCCGCTGCCTGATGCGCTGCCCGGGGAAGAGCGACCAGATAAAATAGTTTTTAGCGAAATCGTGCCAGCTACGACTACGCCGCTACTCGAAAATGAATCATCGACAGCGACGGCGGATAACGAAGAAGCAGAAGAATTTTCGCCTTCCTCATTTGAAAAACCAGATTCGAATAGCGAACGGAAAATCGCAGAAGACTTGGTTGTAGTAGAGCGCGATAACACGATTGATAGCTCTACGAACCAGGTCAAGTTAAATACTTCGGACACAAGTACACAGGCTTCGCTCGAATCGGCGTCACAAAAAGCGAGGGCGGCGCTCGTCAACATCACCTGCTCCTCGGGGCATCCCAATGTCGGCAAGATGACTGGGAGTGGTGTCATTGTTGATCCAAAAGGTATCATCGTGACGAACGCACACGTGGCACAATATTTTCTTATCGAGGCGCAATCGAATAATACCGACTGCTTTATTCGTACGGGAAGCCCTGCGCAACCTGCCTATGAGGCCGAGCTCATTTTTATTTCTCCTCAATGGCTAGGTCGTCATGCGCTTACCTTCAATCAGGCTTTCAAAGCAATAAATGGAGATTATGACTACGCGTTTCTCGGCATTACCGGAAGCAAGTCCGATACACCGCTACCTAGTTCCTTTCCATATATTCCGTTCAGCGGCACAGAAACGTACGTCGGCGAGCAAATTGTTGCCGCAGGATATGCCGCTGAGATACTGACCGAATCTCAAATAGAAAACTACCTGTACCCGACCCTGACGTTTGGGTCAGTCGGTACTACGTCGAGTTTTTTAGGTACGCATGCAGACATTATCGAATTGCGAGGCACCGCTGCCGCCCAAGGCGGCTCCTCTGGCGGAGGAATTGTCTCAGCAGGCGAAACGCTCTTGGGGATGATCACGTTAGGTTCGAC
Source organism: uncultured Candidatus Saccharibacteria bacterium (assembly GCA_964362305.1). Lineage (GTDB taxonomy): Bacteria > Patescibacteriota > Minisyncoccia > Phycocordibacterales > UBA2100 > UBA10103. The sequence continues at coordinate 23,504 of CAYIDY010000002.1, read as the reverse complement.
CCAGCGGGCTATGGAAAAGCGCAGTTTCACCGCCATCTCAACTGACTACATTCAAAGAATGTATGCGCAGGAGTCCGGCAAGTCACTTGATACGATGTTTGATACAGACCCAAAATCGTCCATCTTGGCGTTCCGCTGGCGTATTCCCGAACTCGCGAGACCACTCTTGGTGAATATTAATATTCCAAACTTCTATCGGATAATTGATTGCGAGGTCGAAGAATGTCCAGAAGAATAGCAGTCTAGTTCGCGTTCAATCAATAGATAGCTAAACCCCCGAGACTCGGCTGCGTTCTCCATCACGCACAACCCAAATGTCGCCGGTTTGGACTGCTTCTTTGCCGGAGATGATATCGGCAACAAGTGAAGCAACTTCGATGGGGCTTTGATGCTGCGCAGCATCGTGCGCAATCTTTTCGCGCATTTTTGTGTTGGTTGCGCCCGGACAGATAGTGACATACAGATGCTCCGGACGGTGGCGGGCAAGGTTTTGCATTAGGACATTCACTGCGGCTTTTGATGCAGAATATGCGGGGTACTTTCCGTTGGGGGAGAGCGCTGCAGTAGAAGAGAGCACAATCATGTCGACATCGGGAAATTGCCTGGCGAGGTATGCGACTGAAAGTGTGTTTATCGCAAACGTCTTTTGCAGCGCCTCGATGCTTTGTTCAGCAAAAGAGTTCGCAGAATCGATGTAGCCGTGCGAGCAAACAATTGCATCTATCTTTCCTATGGTAGAAAACAGTTCTTGAATAGCTTCGGGCAATGTGAGGTCTGTTTCTTTTCTGTCAGTCACAATCACCGTATGTCCGTCGCGCTCGAGTGATTCGCGAATTGCAACCCCAATCCCGCCGGATGCCCCCGTCAAAAGTATTGTTTTCATAGGTGCAGTATGACATTATCTCGGCATGCCTGTCACCTCATGTCAGTTGTGTGGTTCAGATGCGCTCGAACTCGCGCTCGATTTGGGACTACACCCCCTTGCCGACACATTTCTCAAGAAAGAACAGCTGAACGAGTCGGATGAGCGGTTTCCGCTCCAATGTTTGCGATGCAAAGCCTGTGGTCACGCGATGAATTCATACATTGTCCCGGCGACGAAGCGCTACCAAGAAAACGACTATAGCTATGACTCAGGGAACTCAAAAGTGGCCGTATCTCATTTCAAAGAACTTGCGGCGGATGTCATACAAAAACGGCATCTCTCTTCAGACGACCTCGTTGTTGATATCGGGGGAAATGTGGGGACGCTACTCGCTGCTTTCAATGAAGCGTGCGGAGCACAGATTTTGAACGTCGAGCCGGCTCCGAATATTGCGGCTGTTTCGGAAAAGAACGGTATTCCGACTATCCAGGACTTTTTCAATGCAGCGGTCGCGAAGAATATTGCAGAGAAAGGCGGCGCTTCAGCGATTACGAGTACCAACTCGTTCAATCACATTTCCGACTTGAACGAATTTGTTGAAAATATAGGGACGGCACTTCAGCCTGACGGCGTATTTGTTTTTGAAGTTCCGTATCTTCTTCCTCTCATACAGATGACAGCATTCGATACGATGTATCTTGAACACATTTCGTATTTTTCGGTGACACCGCTCGCGGCATACTTCAAGAAGAAAGGAATGGTGATTGCCGACATCGTTGAGAATGACTATATGGGCGGCTCTATGCGAATGAGCGTGGGGAAGAGTGGTGCCGAGTTTCCGGAACTGGAACAGTGGATTGTGCGAGAAACAAAAGAAAAACTGTTTGAAGACGACACGTACGCTCAGTTTCGTGGGCGCGTCGAGGATTTCAAATCGTCGCTCATGGCAGAACTGACTGCTGCGAAAAAAGGAGGAGGGCGATTGATTGGTATCGGCGCGGCGACGAAAGGCAATACACTTCTCAATTACTGCGGCATTACCAAGGACCTTATCGAATTCATCACAGACGCATCGCCGTACAAAATAGGAAAATACACTCCCGGTTCGCACATTCTCATCCAACCCGACGAAGCAATAACTGACGCGATTACCCACGCACTTATCTTGCCGTGGAATATCGGCGAGTTTTTGAAGTTAAAATTGAGCCCGAAGTATCCGCGGATTGCCTTTATCACACCGCATGTGGAATAATGAGAGTATGAAAATTGAACACAGGGACATTAATTTCGAAGACGCGCGGGGGGCCATTACCGACGTGTTTGTCGGCACCCCGAAAGAGCACTGCACTATAATTACAACGAAAAAGGGTGGCGTGCGCGGGAATCACTATCACCAAAAGTCGCAGCAGTCTGATTTTGTAGTGAGTGGGAGTTTCAAAATTTATAGCCAGAAAGTCGGGGAAGAGAAGGTACAGGAGGCAGTCATTAAAACAAATGACTATGTCACGTGGGACACAAATGAAGTCCACGAATTTGTTGCGCAAGAAGATTCTGTGTTCATCACGTTTGTGAATGGGCCACGTGGGGGAGATGATTTTGAAAAAGATACGTTCCGCGTTTCCGTCCCGCTTCACGAACTTTTTGAAAAGCAGGCATGAAGCGAATTGCGATAGTGACCCCGTACGGCGCCGAAGAGCGTCTTGATAACTACGCGGAATTTGTGCTCGCGCAGGAACTGATTGAGCGCGGATATGACGTGCGCATGTTTACGTACACATCGCGAGCGCTCGAATACAAAGACGAAGTGTACAAAGGAGTCCCCGTCACGCGCTGCCGCGAGCGCCACGCCTTTTCTCCACGCCTTTTCTCCAATCTTTTATGGTTCCGACCGGACATCGTTCTCGCGCTTCACCCGCGCAGTATGCTGAATTTTTCGGCGTACTGGGGAGCGCGTGCTGTGGGAGCACGCTTCATCGTGGAAATCGTAGGCATTTTGCACGACCCTTTTTTAGTGAAAGACACAGACAATCCGTATGGCAGCGAATATGAGAAACCGCTTCTCGTTACCACACTCTCGCAATTCTTGAAGCAGACGGTTCGCGGAAAATTGCGAAACGCCTGGAAGAATTATGTTTGGCACATGCCAACCGCCGCAGCGGACACAGTGATTTCAATTAACGACGAAGAAAAAAGATACGTACAAAGATTCTATGGCCGCGATTCGGTCCGTATTTATTGGTGCGCACCGCGCGCAGACACTACTTCTACGATAAAGCAAGGCGTCGTGCCCGAGAAATTCATTTTTTTCATAGGGCAAATGAAGCGAAGGAAAGGATGGGACACGGCACTCGAGGCGGTTGCCGAATTAGTGCGACAGGGCGAGGAAGCTCGCATGGTTATCGTGGGACCGCAGCACACACAGGAGTCGGAGCGCTACGCGAAAGAATTAGGTATTGCGGATAGACTCACTTTTTTCTCCGCCATCTCAAACCAAGAAAAGAATTGGTTGTACGCGCACGCTGAATGCGTGCTCGTTCCCAGTCGCTACGAAGGGTTCGGACTTCCTATCTTTGAGGCGTTCGTAGCAGGAGCTCCGGTCTGCGCAAGTGACCTTTCGATATTTACCGAGTTTTTGCGTGAAGGAGAAAACGCGCTGCTCTTTAAAAAAGGGGACGGCGCAGATGCTGCTCGCGCGCTACGTACCTTGCGCGCAGACCCTGCTCTGCGAGAGCGCCTCATAACGGAAGGCATAAAAACAGCCGAACACTTCTCGCGCGAGCGTATGGTGGGGGATTACATTCAACTTTTCGATTCGAAAATATAGCTTTGTCTCGAAGTAGGGGACTGTGCTACCATCCCGACATGGCAAAAAAGAAGAGGCTCCCTGCCCGAAAAAACACCAAAAAAAGGGTTGTTGCCGTGTCGGGAGGCTTTGATCCACTACACGTCGGGCACGTCAGACTTTTTGAAAAGGCACGAAAACTCGGAGACAAGCTCGTGGTGATTCTCAACAACGACAACTGGCTCAACGATAAAAAAGGTTTTGCATTTATGCCTGAGCGTGAGCGCGTCGAACTTCTTCGCTCGTTCCCGTTCGTGGACGATGTTGTTCTGACCGACCATAAACCCGGAGAATATGCGGTAGATAGAAGCGTGTGTCGGACACTCAAAAAAGTGCGGCCAGATATTTTTGCAAATGGGGGAGACAGAAAGCCAGACGGCGATCCTGTCCCGGAAGTAATGCTCTGCAAAGAGCTTGGTATTAAAGTGGTGTACAACGTCGGCCATGGAGGCAAGGTGCAGTCGTCATCGTGGATGGTGAAAGATGCGGCGCGCGCGTTTGGCCGCTCTGTGAGACCGTGGGGCGAATTTTATAATTGGGATACCGGAGATGGATGGCACTTAAAAACGCTCTATGTAAAACCGGGAAAGCGCCTTTCTCTTCAGTATCATAATCACCGCTCTGAGCGCTGGGTGTTAGTTGCGGGTGACGCTTCAGCGGTCATCGTGCGCGATGGTAAAACAATCGAGACGCCCTTGCATGTCGGCGAAACGTTCATCGTTGAAAAAATGACACCGCATCGCCTCCTTTCTCATGGCGGCGCTATTCTTGTTGAAGTCGCGGTAGGGAAGTTTGACGAAGGTGACATCGTTCGCCTCGAGGACGATTTCGGACGACGAGAAAAGTAGTTCATCGAGTTTGAAAGCTGTCCAATGCCATGTACAATGCCGCGATGGCATACGGCAGCGTCCTCAGATGGGTAGCGATTTCAGCCTTGTTTGCACTGCCGTTCATAGTTTTCATAATCGCGACGTCGCTTTTCTTTCCATACATCACGGGAAAGAATTTCATGTTCAGGTTTCTCGTTGAGATTGCGGGCGGCGCATGGCTTGGCGCTGCACTTTTAAATCCGGCATATCGACCACGACGTTCGTGGGTCTTGTATGCTATGACGGCATTTGTCGTTGCAATCGGCATTGCCGACACGTTTGGCATGAACCCCACGAAGAGTCTGTGGAGTAACTACGAGCGCATGGATGGCTGGGTCACACTCGCGCATCTCCTCGTTTTCTTCACTGTCGCGTTCTCACTCTTTACGAAAGAAATTTGGAAACGTTGGTGGCAAACAACCGTGGCTGTGGCCACTCTTGTGGGGCTGCACGGTATGACGCAACTTCTCGGACTCACGTCTATCAGCACACAAAGTGGTATACGCGTTGACGGAACGTTTGGAAACGCGACGTATTTCGGCGTGTACATGCTTTTCCACATTTTTATCGCCGCACTTCTCCTGGCAGATGAGTGGCGAGAACGACCGCAGGGAAAACGAGCCGGCATCACCGCTCTATACGGATTTTTCATTGCGCTCGCAGTTGTGACGCTTTTTTTCAGCGGCACACGCGGCGCCATTCTAGGTCTCATAGGTGGCACAGCGCTCTCTGTGGTTTTGTTTATCATGCGATCGGGGAGTAAGCGACTTCTCATGTATATGGCGGGTGGGGTACTCGCATTCATAGCACTCGGAGCATTTGTCGGCTCACAAAAAGATAGTGCCTGGGTACGAAGCATCGACCCACTCCATAGGCTTGCCCACATGTCATTAACCGAGCGAACAATCACATCGCGCTTCATGAATATCGGGATGGCGATAGAAGGATTTAAAGAGCGCCCAATTCTTGGGTGGGGACAAGAGAATTACGCACTTGTTTTTGATAAGTATTACAACCCGGAAATGTACGCACAGGAGCCGTGGTTTGATCGTGTTCACAACGTGATTTTCGATTGGCTCGTTGCTGGGGGCATTATAGGACTTCTTACCTATCTTTCGCTCTATGCAACGGCGCTCTGGGCACTGTGGAGAGGGAGTGTATTTTCCAGAGCCGACCAGAGTATTCTAACCGGACTGTTGGGTGGCTATTTCTTTTACCTTCTCTTTACATTCGACAACGTAATGAGTTACATAATGTTCATCGCGGTCATCGCGTTTATCGCAACTCGCACATCGGAAAAAGAAGAGTCTGTCACCACGAAAGCGCTCGTCCCTTTCAACGCTGCGCCCCTCGTTGCGATAGCTTCGATTGTGGTTGTGAGTGTATCGGCTTGGGGAGCGAACGCGAGTGCATACGCGGCGAATCGAACCCTCATCCAAGGTCTTTCACCTCAGCAGGGGGGCATTACGGTAAATCTCGAGAAATTTAAGGAAGCACTTGCATACAATTCATTTGGCACCCAAGAAGTTCGTGAGCATCTCTCGCAAACTGCAGCACAGATAGGCGGCATGGCGGAAGCCCCAGCCGAAACAAAAAAAGCGTTCTATGACCTCGCGATTTCTGAAATGCAAAAACAAAGTGATGAAGTGCCCGGGAGCTCGCGTTTCCCATTCTTTTTAGGAATCCTCAAAGACACGTTTGGTGACCACGAGGGCGCACGAGTCGCTCTTCAAAAGGCGCACGAAAACTCCCCTGGTAAGCAGGCAATCACGTTCCAACTTGCGATGAATGCTCTGGCACGCGGAAATTCCGCTGAAGCCGCAACACTTCTCGAAGCGGCGTACCTGTCAGCTCCTGAGTACCAGGAAGCGGCGATTCTGTACTCACTTGCACTCATCAGTTCGGGTGAAATTTCAAAAGCAGAGCCAATAGGCGCAAAGATTAGCGATGGAACCCACACGCCAGATCAAAGACTACTCGCAGCGTATGTTGCGCAGGGGCGCTACGATATCGTTGCCTCAATCATGTCGCGCTACGTTGCGAAACACCCGGACGATGCGAAGGCTCGGGTCACTGAAGCAGCGGCTTTGTATGCGGCAGGAGACAAGGACGCCGCCATACGTTCACTCGAAGAGACTCAAAAAGCAATCCCTCAATCAGCGTCAGCTGCGGCGGCCCTGATTCAACAAGTGAAAGACGGAACGTGGAACGTAAAGTAAGAGAGAGAGCTCGATATCCACACAATTGCCAAAACGAAAAAGTATAGGATTTACGCGGTGATACCATGGTCACATACTATGCGAGAGGACTATGTCGCAGATTTTGTGCGCACAGTAGCGCGGACACTGGGGTTCACTCCAGACTCCCAAGCACGTGCGGGAAAAATCGTCATTTCAACGACGCTGTGCGCCGCGATTTTTAGCCTCCTTGCCTTTGTAATTTTGTTCGACACAAACGTACCGCAGGCGCGAGCAGATGATGTTTCGACGTCGGTCACCGTTCTCAACACCGCACCTTCCTGGACTGTTGCCGCGGAAGAAACGACAGAGTCTTCCACATCGACCCCAACTAACTCCGGCAGTGTCATTACCTGGCATGCGACGGGGACCGACTCAAGTGGGGACAATTACTACCTGCTTATCTGTAAGACGGATGGTACGCCGGTGGCAAACCCTAACAATCCACCGTCATGCAACGGGGGTGTAGCAAATCAGTGGGCGGTCTCGGGCGCTGTTGCAAGCGCCGCGCGTGCGACTGCCGCAACGACAACCAGAGAGACGTTTCCTTTTGCAAACGAAAAAAATGATTGGTGGGCGTGGATTTGTGACGCGAACTCAGGCTTACCAAAATGTAACTCGGAGTATAGACAAGGCAATGGTCACGAGGGTCGCTCATCGCCATTCGTCGTAAATCACCCACCCGTATTTTCTTCACTCGCTAACTCCGGCAACGTAAACCCGGACGGGATAGTGACGTGGACAACGACGTCATACGATAACGATTCACTGGAAACGACCGACCAAGTTCGTGTCGTTGTTTGTAAAACAGCGGGGCTAGCGAGTGGTGCGTGTACAGGGGCTACGTGGGCAACCTCGACGCTCACTGCATCGAACGCCGCCACCTCGACAACACTTGCTGCTCCGTATCCCGATGGTTTGTATGATGCATTCGTCTACATTGTCGACACGCATAATCATGCTGCAACGTCGACGCTACAAGCGAGCACGTCATCGTTCAGGGTAAACAACGTTGCTCCTTCTGTAACGGGTGCAACGATTAGCCTCGAGGACACCGACTCCGCTGTAGACCCGTTGACACTGCTTACGCCAAACTCAACATCTGGACCATTCAAGGTAAAATTTACAGCATCAGACAATAACAGCTGTGTCAATCTTAGTTCCGGAAATGAAATCGCGACAGTCATCTCGAACATCTACCGTTCCGGGATTGCACAGTCGGGTTGTGATGAGTCTAGTGAATACAATACGAATCATTGCTACGTAAATGCATCGCCGATTTTTAGTCCTGAAATATCATGTACTCAGGACGGCGGTTCATGTAGCGGTATCTCTGACGACAGTTCCACGTGGACGTGCAACTTCAGCCTTTGGTTCAATGCGGACCCGACGACAGGTGCAGGCGCATCTGATACGGAATATTTTGGAGAGAATTGGCGCGCATCAGTCCAAATTGCCGATGATAACTTTGCAACTTCGTCTCTTACCGAGGGCTCGACGCCAAAAGAACTTGCCACCTTTCTTGCCTTTGACGTGAGCTCGACCTCAATTCCATACGGTTCACTCGAACCGAACACGAACGTCGCTTCGCTTGCCACGTCAACAGACTTGCGTGCGGTAGGAAACATTGGTCTCGACCAAGATCTTTTCGGCGACACCATGTGTACAACATGGACGACGGCGGACTCGTGCGACAACAACGGGTATCAGACTGGAAGTGACATTCTTGTCGCAAACCAGAAGTTTGCGACATCGAATGTATTGTATGGTTCGGTATCCGCATACCCACTCACTGCGTCCTCGACGCCAGCGGAGCTTTTGATAAATATTCCAAAGACGACTGCTACGTCATCTGTGCAAGTTAAGTACACTCACTGGGGTATTGCGATCCCTGCCGCCATTACGACCTCCGGTAGTTACACGGGTCAGAACACCATCACCGCGAAGAAGAGTGACGCCAACTTCTGGTAATTTTTTCGCGGTACTTACATGGGGATACGCCAAAACACAAAGCCGTCGAGTCCTGGGCGATGGGGAACACGTCTATTCGCTATCATTGGAGTCGCTGCCGTATTCGCTGGCACTGCGACTCCAGCGCTCGCTGGGTTCGGCATTTCACCACCCTATGTGTTCAACAACCGCCTCACGCGCGGGACAGTGTTCAAACAGCAAATTACACTGGTTCGTTCAGACCCGACCGACGACCTAACGACGACTATTACGATGAATATTCCTGAAGTTGAGTCGTGGTTTTCTGTAGACAGAGGGCAGTCTTTCCTCATGCCGAAAGGAGAAAAGCAGGTGCCAATCGTCATTACCGTAACAGTTCCAGAAGACGCGTCGTATGCACGCTACAAGGGGGCGATTCGCGTGCGTACCGCACCTGCGGACAATGCGCGACCAGAGGCTGGCGGAGTGTCGATAGCGCTCGGTGCGCAAATCGACGTCGATATTGAAGTTGTCGATAAAATCTACGATTTTGAAGTGCGAAAAATTCGCATCGACGATCTTGAAGAAGGGCGGCGCAAGTGGGGGCTTTTTTTTCCAGGAAAAATCCGCTTTTACATAACGGTTGAGAATACGGGGAACACTGAATATGGTCCGACAAAGGTAAAGTTTGATATTTACGACAATCAAGGAGAAACGCTCATTGAGACGACGGAGAACACAAACAAGCTCAAGAAAGTTCCGCCGTTTGGGAATGATGAAATTGTTGCGGAATTACCGACACGTCTCACAGCGGGAAAGTACATTGCCAAGTACACGATATACAAAGGAGATGAGATTGCTCAAGAGAACGAAATTAATGTCAGTATTGCCGCTATCGGTGCGGTTGCAGGCTACGAGGGATATGGGTTTGACGGACTTTCACTAGAAGACAAACTTAAAGTGGCAGCCGCTGGGTCGTTCCCAATCATTCTTCTCGTTGGGGTTGTACTCATGTTCCGGGACCGAAGAAAAGGGTCATCTCGTGGAAAAACGGCGCTCTACTCGTAAACTCGTATGCCTCTGTTTGAGCGGGCACAGGACTACGCGCAGGCATTTGGCATTCTCTGTGCAGGAATAATCGTTTCGGTGTTTATCTGTAGCCACTCGGTACAGGCGGTAGATTTACCAACCACCGCAACCATCCTTATTTGCGGCGACGGTGTCGTGCAAACGACCGAGGAGGTTTGCGACGATGGTACAGGCAATAACTTAGGAGAATATGGCTCCTCAACAGCTGAGCGTCATTGTGCGCCCGGCTGTGCGTCGTTTGGCCCCTACTGTGGTGATGGAATTTTGCAGGCGAGATATGAAGAGGAGTGTGACGACGCAGACACTGACGACACTGATTTGTGCAACACACAGTGTGAAGCACTCGCGTCGGTACCTCCAGGAGGTGGAGGCGCACCACAAGTAGGGAGTACCCCCAATATTCCCGGGGGCACGCAGGGAGTAATCACATCACAAACAGAGACAAAGGTCGTTTTGAGAGGAAAAGGGTTTCCAAATCGTGACGTAACCATTTTGCTCGATGGAAAAGCAATTGGCGTTGTACGGGCCGACTCAAATGCAAATTTCAGTTTCAGTACGACAGAAATCACACCAGGTACCGCAACGTTTGGTTTTTGGTCGCGTGATGGAGCGGGAACGGATTCTCTTACCGCATCATTCGTCTTCGATGTCGTCCAAAGCGCCGTCACCACGGTAGCCAATATCTTTATTCCTCCGACCGCGCGCGTAAGTGAAAAACAAATTGCGCCTGGTGAACTACTGATTATTTCTGGCCAATCAGTGCCATCAGCGGGTATTATTGCCCAAATTTTCAACGGTCCCGTCGAATTCACTTCCGAGACTGATAGAAGTGGGGCATGGGCACTTCAAGTTGACACGGCATCACTCACAACTGGCTACCATTTAGTGCGCGCTGCATTTGAGCTAGGAAGTACCACGAAAAGCGGATTTGGCCGTTCTGTGAATTTTTATGTCGGAGGCGAATCCCCCCTTGAAGACAAATCACCGGATTTAAACGGCGATGGAAAAGTGAACCTCGTTGACTTCTCGATATTCCTATTGAGCTGGAACACAGAAAACGAACGACCGGACTTTAATTCTGACGGCAGAGTAAATCTGGGTGACTTCTCAATTATGTTGTTTAATTGGACGGGGTAGTATGAATTCACGTTATACTGTGAGTATGCAGCGCATGTTCCTCCTCCTCGCGGTTTTTGTCTTTTCCGCTCCCATCTTTTCTCATGCGGCGATGCTCTATGTTGATGCAGGCGCGCAAGCGTATGGCGTTGGAGACACCTTCATCGCGAATATTCGCATCGATAATCAGGGAGAGTGCATCAACGCCGCGTCAGTAAACATTATTTATCCCACGAAAAGCTTGCGTGCCGTCGACTTTAGTCGCGGAGATTCATTGTTTTCGCTTTGGGTCGAGGAACCCTCAATTGATACTGAAGGGGGGCGTATCACATTTTCAGGTGGCATCCCTGGCGGCTACTGCGGCAGAATTCAAGGTGACCCCTCTTTAAGTAACGTCATAGGAAAAATAGTCTTTACCGTGATTGATGCGGGGGAGAAGAAGTCTGAAATCATCGTAACCGACCAAACGAAAGTCTACTTACATGATGGCCTTGGTACCGAAGCCTCGCTAACGACGCAAAACGCGACCATTGGTCTTCAGGTGGAACCGACACTTCAGGCAAACGAATGGCTCACCGAAGTTCGCGACGATACAATTCTACCGGACGCATTTACAATTCAAATTGAGTCAACACGTGGCGTGTTTGGTGGCAGATACTATGCAGTCTTCTCGACTGTCGACAAGCAGAGCGGACTCTCACACTATGAAATTTTTGAGCGGGGCGCATGGGTGCAGACGCGAAGCCCGCACAAACTGTACGACCAATCGCTCTCAGGCATTCAAATTCGCGCTATCGATAAAGCAGGAAACATCCGTATGGGTGAATATGTCCCAGGCTCTGCACCTCCACGCTTAGGGCTTGAACTCGATTTTGCTTCCGTTGCACTCGCACTCCTAGCACTTATTCTTGTAGGGGGCGCATTTGTGGCCTTTGAACGAAGGGGAAGGGTGGCCCCCCCGCCACATTCATGAACTTGCTTGTAGCGGTGCTGCTTCTCTTGTTTCCCATCGTGGCGCAGGCGGCAGACGGCACGCTCTACATGTTGCCGGAGCGTGGCGCGTATAACATAGGGGAAATTTTTGAAGTAAAAGTATTGGCAGACAGCGGCGGCGTGCCCATCAACGCCGTAGAAGCGGAACTTAGTTTTAACCCGACCGCGCTTGCTGTTGAAACAATCTCTACGCAAAATTCCATACTTTCTTCGTTCTCAACCGAGCCCTCTTTCTCCAATACCGAGGGCTCAATTGCCTTTTCCGGTTGGACGGGCGGCACATTTACCGGAAGCGACGGCCTCTTAGTTACCGTCACGTTCAAAGCGCTTCGCGACGCCTCTGCAAATGCCCATCTTGCCGCAGGAGCGATGCTCGCAGTTCAAGATGGTTCAAACATTATCACGAGCATGAAATCCGGTGTGTACACTGTTGCGCCGCGCGAACTCGTTCGTCCAATACTCGGAAGCGCTTCGCTAGAATCGGCAGATCCTCCAGAAATTATCAGTGTTCCTGCACCACCACCACTGTTTACCCAATTCGAACAAAGCATTCACGCGGGAGAACAAATCGTTGTGCAAGGAACAACCGACCCCTCAGCGCGTCTCATCGTATGGCTCCAAAAGGGGAATGAGGAAACCATGCATAGCGTCTCCAGTAATGCGGACGGTTCATTTACCTTCACCGCCCCACGCGCTGCAGACGAAGGGGTCTACCGCATTTGGGCTGCCGTCGAAGACGCCTATGGTGTCCCCGGACCCCATTCAGATCGCATAGCAATCAACGTCCGCTCCGCTGGCCTTGCCGCCTCTGTTGTACCGTCAACCGATCTCATCACGACTCTTTTTCCCTATGTTGCATTCTTAATCATCGCTGCACTATCGGGAGCATATATAGTCCATCGTCACACGGTAACTAAACACCGTTAAAATTTTGATAAGACAATCGATAGGTCGGACATTCCAACCGATCCATCCATGTCGAGGTCGTATTTTGTTTGGTACGGGCGTAAGAATTGAACGAGGAGGATTGATGCGTCCCGTATCGATATTTTTCCATCGGTATCGAAATCAGCAGATGGTGAAATGAGCGCAGTGGCGCTCTCAGAAGAACCTCCACTACTTGGCGCCGAAATCGCAACTTCAGGGATAGTGAAAGTAATCGAGCGTGCCACGTGTTGTATTGAGGTTCCTTTGCCATCACCTGCGAGTGCCTGCGTGTTGCGGAGCTCAAGTACCGCGTCGCCAACTTTTTTGGCACGAAGGGTCAGGGTAAGAACAGTACCAGAGCCGACAAGTCCTCCCGGCGCAAGAGTTCCACCGCTGAATACAATTTCACCCACCTCACTTCGGATAATAGTATCCTCTGTCCACAAATCTAAAAACGATTTTTTTTTGCTAATACCTACTACTTCAATCATGTCGTTCGGAAAAACAAATGTCGCCCCAACGGCGTTCAGGGGGATCTTCGTTGTTATCTGTATGTCCACATCGGTCGTTTCTCTTAACGGAAGTACGGTGGAACCATACGGCGTGAAAAACATCACTGCATCATCTTCACTCAAAAGCAGCGTTGTAGACAGAAGGAAGAGCACCGTAGCAATTCCATGCCCAACAATTATCTTTTTTTTGTGCTTCCGCACAAAATGCTTCATATGCAAAGTGTATCACTCCTCGAGAGCTCCAGAAGGGGCCGTAATCGGAGGAAGGGGACTTGTCGTAATCTTAGTTTCCGACGTGTAGGGGTGGTTTGCAAGGCGGATGTAGCGAATGTGTTTGTCAGATTCCCGGACCCATACGTCCACCGTGCCATGCACGCCAACGCGCTCAGCAATCATGCTTACCGGCCCCGTCGTTTCAGTAAATGCGAGTGAGGAGAGGTTAAACGTGTATCGGGCCAGGCGCTCACCGTTTCGTTCCTCATCCCGTCTTCCGTCTTTGATGATTAAGTACTCACCGTTCTTTTTAAACAAGGTGAGGTTATCGATAGGGGGACGGGGTGTTGAAATTTCTCGGTATTCTGCCGGTATCGCAGTGGTCGTAAATTGCTTCCACTCTCCCGATGCGGGAACTGTCAGGTTCAATGCTGGACTCTTCGAAAGAACGCGCGTGTACATGGTGTCACCAATGGTTATCGTATGGAGGTCAAAAGAATGCACGGTTCCATCGGGAAGCGCGAGTTCTGTCGTAGCCAGGGACGAGTAGTGCTTATTAGTATCATCGAGTACGTAAGTGCCCGCAACACGTATATGTCGGTCTTCGATGTCGGTTTCGGTAACGACCTCCTGAGCGTAGGCGCTGGTGAGTTCAGCATTCATAAATGCCGTGAGCACCAGTTCGTCTAGCTGAGGTCCGCGATTGTTCCAGTACCACCACCCCCCTAATATGCTTAATACAAGAACGGCTAAGACTGAGAGAATTACCCAAACATTCATGAAAATCCGAGGCATCACATCATTGTACTTGTTTGATACTAAATCAGTCCACGAAATATCGCTCCAATAGGGATAACTACTCCCGAATTTCTTGGCTCAAAACAAGGACAAGATATACACACGGGGGGCTTGAAAATCTCGATAGTCGAGGTACGATTTCACTTGTTAGTCGTGAGCATTCTCGAGTGCCGAGATGAGCTAGTTGGAGCTGTCTCGACCCTCGAGATATGCGTGTTAGCAAGGAAAAAGAATACATATCGTTGAAGGAGGCCGCGGAAATAACCGGGTACTCTGCTGATTACATTGGCCAGCTCATTCGAAGTGGGAAGCTGGACGGTAAGCAGGTCTTTCAGCATGTCGTATGGGTGACGACGGAAGACGCTCTTGAGAAGTACTTGAAGGGAACACGGAAGGTCGAGAATGAAGGGAAGATGCCGACTTTCCAAGATTTCTTTACCGTAGAGCGCCTTGCAATCCTGTACAGCGGATTTGTGTGGTTTGCCATCACTCTTTTCACGATTTTCGTTCTGTTCTTGGGGTATGTCTTTGCGGTCAGTATCGATCACAAGATAGAGCAGAAATCTTTGGAGCGTCTGAATTCTAGGGAAATATGACACACCGAGGGAGAAACATTGTGCTTAAAACAGGGTACGGCTTAGCCGTACTTTTGGGTGTAATAGGGCTCGCACTTTTGCCAATCGGCCCAGCAATTGCAGCGACCGGGGTCCCAAAAATAATCAACTACCAAGGCCGACTCATGGACGCAAACGGCGTACTCCTCGGTGGCGGTGGAACTGAATACTGCTTTAAATTTTCTTTGTACGATACCGCGACGGTAGGGACGGGCACAAAATTGTGGCCCGCTACCAGTCCCTCGACGACGACAGCATCGGTAAAAAATGGCGTCTTCAGCGTTGGCATCGGAGACACAAACGTAGGTGGCGACCTCCTCGACTTTAATTTTCAGGATACTGACACGATTTACGTCCAGGTTGATGTTGCGACGAAAGTTGGTCCAACCTGTGCGTTTGGCGACGGCGGTGAAGTATTTGAGACACTTTCTCCTCGCCAAAGAATACATGCGTCAGGATACGCACTGAATGCGGGAACCGTTGGAGGGTTTCTTGCCGCGCAGTATGCAAGTGGGAATCAGATCCCCGTTCTTTCTTCAGGAAGTCTCATTCTCGGCGACACGAATCCGTTTCTTAACGCAACGACATCGAACACACTCACCCTTCAGGGCGGCGGACAAGTGACGGGCGACATTCAATTTTTTAGTTCAGCAAACAAAATCACTCAGGCGGGGAACGCAACCTTTGCCGGAAACGTTACAGCGGCAAGTTCAACCATTCTCAACGCAACGTCAACAACTTTTTTTGCGACACTGGGGCGCTTCACAAGCGCCATTATCGAAACGCTTTCTGCTACTGTTGCGACAATCATAAATCTCACGACGACGAACTTCATCGCGACAAACGCGACGACCACAAGCGCGACGACGACAAATTTTGCAGTAACGAGCCTTGCAAGCGCGCTTCTCTCGACCAATGCTGATGGAACTCTCGTTGCGACGACAAGCATTTCCTCGAATTACATCGATACTACTGGGAACTGGACAGGTCTTTTTGATGGGCAGGAGGGCAACTACTACCTTTCAAATTCTTTTTCGACGACGAGTGCAGCGTACTTTGCAGATGCTTCTTCAACAATTCCTAAGACGTACAGAGAGAATACATTCACCGGCGGGAACATTTTTGGAAATACGACAACGACGAATGCGACAACAACGAGTCTCAATGTTTCTGGTCTCGCATCAACATCTGGACTCATTGTTTCGAACTTGAACGCCGCAAGTTGTGATGTTAAAGCGAATGCCGCGGGCGTTCTTTCGTGCGGCACGGATGCAACCGGCGGTGGGGTAGATCCATTCCCATCGAATGCCACGACGTCGCTTCTCACTTTCTCAGGCGGACTGATTGCATTTGGCTCGTCAACAATTCAGAACTTAAGTTCATCCAACGCGACAGTCACAAACGCAACGTCGACAACATTCTTCTCCGCGCTCGCACGCTTTACGAGCGGCATAGTCGATTCTTTGACTGCTGCGGTTGCCACCATTACAAACCTAACGGCAACTAATGCAGTCGTGACAAATGCGACGACAACGAATGCGACGACAACAAATCTCTTTGCGTCGGCATTCACCGCGCTTTCGGGTATGTTCGGGAATATCACGGCGACAACGAGCGCACGTCTAGCGTCGACGACCGCTGAGGGTCGCTTCATCACAGGGAATTTTCTCGCCACATCCACCGCGACTTCAACAATAAACGGACGTCTCCAAATAGGGTTCGCAAGTTCCTCGTATCAGGTTTCAATCATGGGGTCGACAACGGCTGCTACGAGCGCAACAGGGACTGCGGTGCTCGCGGTCACCAACACAAACCCAACGTTAAGTTCCGGTACAAATATTCTACGCCTCAATATGCGTACGGGATTTGGAACAACCTGTACTTCCGCATCTACATGCCCGCGCTTTATCGAATACATAAACACCGTTGGCGACAATAGCGACCGCGGCGGCATTGGCGTCGGCTCTCTCCGCCTCTCGACTGCAGGGACGGGTATCACGCAAACTTCCGGTGCCGCCGACTTTGCTGAATATATGGTTTTGAATTCTGCAGCGAGTGTCGGCGACCTCGTGTCACTAAACTCAAGTGGCGAGTACCAGCTCGCTGTCGCCGGGCAATCGCTCATTGGTGTTGTGTCTGACAACCCCGCGTTTGTAGGAAATGCAAATCTTGAAGGTACTCCAAACGCATATGTTGTGGGCTTTGCGGGTGTCATCGAAACGACGGTAAGTGATGCAAATGGTCCAATTCCGGCGGGAAGTTTTATCGCAGCGAGCACAACACCGGGCGTCGGTGTGAAATTGGTATCTTCCGGCTACACCTTGGGGCAGGCGCTTGAGACGTGGAGTGGTCCCGGCACCGGACAAATTTCTGTACTCGTGTTTCCAAAATATGTTGATGCGGCGGTTGCGCTCGAAAGTTACGGCGGCTCGCAAGGAGGGATTTCAGGGTATTGGAGTCTTGCAACGTCAACGGGCGCAGTAACATTTGCATCGTCCACGTACTCGCTCGTTTTGTCGAACAAACTGACGGTAGGAAATGCTTCAACGACCAACATTACTTCTACGTACGCATCTTCGACGCAAGGATTCTTCGGCTCGCTTTCGGTGGGGAATTTGAGTGGCGTCTTGCGTGCCGCGGGTGGGGCTGTCACGACAGGGCTTGTAAACCTCGCAAGTGAAGTCACCGGAATTCTTGGCATTACAAACGGAGGTACAGGAACATCGACTGCGCCCGGTTACGGAGAAGTGTTGGTAGGAAATGCGCTCGGTGGGTATGACCTTATCGCAACTTCTTCTCTTGGTATTCAGAGCGCGACATGGGGAAATATTACCGGAACACTTTCAAACCAGACTGATTTACAGGCGGCACTCGATGCAAAATTGTCACTCATCGCATGGTACGCGACAACCACAGACGGACTCGCACAAGGCATAACGAACCGATACTACTCGACGCTTTTGTTTGCTTCTGACCTTGCGGGTACCACAACCGACGCGCTCGATGAAGGAACGAATAACTTGTATTACACAAACGACCGAGTGAACTCGTACATCAATTCGTCCAGCACGATTCCAAAAACGTACACGAACAACACCTTCACCGGCGGCAATGTGTTTCAAAATACAACAACGACAAACGCGACGACAACCAATCTATCGGTTTCTGGTCTCGCCTCAACAACGGGCCTTATTGTCTCAAACTTGAATGCCGCATCCTGCGATGTGAAGGCAACCGCAGCAGGTGTTCTCATCTGTGGGACAGACAACGCGGGCACGACCGTGCAAGACCCGTTCGTCAACGGAGCAACAACTACCATGCTCACATTCTCAAACGGCCTCATGGCATTTGGTTCATCAACCGTTGCGAACTTGAACGGTACGAACGCTACCATTACCAACGCAACAACGACATCATTCTTCTCTACGCTCGCACGGTTCACGACAGCGATTGCTGATTCGCTCACTGCAGCGGTTGCCACCATCACCAACTTGAACGCAACCAACATCATCACCACCAACGCGACATCAACGAATGCAACGACAACGAACCTTGCCATCACAAGCGTGACAAACGCTGTTCTTTCAACCGACGCTACCGGTCGTGTGATTGCCACCACATCAATCTCCGGCAACTTCATCGAAAAGACAGGGAACTGGACCGGCACTTTCGACGGATTTGAAGGCAGCTACTACCTTGCAAATTCGTTCTCTACTACCTCAGCACTTGCATTCGCAAACGCCGGCCTCGCGTTCTCAACGACCTCCAACGACTACTGGAAGTCAGTCAACAACTTCTTCTCCACCTCATCGTCTCTGTACTTTGCGTCGGCAGGTCTTTCATTCTCAACGACATCCGCAAACTACTTCCTTCTCCAGAACCAAGGAGCAGCGTTCTCGACTACGTCCGCAACATATTTTGCCGATGCTTCAACTACTATCGCAAAGACGTACGGTGACAACACGTTTACTGGCGGGAACGTGTTCCAGAACACGACATCAACGAATGCAACGTCGACGACATTCTTCGCCGCGCTCGGGCGCTTTACGACAGGCGTTGTGGACTCGCTCACCGCGTCAGTCGCTTCAGTCGCCAATCTGACATCGACGAACGTGATTGCTACTAACTCAACTTCGACAAACGCGACAACGACGAATCTTGCTATCTCAAGCGTGACGAATGCACTTCTTTCGACAGACGCAAATGGTCGTGTTGTTGCGACGACATCACTTTCTTCGAGCCTCATCGACACAACAGGCAATTGGACGGGCACTCTGGACGGATACGAAGGGAACTACCTCATCGCAAACTCGTTCTCCTCTTCCTCTGCCGACTTCTGGAAGAGCACGCAAAACTTTTTCTCAACAACCTCCGCGGCCTACTTTGCGTCCGTTGGACTTTCTTGGTCAACGACTTCCGCTGATGCATGGAAAGCATCGAACAACTTTTTCTCAACATCGAGCGCAACATATCTCGCGTCTGTTGGTTTGTCTTGGTCTACAACGTCGGCTACACACTTCGCCGATGCCTCGACAACTATGCCAAAGACATATACGCAAAACGTATTTACTGCAGGCAACATTTTCGCAAACACCACGACAACCAATGCGACCACGACCAACATCGCAGTCTCAGGTACCGCATCCACTTCCGCACTCGTTGTTTCGAATTTGAACGCCGTAAGTTGTGACGTCAAAGCTACCGCAGCAGGTGTCCTCATCTGTGGAACGGACAACTCAGGCACAACACTCCAAGACGCATTCACAAACGGCGCCACCTCAACGCTCCTCACCTTCAATGGCGGCCTCATGGCATTTGGTTCTTCAACGGTCGCGAACTTGAGTGGCACGAATGCAACCATTACCAACGCAACAACGACGTCGTTCTTCTCAACGCTCGCACGATTCACGACAGCGATTGCAGATTCGCTCACTGCAGCGGTTGCGACGATTACGAACCTCACGTCGACAAATTTCATTACGGTGAACTCGACGTCAACAAACGCGACGACTACAAATCTTGCGATTACGACGCTCCCAAGCACTGTTCTTACGACAGATGCGACTGGCCGCGTTGTCGCAACGACAAGTATTTCCGGAAACCTCATCGAGAAGACAGGGGACTGGACAGGTACATTTGATGGTAGAGAGGGGAGCAATTACTTGGCGAACTCATTCTCAACTTCGAGTGCTGCCTACTTTACTTCAGCGGGGCTCTCGTGGGCGACCACATCAGCGGACGCATGGAAAGCCGTCAATAACTTTTTCTCCACGACTTCTGCGGCGTACTTTACTTCGGCGGGACTTTCATTCTCGACAACATCTGCGGACGCCTGGAAGGCAGAAAGAAACTTCTTCTCAACAACATCTGCTGTATATCTCGCATCAGTAGGTCTCTCGTGGTCCACAACATCGGCCAACTACTTCGCTGCAAGCTTTATAGACGCATCAACGACAATTCCGAAAATGTATTCTTCTAACATTTGGACAGGAGGAAACATTTTCGGAAACACAACGACTACAAATGCAACGACAACCAATCTCTCCGTCTCTGGCACGGCCTCAACAACACAATTAATAGTATCCAGCTTGAACGCAGTAAACTGTGACGTGAAGGCAAGTGCGCTCGGGGTTCTTACCTGTGGCACTGACAGTGGTGGTTTAGACCCATTCCCCGGGAACGCAACAACCTCTGTACTTATCTTTACGAACGGACTCCTTACCAATGCATCATCAACAATTGGAAACGGGACGGCTGCAGGCGGACTCACCGTCCGAGGCAACGCAACAACGACCGGAAAATTAATTGTTCAGGGGACGGCGACGAGTACCTTCGCGGCAGGTATTGATATCGCAGAGGGATGTTTCTCAATTGACGGAGAGTGTGTAGGCGCTACACCGGGGGATAGCAGCGGGGTACTCGTTAACATTCAAACATTTACAACTCCGGGCACGGCAACATATGTGCCATCTGCTGGAGCTGTAACGGCGCAAGTAGTTGTAACAGGTGCTGGTGGAGGAGGTGGTGGCGCAGACTCTCCGGACACAACAAACGAGATTGTTGCAGGAGCTGGAGGTGCGGGAGGAACCTCTATAGTGTTTGTCGATCTCACTGGCACAACAAGTATTCAGGTTGTTGTTGGTCAAGGTGGAACTGCTGGCGCAAACACAGGGACTGCGGGTGGGACAGGGGGGCCGTCATGGTTTAGTACTTTTGCCTCTTCAACGGGAGGAGCACTTGGCGCAGGAAACGTAACGAACGTCACCGGTTGTGCATCAGCGGCGGCGATTGGTGCAGGAGGTGCAGGCGGCAATGGTTTTGGCGGGAATTTAAATATTCGAGGTGGAAGTGGTATTCAAGGTACATGTGATGCAACCAACTTGAAAGGTGGTGATGGTGGTGCGAGTTACTGGGGTGGTGGTGGTTCAGGTGGGGCAAACACCACCGCTGCGAGCGCTGCCGGTGCAGCGGCAGTAGTGTATGGAGCGGGTGGTGGAGGTGCTACAAGCAGAGACACAACAACGGGTGCGGCGGGTGGAGCGGGTGCAAATGGTGTTGTCATCGTCTATGAATATGGCCCGTACACCGGCGTCATGGGAATAGATGACGGGGGAACGGGAACGACAACTGCGCCAGAGTACGGAGAAATTCTCGTTGGAAATGCACTCGGCGGGTATGACCTTGTCGCAACATCGTCTCTTGGAATTCTTGGCACGTTTTCTACTACTTCTGCGATGCATTTCGCCGACTCTTCGAGCACGATTGCGAAAACGTACACGGCAAATACATTTACTGCACTGCAAACTTTTGGAAATGCTTCGACGACAAACATTTCTGCAGTCTACGCGTCGTCAACACAAGGATTCTTCGGCTCGCTTTCCATTGGTAATTTGACGGGGGTGTTGAAAGCGGCAGCGGGCGCTATTACCGCGAGTCTTGTGAATCTTGCAACCGAAGTTACTGGAGTATTGGGTGTGACGAATGGTGGTACTGGGTGGGCGAGTGTTGCTTCCGGCGCGGTTCTTTTCGGAAACGGAACGGGAGCACTTGCGACAACTACCGTAGGAACAAATGGCCAAGTTCTCTCTCTCGTAAACGGCGTGCCAACATGGCAATCAACATCGACGCTCGCAAGCATCGGCGGAACGCTCGATGTATCAAAGGGAGGAACAGGAATTACTTCGAGCCCTACTTTTGGTCAACTGCTTCTCGGCAACGGTTCCGGTGGTTACCAGTTACAAGCAACAAGTTCTTTGGGCATCGCGCTTTCTGACACGGTAGGAACACTCGGCGAGACGCGCGGAGGTACCGGACAAACAACATATTCTGCAGGGGACATTTTGTACGCATCAGGCGCCAACGCGCTTACACGCCTTCCTGTTGCAGCAAACGGAACCGTTCTCAAGCTCGTTGCAGGAGTTCCTTCGTGGCAAGCAGATCTGACGGGAGGAGGAGGCGGTGGCGCTGGTGCATGGTCTACCTCAACGAACGATTTATACTTGTTTCCGGCAGATGTGTCGGATGTCGTCGTCGTTGGAGCGAGCGCAACATCTTCGACAAGTACTATTTTCCAAGTCATCGGCAGCTCTTACTTCTCGAGTCTTGTCGGTATTGGCACGACATCGCCGGGCACACTTCTTTCCGTAGGTGGCGTTGCAAACTTCGCGCCAAGCCTTTCGACGTTCTATAGCGCTCTCTCATTGGGATCATCGTTGGCAATTTCAGGACAGACAACATTTGTAAACGCGTCATCAACAGCCGTTGGTGCACTTGATTATTTGGCTGTCGGCCGAAATGGTACAACGACGATTCAGGGTAATTCGACCGGCACGTCTACAGTACAAGGATTCATTAATGTCGCTGGCACGAACTCGACATCGACATTTTCAGGAGGGCTCGCCGCTTCGCAGCTCGCCCTCACCGGCGCAGCCACATCAACTGCTGTACGTGGTATCGACATCGCAAGTGGTTGTTTTGCAATCAATGGAAACTGTATCGGTGGTGTGACTTCCGTTTCTGCAGCGAACTCGTCGGTGACCATCACGCCAACGTCAGGAAACGTGCAAGTTAGCTTGAATCTCGCAAATGCAAACACGTGGACGGGTCTTCAGGTTTTCTCTGGCGCGTCCACAACAGCCGTCTCCGCACTCGATTATGTTGCTATCGGTCGCACCGCAACGACAACGATTCAGGGAAACACGACGGGCACTTCAACAATTCGAGGATTTGTAAATGTGACGGGCACAAATTCGACTTCGACGTTCTCCGGTGGTCTTGCAACAACTCGCCTTAATGTCACGGGAAGTGGTACGTCAACATTTATAGGAGGAATCGAATTGGCAGGTGGTTGTGTATCGATAAACGGAACGTGTCTCGACAGTGGCGCCGATGGCGTACAGATTTACGCATCGACGACAGCTGGTGTTGGTACATGGACTGCGCCGGCAGGTATTAAGTTCGCGCAGGTAATTGTGACAGGGGGGGGGGGGGGCGGCGGTGG
>CAYIDY010000001.1:0-71286 GCA_964362305.1 uncultured Candidatus Saccharibacteria bacterium | reverse complement strand
AAGGTGGCACGGGCGACTGAATTTGCACGCACTCTTATAAAACGCGGCAAAAAACATGAACTTCTGCCGGAGAAAGTATGGCCGGAAATTGTAGACGCACAGCGATTTCTTTCTTTGTATACACCGGGAAGCGTTGAAGAGATTTTCAGCTACACACAATCCAAGAAACGACCGGTAGTACTGCGAAAGGTCCGACAACCGATTCTCGCTCTTTGGGCGGAGAAAGATGAGTACTGCACATTCGGTACAAAAAAGGTCACCCAATGGTTTGAGGAACATCTATCGACAAATATGTCAAAATTCATCGCTATCCGAGGCGCCAGACATAGCTTTAAGGAGTCAGAAAATCAGGTCGAGATGGCTATTCGAGCGTGGATAAAGTCACTCGAAAAATGAAAAATACGTGCTAGAATGCCGCCATTCACCTATGGCAGCAAAAGCCACAGAAAAGGCGGTTATTCACGAAGAAAACGAGACGGCCCTTGACGCGCATTCAGTTACAGCGCTGGACGCACACGAAACGGAGGATGCTCACGAGGGAAGCGGCATTCATATCGCGCTTTCTGCGGAAAAAATTGGCGATTTTATGGGACTCCCTATTACCAATACGCTCCTTACGGGATGGATAATCGCCGGGCTCCTTATCGTCATCGCCATGATGACCTCCCGTCGTCTCAAGATGATTCCAGGTCGTGTGCAAGCTTTTTTTGAAACGCTCTTTGAGGGCGCATATGATTACATGGCATCTACGTTCGAAAGTCGTGAAAGAGCACGCACATTTTTCCCTCTCATTGTGACGGTATTTCTCTTTATCGCTCTTGCAAACATGACTGAATTTACGCCGGGTATTGGCAGCATAACCGTCGTGAATGGTGATGGAGAAACAGTCCCATTGTTCCGCTCAATGAATACCGACCTCAATATGACGCTTGGCCTCACCATCATTGCAGTTATGGCGATTGAAATTGCAGGTGTCGCAACACTTGGGTTTTTTGCGTACGCCGGTAAATTCATCAACTTCTCTTCGCCAATAAATTTCATTGCCGGACTCATTGAACTTATCTCTGAAGTCTCACGACTCGTCTCGTTCTCATTCCGTCTTTTTGGGAACATATTTGCGGGAGAAGTCTTGATTGCCGTTGTGGCCTTTTTCGTGCCGTACCTCCTACCGGTCCCGTTAATGGCGTTTGAAATGTTTATCGGCATCATTCAAGGACTCGTGTTTGCGATGCTCATCCTTTTCTTCGTCAAGCTTGCTGTAATGAACCCGCACGAAGCACACTAGCGTTTATTCATAATTAAAAACGCATGGACAGAAATCTTGCATTGGAATTTGTCCGAGTAACAGAATCCGCGGCGATAGCCGCGGCGGCGTGGATTGGCCGTGGCGAAGGAAAGTTGGCGGACGGCGCGGCAGTTGATGAAATGCGCGACCGATTTAATCAAATAGATTTTTCCGGACGCATCGTCGTGGGCGAGGGAAGCAAAGATGAATCACCCGAGCTTTATACCGGAGAAATTGTAGGAAAAGGTGGAAAGCCTGAAATGGATTTGGCGGTTGACCCTTTGGAATGTACAGACAGCGTTGCGTATGGTCGCTACAACGCGCTTTCAGTTATCGCCGCGGGTCCGCGCGGCTCACTTCTCGAAGCCCCTGACACGTACATGGAGAAAATCGGCGTTGGGCCAAAGGCGGCAGGTGTCATTGATATTGATGCCCCTATTGCGACTAATATTAAAAAAGTAGCCAAGGCACTTGGAAAAAAGGTAGGAGACATGACAGTGCTCACACTTGAGCGCGACCGCCATCAGTACATTATCGACCAGACGCGTGCAGCGGGCGCGCGCATTCGACTTATTACCGATGGTGACGTCGCAGGAGCAATCGCGACTTGCGTACCGCACAGTGGCATTGATTTGTTAATCACTATAGGCGGCTCTGCAGAAGCAGTGATTGCGGGAGCCGCGATGAAGACGCTCGGAGGGGAACTCTTGTGCCGATTCAAAGCGAAAGATGAAAAACATGCTGCGCTTATAAAGAAACATGGACTAAATGAAAAGAAAATTTACTCTGTCGATACGCTTGCCAAAGGAAAGTCACTGACCTTCACGGCGACCGGAGTGATAGACGGCCCACTTCTCCAAGGAGTTCGTTTTTCAGACACGACAATCACAACGCATTCACTCGTCATTCGGGGGGAATCAGGGACGATGCGCTATGTTACGGCTGAACATCGTCGCGAGTATTTTCCATCAAAACGATAGGAAGTATCTCAGGCAAGGAAAATACGACGTGATGCGGACGGGATTCTCGGATACCTTCCTGTTTCGAGTGAGAAATTCCGATTGAACGCACGTTCGCCGCATGGGCAGCTTCGATGTCAACTGCTGTGTCGCCAACCATCCACGCATTTTCTGCTTCTCGTCCTAGTGCGCGAAGTGCGGTGTGGATGTGCTCAGGGTCAGGCTTGGTTCGTAATGTATCTTCAGGACAGACGAATACGTCAAAAAAATCTCTTAGACCTGCGTTTTCAAGTGAAGGTAAAGCCGATGCGCGCGCACGATTCGTCACGGCAGCGAGCTTCTGCCCGGAGTTTTTCAACGCATTCAATACCTCTCGCGCTCCGTTAAACGGTTGAATCAAATGAAAACGATCTCGTTGAAATTCGTGGTGACGGGTGGCTAGGAGTTCGGTGTCTTCGTCGGGCATCATGTGCGCATACGTTGCACGAAGATTCTTTCCCAAAAGTAAGTACGCCTCGGCCTCACTACGCGTTACGGGTCTTCCAATGCTAGCAAGTGCATGTTCATACGCACTCACGATAAATTCGTGCGTATTCAGAAGCGTTCCGTCGACATCAAATAGCACGGCTTTCATATCATTCGTGAGATGTATACTACTACGCAATGAACTACATCGAAACTGTTGGGCCGTGTTTGCGCGACATGCGGGAGTTGATGGTCTCGAATTGGGGAAAAGCAGAGGCGATACATCAGAAAGATGATTCGGCATGGAGTATCGTGACGGCGATTGATATTGAGGTTGAGAAACGGATGTCTCTTGCCCTTGCGAAAAAGTTTTCGGACATTGCGTTCGTAGGCGAAGAAGCGGGTGGCGATAGAAATGCCGAGAAATTTTGGCTCATGGACCCAATAGACGGCACCATGCACTACTCTCGTGGAATGCCATTCTGTACATCCATGATTGCTCTCATTGAGAATGGTCATGTCACATTTTCTGTCATCTATGATTTTTTAAACGACAAAATGTACCACGCACAGAAGGGAAAAGGGGCATTTTGTAATGAAGAGCCAATCCACGTAAGTACTCGTGACATGAAAAATGCGCTCGTCGCGCTCGAAACGAAGACTCACATCGAAAAAAATGAGCATACCCGAAAGCGCCTCCGAGCGCTCACCGATATCATAAATACATACTCCGCTGGTTTCGAATTTGTCATGGTTGCGACCGGTAAGTTCGAAGCACGCATTTGTCTTGATCCGTGGGGCAATGACTATGATTATGCGCCGGGGTCATTACTGGTTACTGAGGCTGGAGGTGTGGTCCTAAATCTAGGTTCACGCACGTATGATTACCGAAATCTGAATTTCATCGCGTCGAACAAGCCAGTATTCGAGGAGCTCACAAGTGGGGAAGGAGCACTTTTCCCGTTTGCGTGATGGGTGTTTACAACGAGTGAGCCTTCGACCTAGCTCAGGCTAAAGCGCAGCGCGTCTAGGTGGGGATAACTTTCGTGCCCGCGTTCATGAAGAAGCCTATACTTTCTTTAGGTCGATTTACTAAGCGATAACTCATACACGTACTATGAAAATGGTACACATGGTTACGTTCATCCTGCTCGTCGTTGGAGGCCTCAACTGGCTTCTCTATGGACTTTTAGGGTGGGAAATTGGCTCGCTTGTTGGTGGCATGGATTCATCAATAGCGAAAATCATCTACATTCTCGTGGGTCTCTCAGCGATTTACGAGCTTGCTACGCACAAGAAGACATGCAAGGAATGCGGCACTGCCGCTCCGATGTAGATTTCTTCGTTTGTTAGCGTGCGCCCTGCCCGCAGAGGATATTGCGGGGGTGGGCTCAAAAGCGCCTAGGGCATCTCCCTGGGCGCTTCGACGTTAACCACAGAATGTTTCTCTTGCGTCTATACACGGCTTCGAGCGCGCTATACTGGCTGCATGAATTCACAACATCGTTCCGCGATTATTGGGTTAGTAATTGCAATTGCTGCCGTTGGGGGCATGTATATGCTGTGGCCGGGTACTACACTTGCACCAGTGGCTGCAACTGAAGGCACCGATACAAGTGCTGATTCATCGAACACGGCAGCGAAACAGGAAGCAGTGCCTGAAAAGAAGACTGAAAAGTCTCCACCTGCAAAAACGACCAAGGCGCCGGTTCCTGCCACCGCAACAAAACCAGTTACTCAAGGCGGCAGCTACGAAAACTATTCGGAAAGTGCAGTGGGGTATGCGGCACTCGGAGAGGTCGTGCTTTTTTTCTACTCGTCGTCATGTGCCGCTTGTGTGGTGTTGGAAAAGGACATTGTTACAAATGCTGCTCGCATCCCAAAAGACGTAAAAATCTTGAAAGTTGATTTTGATTCCGCAGCTGACTTAAAAGCGAAATACGGAGTTACGGAACCACATAAATTTATTCAGGTAAATTCAGCAGGAAATCGTGTCACACAGTGGAATCTGAGCTCAACGTTGTCAGACCTACTCACACGCATTGTTCGCTACTAGTAAAGCATTCTTGACACGCTATAATCGCAGGGTAAGGTGAGTTGTATGGCCGTCGAGAATCGCGTGCATGCACTCCGTATCAATAGGAACCTTACCCAGGAAGTACTTGCCGAGAGAGTTGGTGTCTCTCGGCAAACGATTATCGCGATAGAGAAGGGGAACTACACACCGTCTGTCGAGCTCGCGCTCAAGTTGGGGAAAACATTTAAAGTGCCCGTTGAAGATATTTTTTCACTATGAATTGGAACATGGCTCAATACGCGCTCGTTGCTGTACTTCTAATACTCTTGGGGGCTTTGACCGATCCCTTTATGTACTGGATGCCCTCAATGCCGCAAATGCTCGCGCTTTCACTTGCATGCGCTTGCCTTGCAGCGTTGATTGGCCTTGGCTTAAGAGAAACAGCAGCAGACGAGCGTGACGCGGAGCATCGCATGTTTGCGGGCCGAGTAGCGTACCTTGGAGGCGTGGGCGCACTTTCCATTGCTCTCCTAATGCAAGGTCTTGCGCACATAATTGACCCTTGGATACCAATCACCCTTGCCATCATGGTAGTTTTAAAAATCTCTGCACGCTGGTACGCGGACCGTTTTTGGTAAACTTGACAGAGCCTCTGTCCACAGGTGTCATGTAAAGAGAACTTTACACGCGCAAAACGCCTTCTATACTGCTCATATTAGTGATTAGCTAGAATATTTATGCAACTAGGAATTATAGGAATTATTCTCGCACTTGTTCTTGCAGGCGGTGCCGTTTTTTTTACTATTTCTGAAGATTCCGACAAAGCGGCAATGGAAAAAGCTGCAATGGATAAGGAAGCGATGGAGAAGGAGGCAATGCAAAAAGACGCGATGATGAAAGATGACGCAATGGAAGGTGATGCGATGATGAAAAAAGACGACGCAATGCAAGAGAGGGCGATGCCGAATGACGAGGCTATGATGAAGGACGAGGTAATGATGAAAGATGATGCCGTGACGTCGGATGCCATGATGATGAAAGACGATGCGATGACCGACCACGATTCAATGATGATGAAAGGCTCGATTCAGACATACAGTCCGGACAAGCTTACACTCGCAGAACACGGAAAGGTATTGTTGTTCTTTCACGCGGCGTGGTGTCCTATTTGTCGTCAGCTCGACGCCGAGGCAGCGGCAAATCCGAACATCGTTCCGGACGGCATTACGATCATGAAAGTAGACTTCGACAACGCCACGGAACTGCGACAAAAATATGGTGTGACGGTTCAACACACATTTGTACAAGTCGATGCATCAGGAGCGCTCGTCAAGAAATTCAGTGATGCATCCAAATACGCGACCGTATTTTCGCGTGTACAATAAAGGTGCATGATTCTGCTCATTATTTCATTTTTAGCAGGAGTGTTAACGGCGCTTGCGCCGTGCATTTTGCCGCTGCTTCCGGTCATTGTAGGCGGATCGCTCGAAGCAGCAGGAGATTCTGGGAGCAGGCGTCGGATGTACACCATCGTCGCCTCTCTTGGTGCATCGGTCGTACTCTTTACACTGCTCCTAAAAGCGTCGACTGCACTCATCGGTATTCCGCCGTATGTGTGGACGTGGCTATCCGGAAGCATAGTTGGATTTTTTGGGCTGACACTTCTATTTCCAGGACTATGGGAACATTTGCCGCTTGTCGGAAAGCTCAGCATTAGCTCAAACAAGCTCCTCGGCGAGGGAAATCAAAAGAAGAGTTTTGCGGGAGATGTGCTCATGGGTGCAGCACTCGGGCCAGTATTCTCGACATGCAGTCCAACATATTTTGTCGTTCTAGCCACAGTGCTTCCAGAGAATTTCGGACTCGGACTCGTCTATTTGTCTGCCTACACACTCGGCCTATGCCTCATGCTTCTCCTCGTGGGCTACATTGGGCAACGTCTTGCTGACGGTCTTGGATTCGCAGCGGACCCGCGTGGGCTTTTCAAGCGCGCATTAGGCTTTCTCTTTATCGCTGTCGCGTTCTTTATTATTTCGGGTCAAGATAAACAACTGCAGATACAAATCCTCGATGCCGGATTTTTCGATGTCACCAAAATTGAGCAATGGCTGCTGCGGGTGACGGAAGACTCGCCAGAATCAGCGCTGCCACAAGTTACAGAGAATCTCCTAACGCTTGACGAGAATATGCGGATTGCACGCAAGGAGCAGCTCTATAAGCGAGCACCGGAAATTATGAAGCCTGCAGGATACGTTAATACCGAAGGGAAACCTATCACGGTCGGAGAATTTCGGGGTAAGAGTGTAGTTCTTCTCGACATATGGACGTACAGCTGTATTAACTGCCAGCGAACGATTCCGTATTTGAATGCGTGGCATGACAAGTATGCGAAAGACGGACTGCAGATTATCGGCATTCACACACCTGAGTTTGCTTTCGAGAAAGATATCGAGAATGTGGAATGGGCGGTGCAGCAATTTAAGATTAAGTATCCCAGCATCTTAGACAATGAATACGCAACCTGGAAAGAGCTTGGCAACAATTATTGGCCTCGCAAATATCTCGTTGACGTCGATGGCTTCATCGTCTATGACCACATTGGCGAGGCAAGTTACGAGGAAACCGAAGCAGCGATACAGCGTGCACTAATGGAGCGCTCGATGATAGTTGGGAACGGGGCCGTCGACACCAGTATCGTCGCGTCAAATATTCCCGCGTACCAGAGAGTTGGCGTGCGAAGCCCCGAGGTGTATTTCGGCGCACATCGAAACGAGCTTTTGGCAAATGGGGCGCCGTATCAGGAGGGCGAGCAAAATTTTTCTGCTCCACAAAACCCACAGCAAAATAAACTGTATTTCGAGGGCCGCTGGAACATCACGGATGAGTATTCCGAGAATAAGGAAGCCGCCTCAATCGTATTTCGGTACAGCGCAAAAGATGTGTATATGGTGGCGAGCTCGCTTGCGGGAGTCAAAATCCGAATTCTTCGCGACGGCAAGCCTGTCGGTCAATTCGCCGGTGAAGATATCGACGCAGTTTCCTCGTCAGGTACCGTGAAAGAAAATCGACTCTACAAACTTATTCATGACGATGTTCCCGGTGAGCACACACTTGAAATCCAAGTGGAAGGACCCGGACTTAAAGCCTACACATTTACTTTCGGATAGTGCTCGGGAATGTGCAATCGAGCACGCACCAAGGAGAGCCATGCAGGAGAAAGCGCAAGGGAGAGTGCGATGACGGCCAGTGTGATTTGGTAACTCTCGCCTGATATGAATCCACTTGAAAGGCCAAGAGCAATAATCACAAATGAAAATTCACCAATTTGCCCGAGTGTCGCTCCGATAATCATGGCCGAGCGCTGTGGAATATCTAAGAGTCTGAGAATAAAATAATTTCCCGCCGTCTTGAGAAGAACAACGGCGACCAGAATTAATGCGATAAGGAGTGCATTTTCCAAAACAAACGCTAAATCAAGAAGGAGTCCGACCGAAAGAAAGAACACCATTAGAAGTAGGTCGTGCAAAGAGGTAATAGCGTGGCGGTACGATGCACCGATTTCGCCGATATTGCCGATTAAGAGGCCGAGGGCGAAGGCGCCATACGCCGTCGAAAGCCCTAACGACCCTGAAAGCGCTGCAGCACCAAAGCAGAGGGCAAGTCCTGCTATGACTGGCTGCCGTTTTCCTACGGTCAAAATACCTTCAATGCGACTGAGCCACTGAGGATGCGTGTGCAATTCAAAGATGCCAAACAGACTGAGTGCAATAACGGTGAGCGCGAGCGCTGTCTGCGTGATGTCGTTTACGGAAAGTGCGCCGTCCTGCAAAACGCCGATGCTAAGAAGCATGGGAATGACCGCTAAATCTTGCGCGATGAGAATGGCCGTCGAAAGGCGTCCTGCCGAAGAATTCAGCTCGCCGAGGTCGCGAAGTGTCGTCATTGCGACGGCAGTTGATGAGAGAGCTGCCGCGAATCCTAGGATAATCGCTCGCTCCCATGGCCACTCAAGCCAAAAACCAAGTGCAAACATGGTCCCGAGCGCAGCAATAATCTGCAAACCGGCGACCAAGAGTGCCGGTTTTAAAGCTTTTCTAAATCGGCTAATATCGAGCTCAAGCCCCAACATGAACATCAGGAGGATAATGCCAAGCTCGGAAAGCCAATGAATGGTCGGGTCATTCGCCTGAAGTCCAAGTACGCTGGGGCCAAGAAATGCCCCAGCAAGAATGTAGCCGATGAGGCGTGGTTGGCGGAAATACTGGAGGAGGAGCCCTCCCGCAAATGCAACGAAGAGAACTATGGCAACGTGCGTGAGGTCGTTCGACATTTCATGCATAGTTTAACACATCTCGACAATCACGCGCGAAGCGAGTACTCTGAGCGTCTATGGCATACACACCAAACGAAAAAATATTAAGAAAATATGCAGACGTGATGGTCAACTTCGCGCTTGGAAAAGGGCAGGGGATTAAAAAGGGGGACGTGGTACGTCTTTCAGGAAGCGAATCGTGCCGGCCTCTCTTTTTAGCAATACACAACGCAATTATTGATGCCGGCGGGCATGTGATTTCCCATTACGGGCCGGATGAAGAGAAAGGCGACCGACGCCGCAACATGAACTACACGCGTTATTTCTACGAAAACGCATCTGACGAGCAGCTCAAATTTTTTCCAGGCAAATACCTGAAGGGTGTTGTCGACGAGATGGACCACTCGCTTTTTATTCTCGCGGAAAAAGACCCGCACGCGATGGATGGCGTTGATGCGAAGAAAATCATGTCGCGAGGCAAGGTAATGAAGCCGTTTATGGACTGGCGCCATGAAAAAGAATGGAAGAACAAGCTGACATGGTCTATTTGCATGTACGGCACGCCGGGAATGGCGAAAGAGGCAGGTTTGAGCGAGAAAGAATATTGGAACCAGATAATCAAAGCGTGCTTCCTCGACAAGAAAGACCCGATTGCGACATGGAAAAAGGTGTACAAAGAAATTGAATACTACAAGCAGGCTCTCAATAAGCTTTCGCCACTGATTGATAAGCTTCATGTGAAAGGCCTTGATGCCGACCTTTGGATTACTCTTGGAGAAAAGCGCCAATGGCTCGCAGGACGCGGCTACAACATGCCATCCTTCGAGATTTTTACTTCACCAGACTGGCGTGGAACAAACGGTTGGATTCGCTTTAATCAGCCACTCTATCGCTACGGCACTATGATGACGGGCATTCAATTGTGGTTCAAGAATGGCCGCGTGGTAAAAGCGACGGCAAAGACAGGCGAGAAATTCCTAAAACAGATGATTGCCACCGAAGGCGCAGACAAGATAGGCGAATATTCACTCACTGACAGTCGTCACTCACGCATCACGAAATTCATGGCAGAAACATTGTACGATGAAAACGTTGGTGGCCCACAAGGCAATACACACCTCGCGGTTGGCATGTCATACCGCGATACATTCGCAGGCGATGTATCGAAATTATCTGATTCACAGGCGAAAAAACTCGGGTTTAATGACTCATCAGTTCACACCGACATCATTTCGACCACTCGCCGCACTGTTACCGCGCATCTCAAAAACGGAACTCAAAAAGTCATTTACGACAACGGTCAGTTTGTACTGTAAACTGGTCGCATGAAGACTGTCTACTTCGTGCGCCACGGGCAAGCAGTGAATAACGCCCCTCCGCCAGGCTCGATTTGCTACGGAAGTGAGGCGCCCTTGACCGAGCACGGGATTAAACAGGCAGAAATGATTGCAGAACGAGTCTCCCATGTTCCAACGCAGGTCATTATTTCGAGTCCATTTAAACGGACTGTTCAAACCACGGAAATTATCGGAAAGCGTGTTAAAGAGCCGGTCGAGTACTCAGACCTTTTTGTAGAACGACAAGGGCCGACAAGATTAGTAGGTCAATTGTGGGACGATCCCCAAGTGCAGAAAATCCAACGTTCATGGGAGCGTTCCTTTTATACGGATACTCGTATCGAGGATGGTGAGACGTTTTCTGAGATTCGATTACGCTCGCGAGCCGCGAGGGAATTTTTAGAGTCGCGCTCAGAATCGAACATTCTCGTAGTAACACACGGGTTCTTTTTGAGAATATTCATTGCAGACATGATTCTTGGTGATAACTTTAGTCCGCGACTGCTTGAATCTCTCGATCGTCGCATGAGAACCATGAACACCGGATTGACCATGGTCACTCACGTACCATCGGACACTCATGCTCCATGGAGACTTGAGACCTGGAACGACCACGCTCATTTGGGCTAAGACGATAGCTAGAAAAGAAAAAGCCTAGACTCTTCTCCCCTGCGCTACCATCTCGGCATTACGCGCTGCGGTGGGAAGAAGAGCCTAGACCGCAAGCAATTTATCGAACTACAGAATAACGTCAATAGTGCCCATTGCGTATATTATGGTCTCATATACACTATACTTTTAATGCTCCAGCATCTTTACGAAACGCAGCAGTTTGACCGAGAGCGACTCCAAAAGCTGTTTGAATTAGCGACTTCTCTTGAAGGGAAGCGCGATGAATCGTTGCGAGGAAAGATTTTGGCCTCGCTTTTTTTTGAACCATCTACGCGCACGCGCCTTTCTTTTGAGTCAGCAATGATGCGTCTCGGTGGAAATGTAATCTCGATGGAAAACGCCAGCGAGTCATCTTCGGCAACAAAAGGTGAGACGATTGAAGACACGATTAGGATAGTCGACAACTATGCCGATTTGATTGTACTGCGCCACCCAGAGGCCGGTGCGGCGGTGCGTGCAGCAAAAGTATCTGATGTGCCGGTGATAAATGCAGGGGATGGGACAGGACAGCACCCGACGCAGGCGTTTCTGGACTTGTACACGATTCAACGTGAGATAGGTCGAACCGATGATTTCGAGATAGCATTTGTTGGGAACCTCAAATACTATCGTTCGGCTCGCTCGCTCGCGTACCTCTTGTCAAAGTATAACAACATACACATGACATTTGTGTCAGCGCCAGAGCTCGCTATAAAAGACGATATTAAATCGCACTTAAACGAGAATAACGTAAGATTTGAAGAAACTACTGACCTTGTCGGCGCAATGAAGAAGGCGGATGTGGTCTATCAAACGCGCATGCAAAAGGAATGGATGAGTGAAGACGAGTTTAAGCAACTCAGTGGACAGTACACAATCACTCGCTCTATGACCGATTCGATGAAAGAGGGTTCAATTTTGATTCACCCGCTTCCACGTGCAGGAGAAATTGAGCCTGAGGTTGATGATTCACCGCATGCCGTGTATTTCAAGCAAGCAGGTTACGGAGTTCTCATCCGCATGGCACTGTTGAAGTCTCTCTTTGCGAATTAGTGGGTGAGTAGTTTTCCTCTTACAAAGACGGCTTCCACGGCGCCGGGCATAGTGCGCTCTTCGAGCGCAGACCAGCCGCATTTTGATTTCAGTTCTTCACGAATAACAATTGTTTTTTGTTTTAGATTCAAGACCGTCAGTGAACCAACAAAGCCTTTCTTGATTTCGCCAAAGCCTTTGCCGAAGTTTTGTCTCGGAAACTGGCGTTTGAGATGCGTGTTTACAAACGTTCCTGGGTAATACGCTGCGACACGAGCAATGTCTTGTGTAGTAAATCCGTATTCGCTGATGAGCCACGTGCAAACGAGTGCATAGGTGTCGAGCCATGGCGCCCCGCTGTGATTGTTTTCTGTGCATGTATTTAAATAGGTGTCTTTGTCGCTTTCTCGAACAATCTGAGCAATCTCTTTGTTAGTCTTTCCCGTAAAATCGCTCTTAAACTTCGCAAAGGCGGAAAACTTCTCTTCTTCCGTGTGAGGGGCATGGTCGGTGGCAAGAAACTGTATGAACCCTTCTCTTAAGCCTTTGATGAGAGCGGCGCGGTGTTCGGGTGCTTGGATTGCTGGATTCATCTGAATTTTCGTCCAGAGTTCGGGATTTATGTCAGTCATTGCTGTATCGAAGAGAAGATGAAGTGGAGACACTTCAAGAACAATGTCGCACCCCCGCTTTCGGTATTCACGTATCATTTCAAAACTCTCGCCGCCAGTAGACCAGTGGCATAATTTAGCGCGTATTTTGTACTTCTCGATCAGCGGAAGAAGAATGCGGAGCCCTTCATTCACTGCCTCGACCGGTCTACGATCGCTATGCGTTTTTCCGCCTGCGCTCGCTAGGATAATTGGTTCATATTCAACGTGGAACGATATGTTGTGACCTTTGTAGCGTGAAAGAATCACATCGAGTTCGCTTCCGTAGGTCACGGTGAGGTCGCCCACTGACTTTCCGAAGTAGAGCTTGTAAAAATGCTCGCCCGGTTTTCCAAGAGGTGTCGTGCTCGAATCAATGCCAACATAATTGAGTATTGAAACGTCGTGAGCAAGCTCGGCGATGCGCTTTCGATGCCAGTCGAAACGCTCCTTGCTAACAACTGGATTCGGAGTGTTCGGCATCGCACATACGTGTACAACCCCGCCATGCAGTGCTGCATCCGCTGCAGTTTTGTATTCCTCTTTATAGACCTGCTTACCAGTTTCATCTTCACGCGCGTGGATATGCACGTCACCGAAGCCAGGAAATATTAGACACTCTGGTCCAAACACGTGGTCGGCTTTTTTTGATTTACTCGGCTTAGAAAGCGATTTGATGAGGCCGGAGGAATCAATTTCTATAACCCCTCGAAACGGCTTTTTGTCATGGGAAGCAATAACTCCTTCAACCAAGACCATAATGGCTCCATTTAAGCATGAAGGAGCGCACTCTCAAAATTTCTTGATACACTTGAGGCATGAATGCAATCACCAACGACGACCTGAAGAAAAAGCTCACACCCGAGCAATTTCATGTGTTACGCGAGAAGGGAACCGAGGCACCATTTACGGGGGAGTTGCTGAATGAAAAACGAGACGGAATGTTCAACTGTGCAGCGTGCGGACAGCGACTTTTCGGCTCCGGTGCAAAATTTGATTCCGGCACCGGTTGGCCTTCCTTTGACCAAGCTATACCCGGCGCCATAGATTACATCCGTGATGCAAGTCATGGGATGGAGCGTACAGAGGCAGTGTGCTCGCACTGTAAATCTCACCTCGGCCACGTGTTTGACGATGGACCTACCGAAAGTGGTAAACGCTACTGTATTAACTCCGTATGTTTGGGATTTGAAGAGGAAAAGAAGTAATTTCTCCACCTCGAGCTTCGTCGGCACCCTCCTCGTGTCCAAAGTACGTTTGCACGCCAAGCATGAGCGTCACGCCAAGTACAAGTGCTGTCGCATGTTTCGCTGCTCCGCCATGCGTTTTAATGGATTCGATTGCGTGAGGCATAAGGTCACGAAGTAAGACCGCAATGAATCCACCCGCAGCCAAGCCGCCAAAAAGGACTGCGATTTCGTTGGCGGACGAGAGGTATGTAGCTATTCCGACGCCTATAAGAATTGTCGATGAAGAAAGTAGGTTTCTCCCAAGAGCTTCGCCGTTCGAGTAGCCCGCCTCTTTGAGTACGAAGAATTCAGAAATTTCCTGCACGAGTTCGTGTATGAGAATGCCGACTGCCGCCGTAAGACCAATCGCCCAGCCTGTTGCAAATGCAGCAACAAGAAGTACACCATCGCCCACATTATGAAGCGCATCACTCAAGAGAACGCGGCGACCGTCTACGGGGGTATGCGCGTGCGTATGCTCTACGTTATGGTGATGGTGTTCGGCGGGGAGGAGGTGGTGCAATGCTTCCATCAGCGCTGCGCCAAAAAGAACCGCACCTGCAGCTAATGCAAAGGAGCCGCTTTCGTGCAAAGTTTCCTCAAGAAGATGATAGATAACAATGACAAAAACGCCCGCAGAAAAAGTAGCGAGGTACGTCAGATTCGAGCGCATCCACTGGCTCAACGCTTTCGAGGCGAATATAACGCCGGAGAGTGACACAAGCATAATTGCAAGTGCTGCAACAAGCGGAGCGACGAGCGATTCCATATGAACACTATACACAGCCAGGTTCTAATTGCAAACGATTTGCATTTGGTATACAGTGGATAAGCTATGTCAACCAAAGAGACTCTTAAAAATGCCTCATTAAAGGCGACTCCGTCGCGTATTGCACTTCTCAACGCACTACGAAAAGGAGAAGGCCCTATGACGGTTGAAGAACTTCACAATGATATAAATGCTACTGACTTGGTGACCGTATACAGAGGACTGCAGTCATTTATAGAACACGGACTCGCGCGCGAGGTTCATTTGAAGAATGGTCCCACACGATATGAATCGGCAGAGGGTACGCATCATCACCATGTCGTGTGCACGCAATGCGGTCTTATAGACGAATTACCCGGATGCGATTTTTCCGCAGCAGAGACTCTTGCATTAAGTAAATCGACGCACTTCGCAACAATTTCTGAGCACACACTCGAGTTTTTTGGATCATGCCACACCTGTTCGCGTGTCGTATAGTGTCACTATGCGTTTATCTAATGTGCTGCTGGCGCTTCTCCTCCTAGTTCCGATCAGTACTTCAGCCCAGGCATTAGTCGAGGATGCGGTCTCCGTAATGAAGGCTCGGGTCATCAGTATAGAGAGCGAAGAAACGGCGCTTATTCCAGGAACGGATACGCCCACGCAATACCAGACGATTCGTGTAGAGGTTCTGGATGGGGAAGAGGCAGGAAAAGAAATTCTTGTCGAAAATGACTATCTTTCTCTTGAAACGGGTGATGTATTTTATCTAGGGCATACTGTCAACGAGCTTGATAACGTGGACTACTACACGGTAAAAGAGCCCTACCGAATCCCAGCACTCCTAATCCTTCTCGGGCTCTTCGTGGCCATCACACTCATTTTGGGCGGAATACAAGGGATTCGAGGGCTTCTGTCGCTCATTCTCAGTCTTTTTGTGATCGTTTTCGTACTACTTCCCGGTGTACTTGCGGGTTACTCGCCGGTACTTATTGCGGTTGGAACTGCCTCGTTCATCGTGCTCGTTGGGGCGTACGTTACGCATGGTGTGAGCCGCATGACCACTACGGCAGTTCTTGGGATGGTCGCAACAATTATGTTTACGGGAATTCTTGCGTACCTCTCAATACACTGGACAAAGTTAAGTGGATTTTCAGCTGAAGAAGCGACGTATTTGCACTTTAATTCTAGGGGCAAGATTGACCTAGCAGGCCTCCTCCTTGGCGGCATCATCATCGGTCTACTTGGCGTTCTCTATGATGCCGCGATTGGACAGTCCGTCGCGGTGGAGGAGCTTCAACGAGCAGGAAAAACGATGACTCGAAAAGCAATTTACGTTAGGGCGCTGCGAATGGGAAGAGAACATATTGGCGCATTGGTGAATACACTTGCCATTGCCTATGTTGGCGCTGCCCTTCCACTACTCCTTCTTTTCTACGGCACCGCGAGCCTTGATGTCATTGAGATGCTGAACAGGGAAATCTTCGCGGCTGAGATTGTGCGCATACTTGTGGGTTCAATAGGAGTGATATTGGTAGTACCTATAACCACGGCAATAGCTGTCCTTATGCTTGTAAAGGACGAACATGTTCTGTCTGATAAAGGACAACAGACTTCGGAAGGTGGGAAGGGAGAAAATATCAATTGGACAAGTCGCGACAGGCACCACCATAATCACACGTAATGGACATTACGACGGAATGGTATCGTTAAAGGACAGTGCCATCATGCCATTCCTCAGTGTGTGAAAGTAAGTTTGACATATAGTTCACACGTGTTAAATCCGCGAAATTGGTCGGATTCTTGTTGACATGAACCTCAGTCGGAATACTCTTACGGACGGAATGGTCTTTTTATTTAGTTATTAAATATTAAATTGCTTATGTTTGTAAGACGTGCGCAACTTGCTTCAATCGGACTTCTCGTTGGTGCAAGTGTTTTGTTTGGGACTGGACTTGCCTACGCGCAGGTTCCGGACGTCAATGTTGACGTCCCAATGCCTGAAGTTGATGTGAATGTTAGTCCAGACACTCCTTCGGCTTCTGAAATAAATTGTGAGATTTTTGCTCAATTAATGGCAAATGGTCTCCCGATTCCGCAAGGCTTTGACGCCTCGGGAT
The DNA here is from genome assembly GCA_964362305.1 of uncultured Candidatus Saccharibacteria bacterium. GTDB lineage: Bacteria > Patescibacteriota > Minisyncoccia > Phycocordibacterales > UBA2100 > UBA10103. The sequence goes on along the minus strand of CAYIDY010000001.1, from coordinate 54,481 downwards.
GTGAAGGTGGAGGCGGCGGCGGTGGAGGTGGTTCAACTCCAGCGTGTGCAGATGGAATTGATAACGATAGTGATGGACTTGTAGATAGCGCGGACCCAGGATGTTCTGGTTCTACCGACAACGATGAATCAAACACTACAGGAGGAGGTGGAAACGGAGGAGGAGACAACGGTGGCGGTTCTGGAGGAGGCTCAGGTGGAAACAGTGGCGGGCCAGCACCGGCATGTGAAGACAGTGTCGACAATGATGGTGACGGTTTGAAAGACATGAATGACCCCGGCTGTTCGAGCGCGTCTGATAATGACGAAACAAACTCAGCATCAGGTGGAGGAGGAGGCGGTGGCGGTGGTTCAGCAAGTTCTACAGCAGCGACGACTACAGAGACAACGTCGGCTAGCTCAACGCTCGAAATGGTTGCATCGTGCGACATGTACCTCACAGCGTTCATAAAGCCAGGCGCGAATAACGACGCGGAACAGGTTAAGCGTTTGCAGAGTCTTCTCAATGAGTCTGAAGGCGCAGCTCTTGAAGTTGATGGTATATACGGTGCGCAAACAATTGCTGCTGTGCACGTGTTCCAGACAAAGTATGCGGCAGATATTCTTGCGCCCTGGGGGGTAACAAAGTCTACTGGCTTCGTGTATCTAACTACGCGTAAAAAAGCAAATGAGATTTACTGCAAATTGACCAAAGAATTCCCTCTTACAAGCGAAGAAGCGGAGACGATTGCCAAGACAAAGGTTGAAATAACTGCACCCTCGACACCGTCTCGTCCCGGCGTACCAGCGACACCTTCGATTCCGGATAAGAATAAGAAAGTTGATGAGAAGGAAGTTGGAAGTGCATCGAAAGAGACTCAGACGGCGGCTGCAGGAGAGACAGCGACGCGCTCTCTTAACCGATTGTGGGAACCAGTGACCACTTTCTTCAGGCGCGTGTTCGGAAGATAGTATTACAACACACGTCGCGGGTAGACATGCCCGCGACGTGTGATAGAAAACCTTGCTCGCAGTTCTTTTGTAAAAGTAATAAGGATGTCAGGCGGGCCCAAAGCCATCAGCTTTACGCTGGTTTCCCTAGGTTTCGGGCCCACCTGAAGTCCGTATACGTCAATGAAAGGCAAGTATACCAAACCTCTTTCCTCTTTTTCGATAAAGTGAAGAATTTCGGTGTCAAGAAATTTCCGACACATGATTGACAAGTTGTCACACGAGAATTGCAATGCGCAATTCACAGGTATATTCATTGACACTCTTGATTCGTGCGAGATAATTCCTCCATCGTTTAGTCGCGTGCGCCGCGGAAAACGAATTCACACAAACGCTCTCGCGATTGTGTGTAGGGAAATCAGCGGACTTCTTTGTTTGAAGTAGTTTTGGTTAAAGTCAGGGCTCTCATCACGTTGTTGCGGTTGATGTTTGAGCCAAAGACTCCAGCACAAGGGAAACCAGTAAAGACATCGGCGCCTTACGGCTCGATGCACCAAGGGAAACCAGCGGTTATTTCATGACCGCATCTACAAACGTATTTATTCGTGTTGGAAAGCAGAACGTCTTTAAGGCGGTCTGCTGTTTTGTTACGAGTTCTTTGGGAGGCGAGCGCTGAAGTATACGGCGCGATCCCTCCTCCCGAGGGACCGCGCCGTGGACTGCAGGCGAAACGAGCTCAATCGCTCGGGAGGCATGTTCACAAAAGGTCGAAGCTCTGAAATTACATTGCGCCGTCCGTACGGAGGCACAATGAAAATCGGGAGGTTATCAGAACTTAAAAAAATGTTAAACACATTAAAATATATGACAAACTCAATGAAATTCGGTGTAGCAACCCTCGCGGTTTCTGCATTGGCATTTGCATTCGCTGGCACAGCTAGCGCATGTGAGAACGAATGTGGTGGCGACTGGGGAGGTTCTGAAGAGGACAACTCGGTATACATCAAAGTATCAAACTCGGGTTCGATTTCGAACACGACGACAGCAAAGGCTGACACTGGCGACAACTACGCTGGCGGAAGCTACGGCGGCAACGGCGGCACAGCAGGCGACGGCGGAAAAGGCGGTCGCGCTGAGGTTGACGGTGGTATGAGCTGGTGTGGTGAGTGTGGTTCAAGCACTGACTCGTCAGCAGAAGGAGGCAATGGCGGTACAGGTGGCAGCGCACACGGCGGCGACGCTGGAAACGGCGGCTACGTTGTAACGGGCAACGCAACAGCAGAGGCAGGTTCTGCAAACGAGCTCAACAACGTTGATATCGTAGTAGAAGGCTGTGGCTGTGAAGAAGACGAGAACGACTGTGCTTGTATTCCACCTTGGTTCCGCCGCGATGTTGACAACTCTGTCACCATCAAAGTGTACAACTCAGGTGAAATCGAGAACGAAACCGAAGCTAAGGCTGACACTGGCGACAACAAAGCTAAGGGCAGCGAAGGTGGCAACGGTGGTACAGCTGGCGACGGCGGCCGAGGCGGTTCTGCAGAAGTCGGAAGCGACGACGAAGAACGCTGTGGCTGTGAATGGGACCTCGGTTCCAACGGCGAAGCAGTTGGTGGTGACGCAGGTCAGGGCGGAAGCGCAGACGGTGGAGCAGGTGCTCTCGGAGGCGAAGTTCGCACAGGTGCTGCTCACTCAGAGTCAGGCTCGATCAACGTCATGAACACGACGATGGTCCGCGTAACTCGATAGTTCACTCGCTCGAGTGATGTTCTTTTCGACGCGAAAGCGAAAAAAAAGAATTGAGACGGTGAGGAAGAGCCGCACGGCGCTTCCTCCCTCTCATGAGTCTCCGATTAAATTCAAACGCGGGGTCTCATTAGGAGGGAAAGTGAGATTACAAAGTATTTATTAGGGATAAAGAGTAAAACAAATTAAACGTGCGCATTATGACAAAAGATTTAAAAACATTTTGGCTTCGGAATTTCGCGATAGCACTTGCAGTGCATCTCGCAATAAGTCCACTCTGGCCGGTTGCCGCTTCGTATGCTCAAGAGGCGAGTGAACCAGCACCCGTTGTAGAAACGACGCCAACGCCGGAACCGACACCTACAGAGAATACGAATGCAACCGACGGTACTGATGGAAACGATGGAAGCCCTGCTCCCGACACCGCGCCACAAGACGGCGAAAATGGAGACTCACAGACTTCAACAGAGCCTGCGGGAACAGGCGAGAACGGTGACAGTTCAAATGCTACAGAAGACCCGCCGGCAGTAACTGACCCGGCTCCGGCAGAAGTTGTGACAGGCAACGCATCGTCTGACACGACAGCTACCAACAGTGCAAACACAACAAGCTCTGACATCATGCCGGTTGGAACAACGTATCCGTTTGGCAAACCGCCAACATGGTACATCCTCTTGTGTCAAAAAAGCTGGCAGCCGCATTGTGACAAATACATCGTGAAGCCCCCGCCAGTCGTCGTTCAAACGACACAGGACTTGGTGATGGAGAACGAAGGCGAATCTGTAGCTGAAACTGGCGAAAACGAAGCGCAAAGTCAGGACAGTGGCGCATCGGTTAAAACAGGAAATGCAGATGCATTCGGGTACCTCATCTCACTCTTCAACGTGGCCGTCACAAATTCTCAAGGCTCACTCCTCTTTTTGAAGAACCCACTCTCGACAGAACTCGACTTTACCGACCGCATTATGAACATGTTCAACAACCTCGCGAGCGACGTGGGAGGATGTTCACTTTCTGGTTGTTCTCTAGCCGATGCAGTCCTAAACATCATCACCGATCAGAGTGCAGAAGTAACAAATGATCTTGTTGTGCGTGCGGGCACAGGGACAAACACATCTACATCTGATTCAGGCGTTGCCTCAGTGGACACCGGTAACGCGAGTGCGTTTGGTGGAATCGTAAACTTCGGAAACCTACAGATTGTTGATTCGCGCTACATGATTATTCTTATGGCGAATCAAGGGAACTTGGACGGAAACATCGTGCTTCCTGACGCAAACTTCTTCAGAACGCTTTCAACCGGTTCGAAGTTTGGCCCTCGAAGCTCGCTTAATGCGGACAACACCGCTGATGTAACAAACAACGGAACTGCAAATGCACTCTCTGGCTCGAATACCGCATCGGCATCTTCAACACAAGAGCAGGCACAGATTCAAACAGGCCAGGCAAACTCTGACTCCGTCGCGATGAACTTCGTAAACCAAATTGGTGCACCAGTGTGCTTCATAGTGAACGTAGGAGGTGCATGGCAGGGTAATGTTGTGCGTCTTCCTGATGGATTCTCTCGCGAAAAGACAAGCTATGGAGAAATTATCTGTGGCGCGGGAACGAATGAAAGTCGCGCGGGAGTACGCGGAGTTCATGCATCAACGACCAACTACGCGAAGGTCTTGAACAATGCGATTGTTGAAGCAACAACAGGCAACAACGCAGCTGCGGGCGCAGCAGCAAAGATTAAAACGGGAGACGCAAATGCATTTGTGCAGATTCTCAACGTTCTAAATCAAACGATTATTGGTCAAGACTGGATTTTTGCCCTCTTCACCGTTTCGGGTGACTGGAAAGGAAACCTCGTCTTCGGTCCAGACCCTGCAGGCTCCGGCTCGGATCCATTGACGCAAATCGCTGGACAGATTCTCGTAGGCACAGCGGAGGCTGGAGGAGGCGCTCCTGGAGGCTATATCTCAAATCCAAATGTCACGATTGAAAAGACAGCAAGTATTGTGAAGGCATCGGCTCCAGCAAAAGTTGATTACAAAATCGTTGTGAAGAATAACAAAGGTGGTGGTGCAATCTATCGCGCAAAGCTTGCAGACACCTTGAAGGGGCCGGATGGCAACCGCGTGTTTGCTCGTCACTGGGTCTTGAACACGATTAAAGATGGGGAAGAAATTACCGTAAACTACACCGTTGAATACAACACCGGCATTCCATACGGCGTGTACAACAACACAGCAAAACTCACCGGCTTCAAGAACGAATCAATCTACATATACCCACAACCGCTCGACCCCGCGACGGACTCGGTTGATGTCTCTGTCGATGAAAAGTCGGACGTGGTAGCAGTGAACGATGGCCCTCAGTGTGTGCCTCTGCTTCAGAGCTACATGAAGGTCGGAAAGCCAGTGGACATGGATGATGTGAAAGATTTGCAAGGCTTCCTGAACGCATGGGAAGGTGAGGCACTCGATGTCACTGGCATCTACGACTACATCACGGTCGCTGCGGTCAAACGCTTCCAGGCAAAGTACTCAAGCGAAGTTCTCACTCCGTGGGGAATTGAAGAGCCAACAGGGCACGTGTACTACACGACGCAGCGCAAAATAAACGACCTCTACTGTGTAAACGGAGATTCATTCGGACTCTCAGAACAACAGCTCGGTGAAATCAATGCCTTCAAGAGTCGCTACCAAGCGTCACCAGGCACCGTCAACCCTGCGTACGAAGAAGTCGGAACAAACCTGCCGAAGTCGTTCCCTGGCAAAGCGCTCACCGGCAAAAAGAGTGGCACACAGGTTCTTCTCAAAGACGTGAACGCACCAGCGCCAATCTTCAAGGCAACTTCGAACAAGAAGAAAAACGATACCGTCAGCTCATCTGAGCCAAACTGGTACAAGCTATTCTTCCCATTCGTTGACGCGTTTGAGATTCGGTAAGATCTAGAGTAAAGTAGTTTCAAAGGGCGACCGCGCACTTAAAAGCGCGCGGTCGCCAAAGTCTAATATGAAATATTTCGCACTTGTACTTGGAATCACACTTGCTCTTCCTGCACTCTCGTCTGCAGAAATAGTTATCTCGAACAGTGGCTCAATACAGAGCGACACTCATTCATCAGCCTCATCCGGAGGGAATTCGGTGGATCATGGACACGCCATCATTACCGGCGACGCGAGTGCTTCATCAAAAAGCGAAGTATCCTCCCACGGAGAAGGCACCGACGTACATATTGAGACGTCAACAACAGTAAACGGAGAAACGAAAACGCAAACAATAGAAAAAAAACTGAAGGCTGGTGAACCAGTGTCTGTTGAGGTCAACTCGAAAGCCGTTTCAGGTAAGAAAGCCGAAACTTCTGTCAAAGTAAACAATGAAGAGTTGGCTGCGACGTCAGCTGCAACAGTCACTGCGGAAACTGTTGCGCGTGTCGGGGGCGAGGAAGAGAGCAGTAATGTCTTTGTCTCACTCGGAGCGCGCATCACCTTGGCGATTAAAAACATCTTTAGCATCTTTAAGTTCTGGTAAGTGTAGAGGGGTGCTATAGTATTCAGCATGTCGAGCGGAGATGAAATTCGCAACGAGCGAATAAAGAAGCTAGAGCTCCTGAAGGATGCGGGAATGGAAGCGTACCCCTCGCACACTGCACGTGACACATCAGTTTCTGAATTTCTTGGGCAGTTTGAAGAATTGGAAAAGAGTGGGGGAACAAAAATAATCGCGGGTCGCGTGATGTCGCTTCGTGGCCAGGGCGGCATTGTGTTTGCCGATGTATTTGATGGGACTACCAAGATGCAATTGGTCTATCAAAAAGAAGGCGCAGACGAGCAGATGTTTCAGCTATTCGAAAAAGCTGTCGACATTGGCGACTTTGTAGAAGTATCGGGAACGGCATATCGCACCAAGCGCGGCGTTTTGTCGATGCACGTAGGGAGCTGGAAGATGCTCGCGAAGTCACTCTCGCCAATTCCAAGCGAATGGTTTGGTATTAAAGATGAAGAGACTACGCTCCGACAGCGATACCTTGATATTCTTTTGAACCCTGAGACGCGCGCTATGTTTGAGCGTCGCTCGAAATTCTGGCAGGCGATTCGTGAATTCTTGCTCGCGCGCAATTTTCTTGAAGTAGAAACGCCCGTTCTGGAATCATCTCCTGGTGGAGCAGATGCGCGGCCGTTTATTACACACCACAACGCACTCGACATCGATGTGTATCTTCGTATTTCAGCAGGCGAATTGTGGCAGAAACGCTTGCTCATTGCAGGGTTTCCAAAGGTGTTCGAAATCGGGCGCATTTTTAGAAACGAAGGACAGTCACGCGAACATTTGCAAGACTACACACAGCTTGAAACGTATGAGGCGTTTAGTGATATGGAAAAAGGAATGGAATTCACCAAAGACCTCTATCGCCACATCGCGAAAGAGGTGTACGGAAAATATACGTTTGAAATAGGAGATTTTACCGTCGATTTGGCCGATGAATGGGGAACTATTGATTATTGTGGAGAAATTCAAAAGCGTTTCGGCGTCGACCCTATTTCCTGCTCGGAAGACGAGGCAATACAAGCCGTCCGCGATGCGCAAATCAATGTTGGGGAAGAATTGAACAAAGCGCGAGCCATTGATCACCTATGGAAATCCGTACGCAAGTCAATCCAGGGCCCTGCATTTTTAGTGAATCAACCTGCATATTTGGAGCCTTTGGCAAAACGCTCGTCGAATCCGGAAATTGTAGAACGTATGCAGGTGCTACTTGCCGGCTCCGAAATGAGCAAAGGATTTAGTGAACTAAACGACCCCCTGGACCAGCGCGCACGATTTGAAGAGCAGCAAATGATGCGTGACGCGGGTGACGACGAAGCACAGCGTCTTGACGAAGACTATGTAAAAGCGATGGAATACGGCATGCCTCCCGCCTTTGGTTTCGGTCTTTCAGAGAGACTCTTTGCCTTTCTTGAAAACCGCCCCGCTCACGAAGCGCAGCTTTTTCCATTACTAAGACCTAAAAAAGAGAATCTATGAAAGAATTTCAATCTGAACAACCGGAAGAGCAGAAAGAAATAAAGTATTTTCTCGACTTCACTCCGTTAAGTCATCAGATTGGCGGGGAGAATTGTTACAAGATCGAGATTACCCATGACGGTGTGCTGGGCAGTCGAGTTATAACTCAGTCTGAAGTGAAAGCGCTCGAGGATAGTGCAGATGACACACCGAAACGTATTGCGCTGTTAAAGAAATATTGGGCTGACTCCCCAAAAACGGGTTTTTAACATGACATACGGACCAATTCTCATATTCATAGCGGCAATTTTGTGGGGGCTCGACGGAATTTTGCGTCGTAGTCTCTATGGGCTTCCTCCGATTTCTATCGTCTTTTTTGAACACCTGATTGGCCTCGTTATTCTTGCGCCTTTTTTGTGGAAAGCATGGAAGAGTGAACGATTGGAAAAGAAAGAGTGGTACGCGCTCGGGGTAGTCGCGCTTCTTTCCGGAGTATTGGGAACACTTTTCTTCACCACTGCTCTTCTCAAAGTAAATTTCATTCCATTTTCTGTTGTCTTTCTCATTCAAAAGTTGCAGCCAATATTTGCTATCACAATGGCGTGGCTGGTTCTTAAAGAAACACCGACAAAACAGTATTGGGCGTGGGCCGTGCTAGCGCTTGTTGCCGGGTATTTCGTGACGTTCCCCATGGGCGTAGTGAATTTTGCAGAAGGTGGTGCACACGTGACAGCCGCTATGTTTGCGCTTCTCGCAGCCATTGCCTGGGGTTCCTCAACTGCGCTTTCGCGCCTCACACTTCTCAATCACTCGAACACATTTATTACAGGAATGCGCTTTCTCTTGACCGTGCCAATTGCGCTCTTGTTTGTATTCGCACTCGGTGCCAGTGACTCCGTGGGGGCAGTGACACTTTCTCAATTCGGATACCTTGCGCTCATTGCATTTTCTACTGGCATGGCGGCACTTTGGATATATTACAAAGGTCTTCGCACTACGCCTGTGCGCATCGCTGCAATAGTCGAACTTGCATTTCCTATGACGGCGGTAGTTATTGACTACTTCCTTTATGGAGTTGTCTTACATATAAGCCAATACCTAGCCGCGGCCGTTCTACTTTTTGCAATGTACCGTATTGGTTCCAAGCAGGATTCCGTATGAGCGAGGAGCGTCCTCGCGTTGGCATCGGAGTAATGGTTATTAAAAACGGAAAGGTCTTATTAGGAAAAAGAAAAGCGTCGCACGGGGCGGGTGAATACGCATGGCCGGGTGGACATATGGAATACATGGAATCGTTTGAAGAGTGTGCGAGAAGGGAAGTGCGCGAAGAAACTGGTATCGAAATTGAGAATGTTCGATTTCTGAGATTGTTGAATCTGAAGGCATATGCCCCAAAACACTACGTCGACATTGGTATGGTTGCCGATTGGAAGAGTGGGGAGCCGCAAATACTTGAACCTGAAAAAATTGACGGATGGAGTTGGTGCGATATGGATAATCTGCCTTCGCCTGTATTTGCGACGCTCCCAACGTATATCGAAGCCTACAAAACGGGGCGCAACTATTGGGACGCGTAATAATCACTCGTATCGCAAGGCGTCGATGGGGTTCAGGCGTGAAGCACGACGAGCCGGGTAGTATCCAAACACAATACCGATGAGCGCGGATACGCCAAAGCCGAGAAGAACCGACATCAAAGACACGCTCGTTTGAATGAGGCCTGTTTGCGTAATGATGAAGCAGAGGAGCCACCCAAGAAATACACCAATCGCCCCACCGACGAACGTAAGAGTGACAGCCTCGGCCAAAAATTGCTCCGTAATATCGCGACTTTTTGCGCCTATGGCTTTTCGGAGTCCAATTTCTTTCGTGCGCTCTGTGACAGTGGTGAGCATCATGTTCATAATGCCGATTCCGCCAACCAAAAGAGAAATTGAAGCGATTGCGGCGAGGAACAGTGTAAAGGTATCAATAACCGAAGTAAGTGTGCCTAAAATATCTTCCTGTGAGATAACCGAAAAATCCGGCTCGTCGATATTGTGAGAGCGTAACAGCGTGGCCGTCAATTCAGCTTGTACGGCGCTCATGAGGTTCTTGTCAGAGACGTTTACCGCAATCTGCGAAAAAAAGTCTGTGCCAGCGAGTACTTTCTGCATCGTAGTCACGGGAATTATGACAGCATCATCCGGTCCAGAAAATCCGATGCCGCCTTTCGATTTCAAAACCCCAATAACCGTATAATTTGAGCCGTCGATACGAATTTTTTGGCCAATTGGGTCTTGTACACCAAATAGGTCTTTGGCGACAGTCGCTCCTAACACTGTTTGTCGACCAAGACTGCGGACGTGTGCAGCTGAGATAAAATTTCCATTGGCAAGAGCTAAATTTCGTACTTGAAGATACTCTGGCATCACACCGTTTACAGTCGTGTTGGTATTGTTACCGGTAGGGGAGACTATTTGAAATCGGCGCGCAACTTCAGGTGATACAAAGGTGACGCCCTCGATTTCGCGGATTGCTTCTACATCGTCTTCGTCCAACACCTCTGCGGTACCTCTCCCGGCAGAAACAATGCCTCGCCCCGGTTGTACCACGCCCGGCAGCACAGTGAGAAGATTCGAACCTAGTCCCTCGATGGAACCCTGAATAGAATCTTTTGCACCCTGCCCGATAGATATCATCGCGACGACCGACATAATGCCAATCACGATACCGAGCATAGTAAGACCACTCCTCACTTTGTTTGAAGAGAGTGATTCGAACGTCTCATGCGCTAGATCTCGTAGTGTCATACTATTTTTTATGCCGTGCGTGTGTGCCGTTGTCTTTTTCTATAACACCGTCACGAATGAAGATGATTCTCTCTGCATGTCTTGCCACATCTTGTTCGTGAGTAATGAGAACCACGGTTCGGCCATGTTCACGATTCAGTCGCTCAAACGTGCCGAGCACAATCTCTCCGGTTTTTGTGTCGAGGTTACCTGTCGGCTCGTCAGCAAGAATCATTGCAGGGTCGTTCACGAGTGCACGTGCAATCGCGACGCGTTGAATTTGCCCGCCTGAAAGCTGATTTGATTTATGAAAGAAGTGTGTCTGATCAAGTCCGGCAGAAGTGAGTGCTTGTTCCGCACGTGTGACCCGTTCGCGCTCTTCGACTCCGGCATACACGAGAGGGAGCATTGTATTTTTTATCACCGTTGTGCGAGGAAGAAGGTTGAATGATTGAAAAACAAACCCAATGTTGTGGCTGCGAATATCAGCAAGTTCGTCGTCCTTCAGTCTGGATACGTCTTTTCCGTTAAGGAAATACGAACCCGTTGTGGGCGTGTCGAGGCATCCTAAAATGTGCATTAGCGTCGATTTACCAGAACCAGACGGGCCCATGATAGCCACAAACTCACCAGCATGTATCGTGAATGACACGCCGTGAAGTGCTGTGAATTCGATGTCGCCTGTTTTGTATGTTTTTGTGACGTCTTTAATTTCAATCATACGCAGTCTATCTCACCTGCGTACGCGTACCGCCGCTCGCACCTCCGCCGCCCGGCGGTCGAGCACCTGTCGCCTGGAAGATATTGGGTGCTTGTTGAGCAGCTTCTCCTGTTATTGTCCTCACGATAATTACGTCGCCCTCATTCAGTCCCGAAAGAACTTCTACACGCGTATCATTTGAGGTTCCAATGACGACGGGAATTTGTACTGGGGAGAGTGGAGAAGTAACAGATTCGCGCTCTAGTTTCGCGCCTGGAATGGTTTCTACATACGATTCATCGCCTTCGGTTTTGACGGCTGCTGATGGCAAGAGAATGATATCAGCGAGCGTCTTTGTGATGATTTCTGCGTTGACTGTCATGCCGGGCTTTACACGCGGGTCGGTCTCAAAACCAATCGTTACTGTGTAGGTAACAACGCCTGATTGCACAGTCCCCACTGTATCAATCTCGACAACCATGCCTTCAATAGTTAATCCTTCAACAGCATCAAACGTGAGCTCTGCCTTTTGACCAACAGCTACATTTGCTGCGTCGATTTCGTTCAACGAAATTTCGGCAACAGCGTTTGCTGTGATGAAAGTGGCAACCGACGTGCCGCTAGAAACACGGTCTGCGCGCTTAACATTCAGCTTTGCCACGGTTCCATCAAACGGCGCGCGAAGCGAATAATCAGCTAAATCTTCCTGAGCGTCACGTAGTGCATTTTCGCGTTGCTTCACAACCAGCTTTTGCGAATCTAAATCAATCTTGTCGGTACCGTCTTCCAAATCACGCAACGCTTCGGTCTTCTCTTCAATTGATTGCTTAGCAGAAATGATGCCATCCTTAATAGAAAGAAGAGCAACGAGCTGGGTGTTTCCGGTTGTAATGTACCCAGAAAGGGAATCGCGATGCGTCGTAAGAATCGTCGGAATGGTGCGGTCGCGCAAGACAAGACTGTCATTCACGAGATTGAGAAAATCCGAAAGGCTCTTCGTTGCTTCGGCGACGGTTTTTGTCATGTCGTACGTCTCAAGAATAAGCTTTTCTAACGCGGCCTTATCAGAAAAGCGTGATGTCGCTTTGTAAGTAACGAGAAGTGCGTCGTACTCTGCACGCGCATCTATATATTTTCTAGCTGCATCATCGCGAAACATATTCACGCGAGGCTCGACGTCATCTATCATGTCAGCGTAGGCGAACACATTATCCTGAGAAGCATTCACGGTGTTGTCATACAAGATGGCATCAACACCTGACATAACGGCAGGTAGTGCAAGAAATGTGTCCGAGACCTCATTGAACCCGTCGTCATAATTGCTCTCGAGCGAATTCTCGGCGTCAGTCAGAGCGTTTCTTGCTTGCGTAAGAGTAAGCGTCGTCGCCGGTTGTTCTAGTTTTTGGAGAGCAAGCTGTGCACTTTCGAGGTTGACCTGTGCATCTCGTACTGCTTTTTGAGCATCACGCGAATCTATGGATGCAATAAGCGCCCCGCGTTTAACCGCATCGCCATTCTTTACCGATATCGAAGTGATGTCGCCGGATGCTTTTGCGGTCAGTTCAAGTTGACTCTCTGCGGAAACTTGGCCGGAACCTGACACCGTGATTCGTAGTGTACCGCGCTCTACTTCACCAAAGACATATCTTGTTTCTCCGTCGGTTGATGTATAAGAATTGTAAATATAGTATCCACTCCCAGCGAGAGCGATTGCAATGACTCCAGCGACTAGAGGGCGGGCCCTCATAAAAGCGAGAAGCTTCAGAGGCGCAGAGGTTACGGCCTGAACAATAGATGTACTTGGCATTGCTCTATAATACACGCTGTACACTCTATTTATTTCATTTATGCTACACGGTATGTATAAGGACACACTCGTGCCGATTGGCATGCTCGTTTTGGGTATAATCGCTGGCTATCTTTTAGCGATGCAAACCATTAAAAAAGAGGTCCCAGAACCCGTCTCTCATGATTCTCAAATTGAGAATGTAATGCATGATATGACCTCAGGACTTGAAGGGAAGACCGGCGAGGCATTTGAGCAAGCGTTTCTCGAAGAGATGACCATCCACCATTTGGGCGCAATAGAAATGGCCCAGTCACTTCTTGCAAACACATCGCGACCTGAATTGAAAAAACTGGCAGAAGATATTATCGCGGCGCAAACGAGAGAAGTTAACATGATGCATGATTGGGCACATTCTTGGTTTAACGGACATAATTAAAAGTTGATTAATTTTTATGAACATTCGCAAACTCGCTGACTATTCTCAACCGCTCGTCGCCGCAGCAACTGTATTAGGCGTTGCAGGCATCGTTGCTGTTGGTCTCGCAGGCTACACGTTTTATCAGATTCGAACAGCTGATGACACCATTACTGTAACGGGCTCGGCAAAAGAAGCCGTAACAGCTGATTTCGGAAGATGGACTATTTCTCTAGAGACGAAAGTAGGAATAGGCGAGCAGCAGCTCGCGCTCAACCATCTTGAGTCTGCGAAAGATAAGATAGTGACACTGCTTGAGAAACAGGGATTCACCGACGTAGAGGCACCAGTCGCAAATGTAAACCCAACGCATTACTACCCGCAAAATTCTGAGCCGGTGATGACAGGGTATACTGCTAATCGACAAATAATTGTGCGAAGTTCTGATATCGACAAACTTTCCGACCTCGCGAACAACATTCAGCCGCTTACGGGCCCCACATACACCGTCTCGACCGGCGGCGTTGAACTTACTTACCAGAAACTTCCGGAGATGCGCGTCAAACTTTTGACTGCAGCTATTGCTGACGCACAAGCGCGCGCTGAAGCAATCGCAAAAGAGACAGGGCGTTCAGTCGGAACACTTCGATCAGCTTCAGGCGGCGTTGTCCAAGTCCTCTCTCAAGGCGGCATCGATGTCTCAGACTACGGTTCGTATGATACACAAAGCAAAAAGAAAGAGGTGATGGTAACGGTTCGTGCTGATTTCTCGATTCGCTAAAAACTTGCAGAATGAAATCTTTTTTGGTCTAGTGCGGGTGGCAACTATGCCACCCCAGCAAGAGAAAGGACCCACGATGCGAATCGTGATTGATATTTCTGAAATGGCGAAGGTTCTCGGTATCAATGAAATTGAAGTTCTGAGGCAGCTCACTCTCGAGCAACCTCAGGGTGATTTGGAGGAATGGCTCGGAATAAAGCCCGAACCGACTCCGGGTCTCCGAAGTATAGACAGCTTTCTTGGTGCCGCATCACACTTCGTCAAGCGGGAGTAAATCTCGCGCTGGGTCAGGGCCGTTTGATGAATAATCGGCGGCCCTTTCTCTAAAAAATTGACATTCTATCGAATTTCTGTCATTATGCGCCTGAAGGAATCGCACCAAGAAGGGTGCGATTTTTTACTGCATGGCTACCAAAAAGAAACAAAAGAAGACTCCGGCACCAAAAGCCTCTCTGAAGGTCGAGGCAAAGAAGCCGACACCGGGCGTTTACGTATATAAGCCCCTGAAAAGCAAGATTCTGGAGTGCGATTGTGGCAATAAGTACATTTCGACCCGACCTCGCCAGAAGACCTGCCTGGACTGCGTGAAGGAGCAAATGCTCGCCCGCCGCTAACAAACCCGCAAGGCTAAGCCTTGCATCAGGCCATTGACGGATGATTAAGGGTATTGTAGAGTTGCCAAGTCAACTTTCTCTAGTTTATCGTCTTGAGCTATCTCTCGAGACCGGCCTGTATCTCCTAGGCTGAAACTCGCTCAAGATTGTTGAAATAATCATTAAGCGGCACTGCCGCACGAATACGTATGTATCAAAGAAGTAACACGTCCTCTGGACGTTCATTTAGCCGGTCAAGTTCACAGAGCGCTCGCGGAAGCCGCGGTGGCGGATTTTCGCGTCGCCCGCAGAGCACATCACGCGGTGGCGCTTTTCGACGTCCTCAAAATAACCGAAATCGAGGTTCGAGTATCCATCACTCAAAATTTATTCAAAAAGCAGAGGTGCGCGAAGAGTCGACTCCTTTTGTTTCAAAACACACATTTAGCGACTTTGCTATTGATGAGCGTTTGAAATCAAACATCGCCAAGAAAGGCTATACGACCCCAACACCTATTCAAGACGCCGCAATTCCGCTCGCGCTCACAGGACGTGACGTAGTGGGACTTGCAGAAACAGGGACCGGCAAAACGGGAGCGTTTCTTATTCCTCTACTTGATAAAGTGCTCAAGAATCCAGGACAGAATGTCCTTATTTTGGCACCTACACGAGAGCTTGCAGTTCAAATTGCAGACGAGTTCCGTATGTTTGCTGCAGGACTACCATTGTATTCAGCACTCGTCATTGGCGGTGCGAGCATGAGTTCTCAAATTCGCTCACTTCGCCAGGGCGCGCAGTTTCTTATCGGAACGCCTGGGCGCATCATGGATCTGATGGAGCGCAAGGAAATTAATCTCGCAAAATGCAGCAATGTGGTGCTAGACGAAGCAGACCGCATGCTCGACATGGGATTCATCGATAGTGTTCGGGACATCTTGGGCACAATGCCAAAAGAGCGTCACACGCTGTTTTTCTCCGCAACTCTCTCGCGAGAAATCGAAAATCTGATTCATGAATTTCTCAACGAACCAGAGAGAATCTCGGTAAAAAAGCAAGATACCTCACGCAATGTCGACCAAGACATCGTGCGCGTTCTGCCAGGCAAAACAAAAATCGACCATCTTGCTGAGCTCTTAGAAGATCGCGACTTCACAAAAGTTATTGTGTTCGGCCGCACAAAGCATGGTGTTGAAAAATTGTCTGCGGCTCTAAAACAAAAAGGCTTCAACAGTGAGTCAATACACGGAAACAAATCACACAATCAGCGTCAACGTGCCCTTAAGCTCTTCAAGGACGAGAAAGTGCACATTCTTGTAGCTACTGATGTCGCCGCTCGCGGACTCGATATTCCAAAAGTGTCTCACGTCATTAACTTTGATCAACCAGGTAGCTACGAAGACTACATTCACCGCATTGGCCGTACCGGACGCGCTGGCCAAGTAGGGAAGGCTCTGACCTTCGTAGAGTAGACTGCGAGAATAAAAAGACTCGAGACTCATTCATTCCGCTTCTTCACGGAAGCAACAGATGATTCTGAAGCCAATCTTTCAATTGCATTTATGTCAACTTGGAATTTTCGTGCGCCTATTTGAGAAGCAGACATCCTGCGTTCCTTACTCCAACGTATCCATTGAGCCCTTGTATCCCTCCATTCACAGCTCAAGATCGGTTCCCGATTGGAATCCCGTTTCAACATCGAATGAACGAGACATGTTGAAAAAGGCGAGGAGTCGGTGTTTTGCTGCTCACGCATTTCCTCTTTTAGTAGCGCAAGTATCCTTCGTGCAATTTCGCGCGAAGGTCCCGTTCCTCCTTCAAGGTTAAAGTCGATTGTAAGTGCTGTAACCAGTACTTCGCGAGCAACAAAGCCGCGTACGGGATACGCTTGTTTAGTAAGATACGCCCGGATGTGAGGTGTAGAGAACGAGTCTTCGGAGCGCAAGCTTTCTACAAAGGACGCATAAGGTGCGTATTCGAGCCGATGTTGAGCTGCTTCCGAGAGGGCGGGCAATGTGAATTCAGGGGAGCGCAGGCTTTTAATCGCTGAACGAATCCGAGTTTGCAAGCGCTCAATTCGACCAGGGCTGAGTCCTTCCTTAGTTCCTTCAGAACGTCGAATATGAACTTCCTTAGAAATTTCTGACATTTGTTCTGCAATTTTCCTCGCGAGCGGTATCATTTCACCGTATAATTTAGGGTCAAATATTTGACAATCCTTACATAAGGCGGCAGCGAATGACTGGCGAGGATCTTGTGAACGATCGGCGGATGTATTTTTCCAGCGCGCAAGAGGTTTATTCAATGCAGAAACCTGTAGTGTTGGGATATTGCAATGTTCTCGTAATGCTTTAACAATCAAATCCTTTGAGACCGACGGATTAGCAAGGAGGAGTGCGCCCAGCGTTCTTGCTCGATTATAGTGCAGCCACGGTGACATATTTTTCTGCGGGGTAAGTCTCAACAAATCATTGAGACGCTCTGGCAAAAGTCTTGCGTCATCCGTTGCGGGGCCAGACTGAAGCCCTTTTAGAACTGTCACTGCAGTTTTTCTGCTGCCTGCACGCACCACAAATTGCTTCAGCATATCTACACTAAGAGCCTGATCGTCTTTTTTGATTCGGGAGACAATAGAGACAATTTGCTGTGGTGTTACATCCTCGCGTTCCAGCAACGAACATACAACATGGCTTATTACTGGATCCTTTCCCCACGATGCTCGAATAGCGAGACCTTCTTTGCCTTGAGAGTTGCGCTGGGATTCGGAACCCTCTGGACTCATGGCTGAAGTCTACACAAAAAAAGGTCAATCCTGCAAGGCTATATTCTGAAGGGTCTAGCCTTGCAGGATATCTGTGTGATTGCTTGCGCACCGAGTGCACCTGACACGTAGTTAGTCTCGCGCTATATTCGTGGTATGCCACAAAAGAATGAGGCCCATCGAAAAATTGCAGCTGCGCAAGCATTGCTACTCGAACCACTCACATCTCGACAAGCATTTTCACAGATACGCACACTAATTCAAGGAGTAAATCCAGCCATAGATCAACATCTATCGAGTCTTGACCGGCATCTTTCGACCTGGGACAAGATGGTAGACGGTGACGTGGTAAGTCTCTCTGCCGAACGTTTGCCTGAAAACACAGAAGAAGAGAAAGGGAGAAAGAAATGGCTATTGTTATTTATTTCGACTTGGAAGCAGTTAGGTACCGAGGTCGAGCGCGTGCGCGTTGAAATGAGTGTCGCAGAAAAAGGCGGTTCATCTGACAAAGTCTCGCATTGGGGGCGCGTTTTCCGACACGCAAAAGGCCCGCTTGGTTTCGTCACAGTGCTTGCTGTTGGCGTTGTCGTGATGCAGCAAACTGCAGTGGACATCACTATAAAAAATAATGGGTGCCAGACACTGTATCCAGCAAACTCGATTCCCATCACCATTCCGGGGCTGAAGCTCCCGAGCGAGCCTCTCGAAAGTGGGGGCTCGTCGAGCATTACACTTCCAGGGGTGTCGCTGCATGTTGATGGCACATCGAAAGGGGTACTTTCGATGAAGTTACTGACGTACTCAATATCAATTCAGCTTCCGTCAAACGTCAAAAACGTGACACTCAATGGGGCGTCACTCCTTGGGAAAGCTACAGAGGTCAAACTATCTGAGCACGATGCACACGTAGTAGAACTTACGTGCTCGTAATCATGACGGAGTTGCTGCCGAAGATTGCATACGATGATTTCCACAAAGTGGATATCCGAGTCGGAAAAATTATTGATATTTCCGACTTTCCCGAAGCGCGAAAACCTGCTTTCAAATTCAAAATCGATTTTGGGCCGGAAATTGGCATCAAGTCATCGAGTGCACAAGCGGTTGGCGCGCACACGAAAGAAGAGCTTCTTGGCTCTCTCGTATGCTGCGTCGTAAATTTTGCGCCAAAGAAAGTTGCTGGATTCACATCAGAAGTTCTAACGCTTGGTTTCAAGAATACCGAGGGAGATGGGTGGGTCTTAATTGCACCAAAGAAGGACTCTGTGCAGTTGGGGGATACACTAGCCTAACAATGTCCTTTCGCACGATTCACAGAATGCTTTGATTTTTGACGGTTCTCCTGTACTATGGTGCAACTTGCCCTGCAAGCGGGGGCAATTTTTTTTGAAATACTATGGAAATACGAAATATAGCCATAATTGCCCACGTTGACCACGGGAAAACCACCCTGACGGACGCTATTTTGCGTCAGACTGGGGCTGCAGAAGAGGGGGTCACGATGGACTCAAATAAGCTCGAACGTGAGCGTGGCATCACTATTTATGCGAAGAATGCCGCCGTGATGTATAAGGGCACGAAGATAAACATTGTGGACACGCCAGGGCACGCGGACTTTGGTTCAGAAGTCGAACGTGTTTTGCGCTCAATTGACTCTGTTCTTCTTGTGGTAGACGCCCAGGAAGGCCCGATGCCACAGACACGTTTCGTTCTAAAGAAATCTCTTGAACTTGGCCTTAAGCCGATTGTTGTAATCAATAAAATTGACAAGCCTGCAGCAGACCCTGCACGTGCAGAGGAGCAGGTGCTGGAACTTTTTCTTGAGCTCGGCGCAAACGACGAACAGTGCGAATTCACTGTTGTCTATGCAATCGGCAAACAAGGAATTGCAAAGCGCAAACTTCAAGACGATTCAAATGACCTCACCCCGCTTCTTGATGTTATTTTGGAAAAGGTGACTGTCGCGAGCACGGAAGGGGCGGCAGACAAGTCTTTGCGAATGCAGCCCTTCAATTTGGCATACGACAACTTTCTCGGTCGCATGGCGATTTGCCGTGTGTATGAAGGCGTGATTACTGATACTGCGGCTGTGTTTGCGAAAAAGCCGGACGGCACATCGCGCGCAGGCAAGCTCACCAAAATGTTCACATTCGAAGGTTTGCGCCGCGTAGAAACCAAAAGCGCCTCCGCGGGAGACATTGTGATGATTGCGGGTATTCCAGATATTGAAATTGGAGAAACAGTGACAACCGACCAAAGCGTTGAGCCGCTTCCAGCTATCGCAGTCGATGAACCGACGATTACCTTGAACTTCCTTGTGAATAATTCGCCGTTTGGCGGTCGCGAAGGGAAGTTCGTTACTACTCGTCAAATTCGTGAACGACTTGAGCACGAACTCGAAGTGAATGTCGGACTCCGTATCGACTTCTCCGGAACGGATGTCTTTAAAGTATCCGGCCGTGGTGAATTGCACGTCGCCATCCTCCTCGAAAACATGCGTCGTGAAGGATACGAAATCCAAGTCTCTCAACCTCAAGTTATTACGCGCGAAGAGAACGGCAAGAAAGTCGAGCCGTTTGAAGAAGTCATTGTAGATACACCATCGGAATATCAGGGCGCAATCATTGAACGATTAGGTCAACGAGGATTTGTGCTCCAAAATCTAGTGCAGCACGAAACAGTGCGCCTCACATTTGAAGGACCAACGCGTGGGCTTCTGGGCTATCGAAACCAATTCGTGATTGATACAAAAGGCGAGGGTATTCTCTCCAGTCGCGTTACTGGCTTCAAACACTTTGAAGGAACCATCACCAAGCGCCACACCGGCTCGATGATTTCAATGGTGAGCGGTAAAGCGGCAGGCTACGCGCTGTGGAATTTACAGGAGCGCGGACTTCTATATATCGGTCACGGTGTTGAAGTGTACGAAGGTATGGTGATTGGTAATACATCAAAGGGTGACGAGATGGAAGTAAATCCGACAAAAGGAAAGAATCTCACCAACGTGCGCTCTTCCGGTACTGACGACGCTATCAATCTTGTTCCGCCATTCAGTCTCACGATCGAGCGTGGACTTGAAGTTATGGGTGAAGACGAGTATTTGGAAATAACCCCCGTTAGCACGCGCTTGAGAAAACAAGCACTGTCATCAACCGATCGCTCGAAGTCGAGACGCTAAGACTGATGCACTCTTCGTTGATGGAGCTCCAATTCTTTTGGGGTACCAGCTTTCTTTATTCTTCCATCCTCAACTACAATAACGCGCTGCGCTTTAGCAGCGTACTCAAGTTCATGCGTGACCATGACAATAGTTTGACCAGCGCGGTGTAAGTCTTGCATATACTGCAGCAGTTGCGCTGATGTTTCAGTGTCGAGATTGGCCGTCGGCTCATCAGCGAATAGAATAACGGGGTCATGAGCTATAGCGCGCGCAATAGAGACCCTCTGCTGTTCGCCGCCGGACAACCTTCCCGGGCGTCTGTCAACGCGGTCTTCAAGCCCGAGCCTATCGAGAACTGCACGAGCCTTTAGTCGAGCGCTTATTGCGCCGTCGCCGCGCATTAAGAGAGGGAGCATCACGTTCTCTTCAGCAGTTAATTCAGGAACGAGCGCGTAATCCTGAAAGACGTACCCGAGCTTATTGAGGCGAAAACTCGTGCGTTCTGCTGATGACATACGCTCGGTAATGTGGCCATCTATTTCAATCGTGCCCTCGGTCGGGTGGTCAAGAATTGAGAGCTGATACATCAGAGTACTTTTTCCTGCACCTGATTTGCCGATAATGGCGACGAACTCTCCTTGCTCAATTTCAATATCAACACCGCGAAGCGCATGCACTTCAATGCTGCCGACTTTAAAAATTCTCTTAACGCCAGTTGCTTTAATGAGTGCCATATTATCGTCCGAGAATAGAGTCTAAGGTATTGCGTTTAACAATGAGCCGTGCCGGGATGTAACCTGCAATGATAGTAGTGATGGCGAGAATTGAACTGCGCACAACGACGCCAAGTTCGGTCACACTCAAAACGCCCCAGCTAAAGGGGAAGTCGATGGGGTGTGCCTCGAAATAGGGGACAAGTACGCCGTAGAGAATAAGAACGCCTCCCGTGATTCCAAGAAGTGAGTAGAACAGGGAGAGAAAGACATATGAGAACTCAATGGTAAGGCCAGATATGCCAATTCCTTTTAGAATGCCAATGTACTTTTGTCGTGTGATTGCGGTGATGAAAATGATGATAAAGATCGTGATAGACGCGACGATAACCGAAATACTTCCAATAATGTTGCCAAGAATTGCGAACGTGTCCTTTATTTCATCAATAAATTCTCCAATAGCCTCTTCGCTCGTTTGCACAAGTGCGAGTGCCCCTATTCCATAGGACAGTATGCGCGCGCGCACCGTTTCAAGAGATGTATTCGGTGCAATTTTTATTGCAAACTCATCAAGCGGGGAAGAATCGAGCCCATTTCGCATCTTTTTGAGCTGCGACGCAAGCATGTACACGCGGAGATCAGCATTGTCTGCTTTTGTGCGGACAATGCCCTTAATTTTGAATTCACGAGCAACAGAACCTACTTCTATGCGAACACGGTCGCCGGGAAAAACATTGGAGAGTGTTTGTAAACCGATGGCAGCGGGGAAATATCGGTCAATAAGATTGCCACCAATCACAACATAATCATCATCCGTTTCAGTAAGAAACTCACCTTCCACGACGGATGTCGTGAGTGAAGTGACGGATGCTTCTTTGCCAATATCGAGCCCAACAACTGCTACACCAACGCGGTCTCGAACCTCGTCAGGAAATGCCACTGACTCTCTAAAATGTGCTTCTATCGTTCCCGCTTCAACTATTCGTGGAGAATAAGCAAGAATGCCTGGCTCGCTTTCAAGCGCTGCAAGAATCGCGGACGCATGGTCAATTTGATCTTTTTCAGGCATTTTTTGAATCAACAAGTCGCCTGCATAGTTCTTCTTGTATCCAAAAACGGCACCGTCTATGAGTCCAACGAGAATGCCGTTTACAACTACAAGGTTCAAGAATGTCAGCATCATGACAAAAACGACGAGAATCGTCTGCCATGGATTTGTGCGAACAATGTAGCGTCGTGCAAGAAAGAGCGCCACGCGCAGCGTGACGAGCATTTTCGGAGACTCGAATTTAGCGTGCGACATACGGCACTAATACATCGCCGGGGCGCACATCATTAAGAAGCTCAACAAAACTACCGGGGATGGTGATTCCCAGAGTCACTACGCGCTCGGAAATTCTGCCATTTTCCAATACCTGCACGTATGCAATTCCATTGTCTTTTCGAATAAAACCCATTTGCGCGGCTAGGGCCCGTTCCCTTTCAATTTTACTGACTATGACGTCTACAGACATGCCCGCGCGCGCACCCTGTGGCAACTCGTTGAATGTCAGCGTTACGCCATACCCCGCAATTCCATCAAGCACTGTTTCGGCAGGGTCAATATGAGCAACCGTAGCGTACGTAGGCACACGTTGTTCCAGTGCGTCAAAGACGACTTCCGCCGTATCTCCTACACGCAGCGCGACGACATCTAATTCAGAAATACGCGCGTCTATTTCCAATTCGCCGTCGCCATCGAGTGAAAAAACAGGAGTTCCTGCCGTTGCGAGTTCGCCCACTTCTGCCTGTCGCGTCGTCACGACAGCGGAAAAAGGGCTGCGAACTATGTAGGCGTCACGATTGCTCACGAACTCCCGAACGCGCGCATCCTGAGCATTCACCCGTGCTCGCGCACCGTCGAGCTCTTCAGAAGCGTTACCAGCCTCGGAAAGTTGAAAGCGCGCTTGAGCGAGTGATTCGGCCTGCACTGCATCGGAAAGCGCTTCAACCGCTGCGTTAAGTTGCGTGAGTTCAGTCAGAATCGCCGTACGTTCTAAGGTAAGCGCCGTAACATAAGCGTCAATTTCTGCCTGTGTGATGTTTGCTCCAGGAATAATCGAGCGTGCGTACGCAATCAGTTCGTTCAGGAAGTAGTTGGTCGCAAGGAGATTCTTGCGAGCAGATTCAATTCCTACTTCCAGAGAGGAGTCAGATGTAAATGTCGTCGCGACCAATGCAACTAATGGCGAGGTGAAAGCATTTCCAATGAGTGCGCGAATGTCCGAGTACCACGCGTTTAACATTATTTCTATAGTAAGTCTCGAGCTTTCAATTCGGGGAATGCTGCCGGCGTCTTTGCCATAATACAAAAGACGCGGCAATGTTTTTGGTTGGTCAAAGAGCTGGTCGGCCGTCTTGTGAACGGCGGTATCTGCGGTCGCATACGCCTCGGTAAGCGCATTGGTGAGCGACTGGCGAGATTCCCTCGCGGCCGATTCAGCGCGGTCAAGCTCCGCTTGAGCAACGGCCTTCTCTTCTGGTCGCGTACCGCGTTCGAGCGCAGCAAGGCTCGCCTTTTGAGAATCGAGAGCCGCCTTTTCGCCAGCGAGGGCAGCATCGATGCTCGTGGTATCCAGCTGGGCCAAGAGCGTTCCGCGTTCAACACGGTCTCCCACATCAACCGCAATGGTGTTTATGCGCCCGGATACTTCGAAGGCTAATTCAACACTTTGATGCGGTACGACAGTTCCCGAGAATGCAATAAGTCGCTGTAATGGCTGCTCCGTCACGGTATACGTATTTTCAGGATTTTCTGTTGAATTCAAAAATTGCCACAGAATAATGAGGAGGACACACGCGACTGCGAGCGCAGCGTATGAATACGTTTTAAAGAATGACACGAATAAAGTTTATCATGTCGTTGTATAGAGAATTAGCGATATGGGTATATACTTTTCTTTATGAACAAGCAGGTGGTATTTGGTGGTGGATGTTTTTGGTGTACGGAGGCGGTTTTTCGTATGTTGCGCGGCGTTTCAAATGTCGAGTCAGGATACGCCGGCGGCGCTAAAGAAAATCCTTCGTATGAGCAAGTCTCGGGTGGGGCGACAGGGCATGCCGAGGTGATTCGTGTTACTTATGACCCCGCACAAATTTCTTACGAAGATCTGCTGACGGTATTTTTCGGCTCCCATGATCCAACGACGCCCAATAGGCAAGGCGCCGACGTTGGCGAGCAATATCGCTCCGTCATATTTTACAACAACGAGGACGAAAAACGAGTCGCCGAGAAAATCATTCACGAAGTAAATGAATCACTGAAAGATGGCACGCGCGTCGTTACACAACTCGTTCCGTTTGAGGCGTTTTACGCGGCCGAAAGTTACCACCAGGATTACTTCAAAAGCAATACATCGGCACCGTATTGCCAAGTAATTATCGAGCCAAAGATTGAGAAGGTACGGAAGCGATTTGCGCAATTGGTTAATCTTGAAGCATAATCGCCAAATGACTCGCGAAGAATTTGAGAAACTGGCAGAGGAAGGGTATTCGCGCCTGCCCGAGTGGGTGCAAGCGAAGATTAAGAACGTTGCACTTTTAGTTGAAGACGAGCCGACTGAGGAGGTTCGAAAGCGTGAAAATTTGGGCGTGGATGAGACACTGCTCGGTTACTATCAAGGAATTCCACTTTCAGAAAGAGGGGAAATGTATGGTGTTGGCGTAACAATGCCGGACACTATTACGCTGTATATAAAGCCAATTTTAGAAGCCGCGGAAGAAGATGGTAAAGATGTACGAGAGGTCGTTGCCGAGACTATTTGGCATGAATACGCGCACCATTTCGGGATGGATGAGGACGAGGTCCGATTTCGAGAACACCTACGCGACACAGATAGTTAGCCGTGTCCATATTGTCTATTTCTACATTCGGAATAGTCTACCGACACCCTCAGGATACCCCTCCGTTCCTGAGGCACACTTGGCGCTCCCTTCTGTAGGTCGAGCGCCACTTTTTTGTGCTATATTTCCGCCATGAAGCTGTCAGAGGTACTAAAGGAACGGGGGTACGTGTATCAGTTCTCGGCAGAGAGCTTGGAGGAGATAGTAGATGGCGAGAAGCGTACGCTCTATTTAGGTGTTGACCCTACGGCAGATTCTATGCACGCCGGCCAATTGATGGGCATGCTCGTCCTTCGCCGATTCGTCGATGCCGGGCATATGCTTATAGTTATCGTTGGAGGAGGAACGGGAATGGTAGGAGACCCTGGCGGCAAAAGCGCTGAGCGCAACCTACTCTCAGAAGAAACCGTCGCTGCAAATGCAATGGCGCTGCGCGCACAATTTTCACAGCTTCTCGGCGGCGTCGAGTTTGAAATGGTTAACAATGCTGAATGGCTTCATAAGATTAACTACATGGAGTTTTTGCGCGATATCGGCAAGCATTTCACCGTCAATGAAATGATAAAACGCGACACCGTTCGTCCACGCCTCGAGACGCCCGACCAAAGTATCTCGTACACCGAATTCTCATACATGCTCCTGCAGGCATACGACTTCCTTGAATTGAACAAGCGTTATGGATGCGACTTACAAGTCGGCGGCTCCGACCAGTGGGGAAATATTATTTCAGGAGTAGAGCTTATTCGACGCAAGATGGGAAACAAAGCGTACGCGCTGTCGTGGCCACTGCTTGTGGATAAAGCCGGCAAGAAATTTGGAAAATCGGAAGGAAATGCGGTGTGGCTTGATGCAAAAAAGACGTCGCCGTTTCAGTTCTATCAATTTTGGCTTAATGTCGACGACGAGATGGTTGAGGAGCTCTTGTTCAAGATGACATTGCTTCCGAAATCCGAAATCGAGAGATGGTTAAATGATCATCGAGAGCATCCCGAACGTCGCAATGCGCAAAGAGCACTTGCTCATAGCGTTACAGAGCTCGTTCATGGTACGGAAACAGCGGTAGCTGTAGGCAAAATATCATCGGTTCTTTTTGTTGGTGATGTGAACGCGGTTGAAAATCTAACTAAAAAAGACATTGAACTTTTGAAACAAGAGGCTCCGTCCTGCGAGGTAAAACTAGGGGAATTGTTGGCAGATGTTCTAGTTCGCGCGAATCTTGCATCATCGAAACGCGAAGCGCGTCAATTTACCGAAGATGGGGCAATTACCTTGAACGGAGCGAAGGTGTCAGATACAAATCGCCTGGTCATGAAAGAAGATTTTGAGAGTGCTTCTGTAGCGCTTCTTAAGCGAGGGAAGCGCACCGTGAGTGTACTCACCCTTGCGTAATCAGCGCTAATAGTCACGACTCGTGTCGGGCTTTTTTTCTCTGACGAGACGCGCTTTTTCGGCTTTCAGAAATGCCTCCTGCCAAATGGCTTTCTTCTCTTCCTCATTGAGTGCACGTCCATTCTTCAGGGCAGACTCATCGGCTTTTTTTACAAGTGTGTCTGCATGCTTCGCAGACTTATCACGCTCTTGCTTCTCATACGGAGTAATTGATTCTCCAGGCATCATTCGGTGATGCTCCACACCTTCGGGTTCCGGGAACGAGTACCTTTCTTTATTCATGTCACTATAGTTACATACATAGTTTATTACGCAACGTGATTGCGGAGTTCGCGTAGATACGGCACACTCATGCGATGTCATTCCAACTAGAAAGCGCGTACACACCTTCCGGAGACCAGCCACACGCCATTACTGCACTTATGGATGGCTTGCGGGAAGGCAAACGCGACCAGACACTTCTTGGTGTCACCGGCTCCGGCAAGACGTACACCATGGCAAATATCATTCACGAATGGGGGAAGCCAACACTCGTCATAGCGCACAACAAAACACTCGCCGCTCAATTGGCGGCGGAATATCGCGAATTTTTCCCGAACAACGCTGTGCATTATTTCGTCTCGTATTACGACTACTACCAACCGGAAGCGTACGTGCCGGTTTCCGACACGTACATCGAGAAAGAGGCCATGATTAACGAGGATATCGAGCGGTTGCGTCACGCCGCGACGCAGGCGCTTCTTACCCGCGACGACGTCATCATTGTCGCATCAGTGTCTTGTATTTACGGCTTGGGCTCGCCGATAGAATACGAAAAAGTGAATCTTAAATTGAATGTTGGGGAAACGATGACGCGCGCATCCCTCACACGAAAATTGGTCGCCATGCATTTTGAACGAACGCCCGGCGATTTGTCGCCCGGAACCTTTCGCGCTCTTGGCGAGCGCGTGGAAGTCATGCCGGCAAACGAGCGTATTGTGTATCGCATTCATCTTGGCGGTGGTGCAATAAGCAAAATAGAGGAAATGGATCCGATTACGCGCGTTATTAAAAAAGAAGAACATGGTGTCTTCATCTTTCCTGCACGCCATTACGTGACGCCACAAGACGTCACCGACGCTGCGCTCGCCGATATGGAAGCAGAATTGGCAGAGAGATTGAAGGAGCTCCAGGCAGAAGGGAAGATATTGGAGCACGAGCGCCTCAAGCGGCGCACGCGCCAGGATATTTCGATGATTCGCGAATTTGGCTACTGCAACGGAATTGAAAACTACTCGCGCCACTTTGACCGACGCGCGCCGGGAGAGCCGCCGTACACGCTTCTCAGCTATTTTCCGCACAAGCCGGACGGCACGCCAGATTTCCTCACCATTATCGATGAATCGCACGTGACCGTGTCGCAGATTGGCGCAATGTATTCGGGAGACCGCTCACGCAAACTGACACTGACCGAACACGGTTTTCGTCTTCCCAGCTGCGTGGACAACCGTCCTTTAAAATTTGAGGAATTTGTTCAGAATACTGGACAGACGATTTATACCAGTGCGACACCAGCGGAATACGAGCTAGTGAAGGGTGGAAAGCCAGTAGAAATGATTATTCGTCCGACGGGACTTATTGACCCTGAAATCATAGTACGGCCAATAGTGGCGAAAGATGAGTATGTCGGACAAGTCAAAGACTTCATACGTGAAGCGGAGATTGTCACGAAGAAAGACGCTCGCTCAATGGTGACCGTTCTCACAAAAAAGATGGCGGAAGACTTAGCGCAGTTTTTGATTGAGAAGGGTATTAAAGCTCGGTACATACATAGCGATATCAAAACTATCGAGCGAATTGAAATTCTTACTGATTTCCGTAAAGGAACATTTGATGTGTTAGTGGGCGTTAACTTGCTCCGAGAAGGATTGGACTTACCTGAAGTAGAGCTCGTAGGAATTCTTGATGCAGACAAAGAAGGGTTCCTACGCAGTCAGACCTCGCTGATTCAAACCATTGGGCGCGCTGCGCGAAATGTGAATGGTCGTGTGATTCTGTATGCGGATGGTATGACGGGCTCGATGGAGCGCGCAATAGGGGAAACAAATCGTCGTCGCGAGAAGCAAGTTGCTTATAACACGAAGCATGGAATTACTCCGACGACTGTTAAGAAGCGTATTCACGACATTGTCGGCGACATCCAACGAGCGAGAAACCGAGCGATTCAAGAACTTACCAGTTTGGACCGCGCCGCGTTTGGTGGAGACATCGCAAAGCTTCTGAAAGAGAAACGAAGACAGATGCATGAGGCAGCTGACCGATTGGATTTTGAAACCGCAGCACTTTTGCGCGATGAGATTCGAAAACTTGAGGAAGAGAAGGCCGACAAAAGTGACAGACCAAAGAAGGCGAATAAAGACGAGAAGATACTGAGTAGCACAGTCCCGCTCAAAGGGCGAAAATCCCGCAAATAGCAAAAATACGACTTAAATCGATTCGCCACCAAGCCCTAATGCAAGGCTTAGCCTTGCATGATTGCGTATGGTGGAAAGTGAGAAATGAGGAGAGCCGGCGTTACCTCCTTTCGGATGCCGGCCCCAACCGCTATACCGTGCAAATCGCTTCAGCCAAACTGACGAACCCGTAGGCGGATGTAATCAAAAGCAATGCTCCGAAGAGATCTCCTTTTAATAATCCTGCCACTGAGAAACATGCTGCAATGACTGACGCAACGATAGCGAGATTTGCTATCAGATCTACTGTCATCTGACTCTCCTCTGGTTGAGGGTAGAAATGCAGTACAAGCGCGAATATGCGAAGATACATACCTGCCCCCAACCAGAGTCCGCATCGCATGATGCCATGAGGAAGGGATTTGTCAACCATGTTAAACATTCAAGAAAAAATTCCACTTGCCCCACGCACCACTTTTGAGATTGGTGGTGATGCACGGTATTTTGTCGAAATTAAAAATGAAGGCGAACTTCGTGAGGCACTCCTTTGGGCACGCTCCAAAGGAGTGCCTCATGTCATATTGGCTGGCGGAAGCAATGTATTGATTCCGGATAATACTCTTGAGGCACTTGTCATTGACGTTGCCATGAATAAATGGAGCGTGTCGGGCAACGACCTAGAGGCAGAAAGCGGGTGCAACTTGCTTGAACTCATTAAAAAAACTGCAGTACTTGGAATAGGTGGATGGGAAAAACTGGCCGGCATTCCAGGCACGATTGGCGGCGCGGTGCGCGGCAATGCCGGTGCTTTTGGAACTGAAATTAAAGATGTGCTCTTGTATGCAAAGGCGCTCAATATACACACCTTCGAAGTGCGCGAGTTTCAAATGAACGAATGTGAGTTTGCCTATCGCAACAGTTTTTTCAAAAAGAATCCTGAGTGGGTCATCACCTTTGTGCAAGTGAGACTTGCACGCGTAGAAAATGAAAAAGCGGTGGCGTCAATAGAAGAAACCATCAGGGAGCGAGAACGTCGACACATCCAAAATGTACGGGCTGCAGGCTCGTACTTCATGAATCCGGTAGCGCCGAGCGCTGTGCGCGAAATGTTTGAGAAGGAAAAAGGTGTTCAATCGCGCGAAGGGAGGGTGCCAGCAGGCTGGCTCATCGAAAAAGCAGGCATGAAAGGGGCTCGCGTCGGAGACGCGATGGCCAGCGAGCAACATCCAAATTATTTGATGAATGCGGGCAACGCTACAGCACGCGACGTGAAAGAGCTTGCGGAGAACATTAAACAAGCTGTTCGCCGGGAGTTTGGAATCGAGCTTTCAGAAGAAGCTGTTATTTTTTGAGCACTACGAAGACGAGTTCCCAACAACCCAATTTAATACAAGAAACCAACCCATCACTGTCCAGCCGATGAGCAGATTGAACAAAAGCATTCCCGGCCAATCCTTGCGTCGTAAAATAAAGGCGACGATTGCCGGAATAAAGTAGACGACTACGCCGCCCAGAAACCAGAGCTGTGTCTGTAGCTCCCACTCCCAAATCCATAGTACGGGCAGTCCCTCAACCATGTGAGTAATCATACCGTCTGTGGTATACTCGCGCCACCTACCCCTTAGCGTAAAGCGGGGGGCGAACCCATATGGCTCAATCAAAAGACTTCAATGAAGGAAAAATCATCGTAAAAGGTGCCCGCACGCACAATCTCAAGAACGTCTCGGTTGAGATGCCGCGCGGGAAAATGATTGTGTTTACGGGTCTTTCCGGAAGTGGCAAGTCATCCCTCGCGTTCGACACGATTTTCGCAGAAGGGCAGCGAAAGTACGTCGAGTCACTGTCTGCCTACGCGCGACAATTTTTGCGACAAATGCAAAAACCCGACGTTGATGAGATTTCGGGCCTATCACCAGCTATTTCAATCGATCAAAAAAGTCGCTCCAACAACCCGCGCTCTACAGTTGCAACTATCACGGAAATTTATGATTACCTGCGCGTGCTGTATTCACGCGTTGGACATCCGCACTGTCCCACCTGTGACCGCGAGGTGCGCAAACTTTCGAACGAGGAAATTTTGAACACCGTACTTCAGACAGTCGAAGGGTATGGCAAACCCAAAAAAGGCGAGGGCAAACTTACAGCAAGTGTTTCGAAAGAAAAAGTACGCATTACGGCGCCGGTGGTTGTAGGGCGGAAAGGTGAGTACTACCAGCTGCTCTACGACATGTTGAACAAAGGGTTTGAAAAAGTGATTGTCGACGGTGAAGAAAAGTCGCTGCGAGAGCGCATCGAACTCAAAAAGCACTTCAAACACGATATTGATGTTATCGTCGATGAAATCTTTGTCAGCGAGTTTTCGGACGATCCAAAAGGAACGCGCGAGCGGGCTTCTGAAGCAATTGAACGTGCTCTTCATGAAGCTGATGGACTGGTTAGGATTGTTGACCCAAAAGGCGAGTCGCGTATTGTGTCGGCAAAATTTATGTGCGCGTATGATGGATTTTCATTTCCCGAGGTCGAGCCGCGACTCTTCTCGTTTAACTCACCGTATGGTGCGTGCCCGACCTGTAACGGACTTGGCACGAAGTATCTGTTCGGCGACGAGGTATGTGACGCATGTAGTGGTGCACGCCTGCGCCCAGAGGCACTGAATGTTTTTCTTAAGCAGAAGGGCGGGAAAAAGCGCAACAATGTGGTCGAAGTAACATCACTCTCAATCGCTGCAGCTCGGGAGTTCTTCGATAATTTGGATATGACCGATACCGAAAAAGAAATCTCGAAAGTGATTATCAAAGAAATCGTTTCGAGACTCCAGTTCATGCTTGATGTCGGGATTGAGTATCTGACGCTCGATCGACGAGCGAACACACTTTCAGGAGGCGAGGCCCAAAGAATTCGCCTCGCATCACAGTTGGGAAGCGGCCTCGTGGGCGCGCTCTATGTGTTAGACGAGCCGACAATTGGATTGCACCAAAAGGACAATGACCGGTTGATAGAGACGTTGAAACACCTTCGCGAGCTGGGAAATACCGTACTTGTTGTCGAGCACGACGAGGACACTATTTACGCGGCAGACTACATAATCGATTTGGGGCCAGGAGCAGGAGTGCATGGAGGCAATATTGTCGCGTCGGGATGGCTCGAGGACCTCCTCATGGCAAAAACGAACAAGTCCGGCTCACGAACACTCGCATACTTGCGCGATGAGGCGCGTATCGAAATTCCCGAGAAACGCCGAACTGCGGACCGTGGGAAAATAAAAATTCGTGGAGCCTCAAAGTACAGTTTAAACAAAGTAAACGTAGACATTCCATTGTCGAAATTGGTGTGCATCACTGGTGTATCCGGTTCGGGCAAATCGACGTTTATGTACGACATTTTGCATCGCAACCTTTTGGCACGATTTGATAAACGATTTAGAACCGCAAAAATTTACAATGTGTCCGAATTCTCTGGCACAGAGTACCTCGGACGCTCCATTCTCATTGATCAATCACCGATTGGTCGCACCCCACGCTCAAACCCTGCTACGTACACTGGCGCGTGGACACACATTCGCGACATGTTTGCGATGAGTGAAGAGTCAAAGGCACGCGGATGGGGTCCGGGGCGTTTCAGTTTTAACGTCAAAGGTGGTCGCTGCGAAAGCTGCGAGGGGAACGGCATGGTCGCTGTTGAAATGCATTTCTTGCCAACGGTATACGTGACGTGCGACGTCTGTGCCGGAAAAAGATTCATGAAAGAAACGCTCGATGTAAAGTTTAAAAAGAAGAGCATTCATGACGTCCTCAAAATGACAGTAGAGGAAGGCTTGGTATTTTTTGAAGACATTCCCGCAGTCCATGATCGTCTGAAGACACTCGATGACGTCGGGCTTGGATACTTAGAACTAGGGCAGAGCGCGACGACACTGTCAGGCGGGGAAGCGCAGCGCGTGAAAATCGCGTCAGAACTGTATCGTCCGCATATCACCAAATCCATATACCTTCTAGACGAACCGACCGTCGGGTTGCACTATGACGACGTTGCAAAACTCATCGATATTTTGCAAAAACTGGTTGAACGCGGAAACACCGTCGTCGTTATTGAACACAATCTCGATGTGTTGAAATGCGCGGATTATCTTATAGATATGGGACCGGAAGGCGGGAGTGGCGGCGGAAAAATCGTCGCAAAAGGAACGCCTGAAGAAGTATCAAAGACCGATGGCTCGCATACGGGATATTATTTGAAACGAGTTCTTAAGAAGGCAAAGAAAGCCTAGGAACTTCGTTCTAAATGCCATCGAGACTTATATGTGTTGACAAGGGTAACACGATTCCCAGGTAGCGAACGCAATTTCTTCCTCAAACTTATCAGCATATTATCTTCAACACGCGTGCTGTTCCCAATAGCATTCACACCACCTTTGGGTATTCGAACTCTGTAATCGAGCCACTCTTGAAATTCGGGAGTACTTACTACAGCACCGAAGGTAGACTGCACATCGCTGAGGATGATGAGAAGTCTCAGTATCTCCATTTCGCTCTGTGTAAGCGCCACACTCTGAAGTCTGTCAGTCCCTGTATCCGGCCCTTCTTTTAAGACAACCAGCAATGTTTCCGTATCGAGAACCAGGTCGCCAAATCCGACTCGCGGAAGCTTGTCCCAATTCGGCTCGAGCTTTGCAACGCGTTTAAAGATCCCATCGCGAGGCTGTTCATTTAGCTCTTCGTTCATACCCTACTAATAGAAATTGTTTTAATATTCACAAACTCCTTAATGCCATAGTGCGAAAGCTCGCGGCCGTACCCGCTTTTCTTTACCCCGCCGAAGGGGAGTCGAGGGTCGCTTTTGACCGGCGAATTAATGAATACGCAACCGGAATCAATGCGCGCGGCGAGCTTTTCAGCTTTCGCAGTATTCTTTGTAAATATCGTTGCACCAAGACCATACGGCGTGTCATTTGCGAGCGCAATCGCCTCGTCCTCAGTTGCAAATGTGATAATCGGCAAGACAGGACCAAAAAGCTCTTCGTCGAAGGCGGGGACACCTTTTTGAACGCCAGAGAGCACCGTTGGTGCAAAAAAGAACCCCCGAGTCCCAACGCGCGCACCACCTGCCAGAATTTTCGCACCTTTTGTCACACTTTCGTTCACCTGACGTTCGATATCGAGCAGCATCTGTTCGCTTGCCAAAGGACCGACATGTGTCTCTGGCTTTGTCGGGTCGCCGACGTGTAATGCCTTTACTTTCGCGACGAGCACGGCAGTAAACTTTTCTTCAATTTTTTTGTCCACAATAAAGCGCTTCGCGGAAATACAGCTTTGCCCGGCATTATTCTGCATGCGCGCTGTAACAGCGGCGGTCGTGGCCTTTTCAATATCCGCATCTTTAAGGACAATAAAAGGGTCAGAGCCGCCAAGCTCAAGTACTGTTTTCTTCAATTCCTCACCGGCGACACGCGCTACATGTGCCCCCGCCCTCTCGCTTCCCGTAAGTGTTACAGCCGCAACGCGTGGGTCACGAATGACGCCCTCAACGCGGTCAGATGAAATTGCGAGATTTGTGAACGCGCCTGATGGGAAGCCGGCGTCGGTAAACAGTTTTTGTATACATGCTGAGCTACGCTGTACGTTTGACGCGTGCTTGAGAAGTCCGACATTGCCAGCCATTAGCGCAGGAGCAGCGAATCGAAATACCTGCCAGAAAGGGAAGTTCCACGGCATGACGGCAAGCACTACACCTAATGGATCGAAGCGCACGTAACTTTTTTTAGCGTCTGATTTTGCGCGCTCGGGAGTAAGTATTTTTTTAGCATTCAGCGCATAAAACTCGCATACCAGCGCGCATTTTTCAATCTCGCCTTCAGCTGCTGCGAGCGTCTTACCCATTTCTTTAGTAATTGTTTCTGCGAGAGCTTTCTTCTGTTTTCGGAGCAGTGTGGCCAGTTTTTTCATCATGCGAACTCGCTTTTCAAACGACGTGCTACGCCATTCTGTTTGAGTAGTGAAAGCGCGCTCAAGCGCTTGTCTTAGCGCCACCTCGCTCATTTGATCTGTTTCGGCAAACACTGCGCCCGTTGCGGGATTTATTGAAATGAGCGGTTTAAACATACGGACAGATTATAGTGATGCTGTTCGTTTGGAAAGTGAGTTCAGAGACGCGTTTTCACTGTAGTCAATTGGCACGTCAATAACATGCACGCCGCCACTTTTTAGTGCTTTTTCAACCTCCGTTTTAAATTGTACCGCTTTCGTAATGCGCACTCCTCGCGCGCCAAACGCCTCGGCAAGTTTTACGAAGTCAGGATTGGTAAAAGTAAGCCCAAAGTTCTTCAACTTCATTGCTGACTGTTTCCATTTAATCATGCCATAGCCGTTATCATTCAGTATGACAATAACAAGTTCTTGCTTGAGGCGCACTGCGGTTTCAAGTTCCGCTACATTCATCATAAAACCGCCATCACCCGCAAGCACAACGACAGGCTTTTTTGGGAAAAGCATTTTTGTGGCGATACCAACGGGAAGCCCCGCACCCATACTCGCTAGTGCATTATCTAAGAGAACGGAATTTTGTTCATACGCTGGGTAGTTGCGAGCTATCCAGATTTTATACATCCCGTTGTCGAGCGATAGTACGCCGTCTCGCGGGATAGACGCGCGCAAATCTGAAACGATACGCTGCGGTTTTAAAGGGCATGCGTCGTCTTTTGCCTTATCTTCAATGTCCTTCGCAAGCGCTTTCTTGTATTTCGAAAATATTTTTGTGTCCCATATGGTACCGCTCAATTTTTCTGAAAGTACCCACAGAGCGTGTGAAATGTCACCGATGACCTCGAGTGTCGGGTTGTACACGGCATCAACTGAGGCAGGTGAAAAGTTGACGTGAATGATGGTTGTTTTTGAATGAGTCAGAACAGGCGGTTTCTCCAC
The DNA here is from genome assembly GCA_964362305.1 of uncultured Candidatus Saccharibacteria bacterium. Classification (GTDB taxonomy): domain Bacteria; phylum Patescibacteriota; class Minisyncoccia; order Phycocordibacterales; family UBA2100; genus UBA10103. The sequence continues at coordinate 18,514 of CAYIDY010000001.1, read as the reverse complement.
GATATCGTGCCCCACCATCAACAGACAATCTGACTTCTCAAGCGCACGGTGCATGAAATCGCCGGAAGAAAGTGCTGTGGTTCCCAAATATCGTTCGTCGCTCTCATCTTCAACGCCTTTACCCATTTGCGTTGTAACAAACGGGATGCCGGTACTACTAATAAAATTACGAAGCTGGTTTCTAATGAGTTTTCGATTTGCGCCGGTACCAATGACGATTATTGGGCGCTTTGCTTTTTTGAGCATTGTCGCTGCCATTTCAATGGACTTGTCATCCGGGTTAGGACGACGAACCTTTTTCCATTCCATTGGCTGTTCTCGGGATTCTTCTTCTGCAATATCTTCGGGAAATTCAAGATGCACCGCGCCCGGGCGTTCAGATTCCGCCATTTTTATCGCTTCATACACCATGCTCGGAATGCGAGAGGCGCTCGGAATGGTTCGCGCATATTTCGTTATCGGCTCCATCATGCGCACAACGTCAATAATCTGAAACTGACCTTGTTTACTTGCGCGGATAGGTTTCTGTCCCGTTATCACAAGAACTGGCATGGCGCCGAGGTTGGCATACGCAACGCCCGTTACCAAATTTGTCGCACCGGGACCAAGAGTAGAGAGCGCAACCCCAACGCGCCCCGTCAAACGACCCACTGTCGCAGCCATAAAAACGGCGGACTGTTCGTCACGCGTAGTTATAAACTCTATCTTAGAATCACGAACCGCATCTAAAAAAGCAAGGTTTTCTTCGCCCGGTACTCCAAACATGCGCTTTACTCCGGCGGCCTCCAAACACTTAACGAATAATTTTGAGGCTTTCATGGGGCCAAGTCTACACGCTATCGATACTCATTCCAAGACTTCGAATCGAGCTCATCGTTTCGCATTTCCCACAGCGCAAACATAAAACCTTCGGCGAGCTGGCGGTTCGTGATGAGGGGAATATTAAGGTCTACTGCTTTGCGACGTATGTCAAAGCCATCCGCACTATCTCGAGCGAGTGCTTTTACCGGAACGTTGATGATAAGGTCAATGTTCCCGCTCTCAACCGCAGAGATAGTGCTTGGTTCTTGTTTGTCGGATATTTTGTACAAAAGTACACACGGGATACCGTTTTCTTTCAAGAATTCGGCGGTGTGTAGTGTGCCAAAGAGCTTGTAGTTCATCTCGTGCATTTTTTGAAGCGCGGGAAGCAGTTTTACTTTGTGTTCATCGCCACCCAAAGATACAAGGATATTCTTCTTAGGTATCCTGAAGTTTGCCGCGAGCATTGATTTGAGAAGTGCCTCTGCGTACGAATCTCCAAAACACGCCACTTCTCCCGTTGCCGTCATTTCAACGTATGAAATAGGGTCCGCTCCTTTAATGCGGCCGTACGAAAACTGCGGCGACTTTACGCCAACCCAATCTAATTCAACAGTGCGGTACTCCGCCTTAATATCTTTACCCAACAGCACTTCTGTCGCTTTTTCCGCAAAGTTGTAGCCGGTGACCTTAGAGACAAAAGGAAAGCTGCGTGATGCGCGCACATTGCACTCAATGACCATAAGCTGATTCTCTTTTGCGAGAAACTGCATGTTAAACGGGCCAGAGATTTCCAACTCCTTCACTACTTTTTTTGTGATACTTTTTGCTCTACGAATAGTTTCTAAGTAGGTACGCTGCGGAGGAAGAACTACTGTCGCATCGCCCGAGTGCGTTCCCGCATTTTCAACGTGTTCGGAAATAGCATACAGCGCGAGCTCTCCGTTTTGTGCGACACCGTCAATTTCTATTTCTCGTGCGTTCTCCATGAATTTTGAAATGACGACCGGGTGATCGCTTGATACTTGTGTAGCTCGACCGAGGAATTTCAAGAGCGCTTCTTCGTCGAAGGCGACATTCATCGCCGCTCCCGAAAGTACATATGAAGGGCGCACCAAAACCGGGTACTCCATTTCTTTGGCGATTTTTGCTGCCTGCTCTGGAGACGTAACTTCCGTCCACAGTGGTTGATGCACTCCAATCTTGTCCAAAAGCTTCGAAAAAAGATGGCGGTCTTCTGCGCGATCAATGTTATCGGGGTGCGTGCCGAGGATTTTTACGCCGCGTTTGTGCAATTTTAATGCAAGATTATTCGGGATTTGGCCGCCCATGGAAACAATGACTCCTCTTGTTTTCTCGAATTCAACGATATCCATCACTCGCTCAAGAGACAACTCATCAAAGTACAGTCGGTCGGATTCGTCGTAGTCCGTAGAAACAGTCTCCGGGTTGCAGTTCAGCATGATTGTTTCAATTTTCTCTGCGCGAAGACGTTTCAGTGCTTGGACATTGCACCAATCGAATTCAACCGATGAACCTATGCAGTAGGGGCCGCTTCCCAATACCAAGGTGCCGCGTTTACCGGGTCGCACGTCGTGTTCGAGCCCGTGATAGGTCATGTAGAGGTAGTTGGTTTTTGCGGGGAATTCACCCGCAAGCGTGTCTATCTGTTTGATGAAGGGGAGCACTTTAAGTTTCTTTCGCAGTGCACGCACTTTTTCGTCGGTACTTTTCGTGATTGAGGCAATCTGCGCATCAGAAAATCCTAATTTTTTAACAGCAAGCATAGTGTCTGCATCCAGTTTGGTTTTCATTAATGACTGTTCGCACGCAACTATGTTGCTCATCTTCTCAAGGAACCATTTGTCGATTTTTGACAGAGCGTGCAGCTCTTCTATCGTTACGCCCTCTCGGAGCGCGTGCGCAAGCGCGAAAATACGCGTTGTTGTCGGGTGTTCAATTTCATGCCGGTAGTTCGACCTTTTGAAAAGTGCGTTATTTGCGGTAAATCCGTGCGCACCGATAGAAAGCATGCGCATCGCCTTTTGCAAAACTTCCTCAAACGAGCGCCCGATTGCCATAACTTCGCCGACACTCTTCATTTCCGTCCCGATATTCGTCGTTGCATTTTCAAACTTATTGAGGTCCCAGCGCGGCATTTTCAAAACAACGTAATCGAGCGCTGGTTCAAAACAGGCAGTTGTTGTTTTTGTAATCGAGTTTTTCAATTCCGGAAGAGTGTACCCAAGCGCTAATTTCGCAGCGACGAATGCAAGCGGGTAGCCTGTCGCTTTTGACGCAAGAGCCGACGAACGAGAGAGGCGTGCATTGACTTCAATTACCCGATAATCACCGTTCTCCGGATTTAATGCGTATTGAATGTTGCATTCGCCAACAACGCCGAGATGGCGAATGGTCTTTATCGCGACTTCTCGGAGGCGATGATATTCTTCGTTATTGAGCGTCTGTGATGGTGCTATGACGATACTTTCGCCCGTATGTACGCCCATGGGGTCGATGTTCTCCATGTTGCACACCGTGATGCAGTTGTCTGCTCTGTCACGCACAACCTCGTATTCCACCTCCTTCCAACCCGTCAAGTTTTCTTCGATTAAGACTTGTGGGCTTGTAGAAAAAGCTTCTGATAATTTCTTCTCGAGAGCCTCTTCTGTAGAAACGACCCCCGAACCCTGCCCCCCGAGCGCGAATGCTGAACGCATCATAAGCGGGTACCCGATAGCCTCCGCAACTCTTTTTGCCTCCTCGATAGTCGTAACAGCCTGACTGCGCGCTGTGTTAACGCCGATTTCATTTAACCGCTTAATGAAAAGGTCTCGGTCTTCGGTGTCCCGTATTGTCGAAACGGGGGTGCCAAGGACTTCCACCTTGTGCTTTTTGAGTATGCCGCTTTTTTCAAGCGCTAATCCCAAATTGAGAGCTGTTTGTCCACCAAAGCCCAGCAAAATAGCATCCGGCTTTTCCTTGATGATGACCTGCTCTGCGAAATGCTCGGTAAGTGGAAGAAAGTACACCTCGTCTGCCAATTTTTTGTCTGTTTGCACCGTCGCAATATTTGGATTGATGAGCACTGTTTTGATTCCTTCTTCTTTCAACGCCTTGATTGCTTGCGAACCCGAATAATCAAACTCACCGGCCTGGCCAATCTTGAGGCCGCCGGAACCAAGAATAAGAACTTTTTTTAGTTTTTTCATAGTGAAGCAATGAATTCATCAAACAGCCACGCGGTGTCGGTAGGGCCTGGAGTTGCTTCGGGATGAAATTGGGCGGAGCGCCAAGGCATTTTTTTATGTCGTATTCCTTCGTTCGAATTGTCGTTGGCGTTCGTAAACCAAGGACTCCAGTCCCGTGGCAATGTTTTCTCATTCACAGCAAATCCATGATTTTGCGAAGTGATGTAACAACGACCGGTCAGTGCATCGATGCATGGCTGATTGTGTGAACGGTGACCGTACTTGAGTTTGTACGTCTTTGCACCGGCAGCGAGTGCCAGCAATTGATTGCCCAGGCAAATTCCCAAAATCGGTTTCTTTTGCGCCATTGCTTTTTTAATGTGCGCAATCGTGATGCCACAGCGCGTCGGGTCGCCGGGGCCATTAGAAAGAAGGAGGCCGTCATAATCAAGTTTTGTGAAGTCGTAGTCCCACGGTACACGAATGACTGTGGCGCCTCGTGCGACAAGCGAGCGCACAATGTTTTCTTTGGCGCCGCAGTCGACAAGAACGATTTTTTTGGTGCCCGTGCCATACGTTTGGACTTCTGTAGGCGAGACATTTGCAACCAAATTTTCTTTATTGGGATCAACGAATTTCTTTGGTCGTTTGTCAGAAAGCGCGCCGAGCATCACGCCGTGTTCGCGCAATTTCTTCGTGAGTGCACGTGTGTCTACGCCGGTAATGGCGGGAACTCCGGAGCGTTTCAGCCAGGTACTCAGCGAGAGTTTCGCATCCGCGTGTGAATACGCGTCGCCATACTCAGAAACTACGAGCCCCGCTACTTGAATTTTGTTTGATTCAAAAAACTTCTCCTCGGGAACCCCATAATTGCCGACAAGAGGGAAGGTGCAGACCAAAATTTGCCCTGCGTATGAAGGGTCGGTAAGACTCTCGACGTAGCCCACCATCCCAGTACTAAAAACGACCTCTCCCGAGGCCGCATTATCAGAACCAAATGATTTTCCAAGGAATTTTGTGCCGTCCTTGAGATGGAGATACATTAAAATAGCAGTATACACGAAGCGCGCTCCGAGTCAAAAAATTTGTAGGTGTGCATAACCGTCACACGTCGTGTAGTGTATTCGGATGATTCGTGAAGATTTGAAAAAAATTGCGCTCCCGGACAATCCTGGCGTCTACAAATTCATGGATGCGGGGAAAATTCTGTACATAGGAAAAGCGGCGAGTTTGAGAGACCGCGTGCGCAGTTATTTCGCTCATGACCTCGCGGAGACCCGCTCGAGTGCAATACGAGGAATGGTAGAGAAGGCCACGTCCATCGAATGGGAAACGACTGAATCTGTTCTTGAGGCCCTGATTTTGGAGGCGAACTTAATTAAAAAACACCAACCTTTTTACAATGTCGACCAGAAAGACAACAAAAGTTTTAACTATCTTGTCGTCACGAAAGAACCGTACCCACGCATACTTCCCGTGCGAGGACGTGAGCTATTTCAATCCTGGAACGACGCCGATATCAAGCGGCTCTTTGGGCCATTTCCTCAAGGAGGAGCACTCAAAGAAGCGCTAAAACTCATTCGAAAAATTTTCCCCTATCGCGACAAATGCACTCCGGAGTCGGGGAAACCATGTTTCAACGCGCAACTAGGATTGTGCCCCGGTGTTTGTTCTCAAGCGGTGACACAAAAAGAGTACGCACAGACGGTAAAGAACATTGTCGAGCTATTTAGCGGAAAAATGGGCTCTTTGCGCCGACGACTCGAAAGTGAAATGAAAATTGCTTCAAAGGGCGAACACTTTGAGAGGGCAGAAAAATTGCGCAAGAAAGTGAGTGCGCTCACACATATACGCGATGTCTCGTTAATCAAGGACGAGTACCGCGTCTCTGCGGGCGGGGCGTTTCGTATTGAAGCGTACGACGTTGCGCATACCGCTGGCTCCGAAACCGTCGGAGTTATGACGGTCGTTTTAGGTGGGGAAGCGCGTAAAGAAGAATATCGTAAATTTAAAATCCGCACGGTAACGAATAATGATGTTGCCGCGCTCGCGGAAATTTTGGAGCGCCGCCTCGCTCATTCGGAATGGCACATGCCTCGAATTATTATCGTTGATGGCTCGACTGCGCAGATTCGCTCGGCGGAACGCGTATTAAAGAAGGCCGGCGTAGCCATTCCTGTAATCGGCGTCGTCAAAGATGAATTTCATCGCCCGGTTCGTCTCGCGGGTGATGAAAAATTGGTACGCGCATATGAAAAGGAAATTCTTCTCGCAAACAGCGAGGCACATCGGTACGCAATCGGATGGCATCGAAATAGACAGCGCAATCGAATGTTTTGAGGTGTGAACAAGTCGCATAAACGCGACGATAGTGAAGGTATACTTCTCAGCATGTCCCGCTCTGTCGTCGGCGTGCTTCGTGGTGGAACGTCACCCGAGTACGACATCTCGCTTAAAACTGGAACCGCGATGTTACGCGCTTTACCCGAAGACAAATTCGACGTCCGCGATATTTTTATCGATAAACAAGGTGTATGGCATTCACGTGGCATGCCGGTAGAGCCTGCACGAGCTCTTTCAAACATCGACGTTGCATTGAACGCACTGCATGGAGGCATTGGTGAAGACGGAACGGTGACACGCATACTTGAGCGTGCAGGTGTTCCATACACCGGGTCGCGGCCACTTTCATTGGCACTCGCACTTAATAAGGCTCGAGCTCGCGCAATTTTTACTGACAACAACATACAAATACCGCGCGGATATGGCTTTAACCATGGTCAGTATAGAGACACCGGTGAGATAGCACGCTTTATTTTTTCAAAGTTTGCACCGCCGTACATTGTAAAGCCAGCGACGCTCGGAGCCTCCGAAGGTATTCGCATGGCATTCACGATTATTGAATTACCCGATGTTGTCGGCGATGTCTTGGATGAATATGGTTCTGCCATCGTCGAAGAGTACGTCACCGGGGAAGAGGCGAGCGTCGGCGTCGTCGAAGGTTTTCGTGGAGAAGAGCTGTATGTTCTTCCGCCCGCACATGTTCTGTATCCTGAAGAATCGCCTTTTCTTCATTTTCACCATCATACAAGTGGGGAGCTGAGACATTTGATTCCTGCCTCGTTTTCGGACGTGGAAAAAGCGGCACTTATGGATGCAGCCCGTGCGGCGCATAAGGCGCTTGGGCTATCACACTATTCCCGCGCCGATTTTATACTCACCCGCCGCGGACCCTATCTCTTGGAAGTCGACGCCCTGCCGCATTTGTATGAAGGCTCTGCATTCCATCACAAACTTGAAGCCGTTGGCTCGTCTCTCCGAGAGCTCCTTGAGCACATTATCCAGTTGGCGAGACGATAAACAAATGGTAGATTGTCGCTGTAGGTATTGGGCCCTTAGCTCATCTGGTAGAGCACCTCATTTGCAATGAGGGGGTGGCAGGTTCGAGTCCTGTAGGGTCCACATAGACGAAACAAACCTGCCCTGCGGCAGGTTTTTTCGCTATGTGGAGGGCGCAAACGATGTCGTGCCAGCTGGCACGACCGTGCGCCGGGGCCTGCGGAATTTTTCCGCGACGGCGCAAAAAAATATCTGCGGGCCACACGTGTAAGCCGGAGCGATGTTTTGCGAGTACGCAAAACCGCGAGGTGGGGTCGCGGAAATTTTCGTCCGACGGGACAAAAGTTATCTGTGACCACAACACACTACCTATACCCCACCACAACTTTCTTAACCTCTCGATTCTGCAAAATGTCTTTCGAAAGGGGAATCAGCCACGAAAGATTCGGTAGAATATTTGGAGGAAGCTTCTTGATGTCGACCCACGACACGAATTCATCCGTTTTGGTCCGCAGCAAGTGCGGATTCTGTGTGTGCACGGTCGTAAATACTTCAATATGCCATTCGGCGTGACGTAAAGTCGCAGCGGGAAGCCAGTCGCTTACCTTGCTTAAGAGATGACACTCTTCATACGCCTCGCGTAGCATCGCCGCTACCGGCTTTTCGCGGGGTTCAATCTTCCCGCCAATTCCATTGAGTTTTCCCGCCTGCCATGCGGGGCGTTGCTTTTCAATGAGAAGCACTCTCTCTGCCGAGGCGTCAAAAATGAATCCGAGTACGTATTTGGTCATGACTCAGGATATACGGCCAAGACCATGTGGACAACACCCCCACCGCGTTTTTGCCAGTGATACCATCCATTCATAGCATTAATACTCTCCCATATGTCACCAGCGATTCGTGGCTTCGCCATTATCATCACCGGCATCACTATTTCGGCGTTTGTTCTTGTGAGTGCGCCAATTTCAACTGAAGCACAGACAAATGCGTGTGTGAACCTCACGCGCTTGCTCCAATTGGGTTCGAGTGATGCGACGACAAATGGGGAAGTCTCGAAGCTGCAACAGTTCTTGACGGAGACTGGTGACTACACGTACGGAAGCATCACCGGATACTTCGGGCCTGCAACGGAGGCTGCGCTCAAGAAATATCAATGTGCCAAAGGCATCGCCTGCAGTGGTACTCCCAGGGAAACTGGCTACGGTGTTGTTGGTCCGCGCACACGTGCTGCGATGCGCTGTCAGGTGGGGGGAAGTGGTGGCGTCACCCTAACCGCGTCACCCACGTCGGTCGCATCCGGTGGCACCGTCACCCTTCGATGGGCTTCTGGAACACAATTCGACACATGCTCTCTCACCGCCAATGGGACTTCGATAGCACAGAATCAACCTACGACAAGCACTTTCACGCACAACCCCACGGTAAACACTACGTATCAGATTTCCTGTCGTCCTTTCGCGCAAGGTGCCCCCGCGACTGCTACCGCATACGTCACCGTCACCCCCAACAACGAAGCAGTGCAATGCGCTCCTCTCTCCCGTACTCTCTACCTCGGTCACACGGATGCTGATACCAACGGTGAGGTATCCAAGCTCCAGCGCATGCTCACAAAGATTGGACGCTATACCGGAGCAGTGAACGGAACATTTGATGCTGCGACTGAAACAGCCGTTAAGGCATTCCAGTGTGCAGAAGGCATCAGCTGCACGGGCAGCCCTGACACCACCGGCTACGGTATGGTAGGTCCGCGCACTCGTTCGCTCCTCTTCTCGCGCTGCGTCAATGGCGGCAATACTCCACCGCCACTGGGTCCAAGTGATGCGGCAAAAATAAATGGTCCTGACAACGTTGTGGTGAACCAGGTCAACACGTGGACATTGACGCCGTCAGGTGACACTACCGCGACGTACAAAATGGATTGGGGAGACAACTCTGCATCAGAATATGCAAACACCACCACCTACTGGCACAGTTATTCCTCTATTGGTGTGTTTCCGGTTACCGCCACCACGAAATTCGGCAATGGCACTTCAAAAGAGGATGTGAAGATTGTGTATGTGAGGACGCAACCGGAACTTCCGCCTGGTGATTTCAATCTTACGCTTTCCGCTACGCCATCCAGTGTGACACCGGGGCAGTCGGTGACACTTTCGTGGAGCTCAACGAATTCGGCGTTCCAACGCCTCGTCTGCACACTGTATGCAAACAATTCGCAGATTGCGACGTCGCTCGAAGTGCCCGGAACCCGCACGCACACGCCGACTGTGAGCACAACCTATCGCATGGACTGCCGAAGTCTTGTCGACTCTAAAGCGGCTTCTGCGTATACATATGTTGGGGTGGGGCCGGTGACAGGGAGTATCGTATGCCCACAAGACGCGAAGCAGTGTCCTAACGGTAGCTATGTAGGAAGAGTAGCGCCAAGCTGTGAATTCGCAGGATGTCCGGGTGGAAGTGGTGGCGGAACAATTACTCTCACCGCATCACCTTCATCCATCACCGCTGGCCAATCGGTCACGCTCTCGTGGGTTGTACCACGATTCACCGCAGGCACCGCCTCATGCAAGCTCTACGCAAATGAAGTTCAGATTGGAGGAACATTCACCACTCAAACCTCGTATACACACTCTCCTTCAGGTTCGACAAACTACAAGATTGTATGCGGCGAGGGCTTATTGATCTCGTACACCGGTACCAGATATGTCACGGTGACGCCGACTGTGGGCAACCTGCCAACGATTCAACTCACCGCGACGCCGTCTTCTGTCGCATCAGGTCAGATGGTCACGCTCTCTTGGGCACGAAGTAATGTTTCCAATTGGACTGCCAACTGGTCTATTGGCCTATGCTCGATCACCGCAAACGGCACGACCATAGCGAGTAGCAAAGAAATGCCAGGAACGATGACGCATACTCCTACATCCTTCACCACGTATGGCATTCAATGCACCGGATCTGGTCCGTTTGGATCGACAGCGTTCACCGCTTCGGCGACAGTGGGTGTCACGGGAGGAGTGGATCCATACACGTCATTCAACTTCACCGCGCTTCCGTCATCGGTCACTGCCGGTCAGACAGTGACACTTCGCGTGTCCAAGGACACGACGAAGAATGATGTCCACATTCCGTCATGTTCGTTTACCGCAAATGGTGTGCCACTCTCCACGCTCACGATTGATGCAGGCGGGAACATCGTCACGACCACCCATGCACCGCAGGTCACTACGACATATGTGGCAAGCTGCCAGATGAACAGTGGCGGGTATGCGACGGAAACGCGCACCGTTACCGTTGGAGGCGCAATGACCCGGCTTGAAGCCACACCTACGCAAGGCCAGGCGCCTCTTCTCGTCAATCTAAAGGCAATCAATGTCGGAACGAGTGGCAAATACTATCTGCAATATGGCAACGGACAAGAAGCGCTCATCTGCAACCAGGACGTCTCGGGAGTAGGGCGCTGCGGCACAGACTGGTCAGGCTCGCACACGTATTCTTCAGCCGGTACTTACAATGCAGTACTTCTATTCGCTCCGACGTGCGCCGCGGGCACTAATTGTTCGACGGTCTTACAAACAGTAGGAACGGCGACTGTCACCGTCTCGCCGGTAGCCGGTACATACCCACCGACGCCACAACTCAAACTTACGGTTTCGCCATCGTCGATTACTGCCGCTTATCCCGTATTGGTGGAATCAGTAACTCTGTCTTGGAATGCAACACAGAGTGGTATGACATCATGCAAACTCTGGGCAGGCGGCGGAACTGACACAATGCTAGTAGCAAATAACCTGCCGCTCCAGGGAAGTCACACACATAAGCCGGGAGCTGATACGAGATACGAGCTCAACTGCCTTGCAAACAATTCTGGAAGCATCAGGGAGGCAGTCTATGTTGACGTCAAACCTGCCGGGCCGCTCGCGAGCCACGCAATAATCACTTCATCACCGAAAGTAATCACCTCCGGAGGCAGCGCGACGGCAACCTGGGATACGCGTGGGAAGTCGTGCGCGGTGCGCACTCGGCTCTGGACAGCGCTGCCTAATGTATTTCAGAGCGTATACCCGCAGAATCCGGTGAGTGGAACGGGTTCGTGGACAACGAGCTTTACGGCGCCGTCTGAATTTGCTCTTTATTGTAGCGGCGTTCCAAATTGGAGCGATGCAGTCGTTGGAATCAGTGGACACAAAATTCTTATCAAAGGTCAGGGCTCCGTACCCACCAATACGCCTTCGCTCGAATTCCTCGATTCAGATGGCGCAGGGTATGAACATGTCGTGCGTTATGATGGCTCCACGACGAATGCGGAGATTTTGCCTCCGGGGATATCGAGCTTCAAGTCTGGTTGGCTCGGATGGCAATTACTATTTCCCGACAATGGTGCAACGCATACGGTTATAGTATGCCGAAAGGAAGGAACACAGATCTCTCGATGCTCGGACCCAGCATCTTTCATCGTGACGTGTAATTACAACCCAGGTGGCGCATGCTTCTTAGCCGGTTGATGCGGAGCATCTGACTTTCTCGATAGGCCGGTTGCAAGGCAGGTTTAAAGGCGGCGTAATACCGCCGATGGGCCGTTAATCCATCTGTAAGAGCACCTCAATTCAGTGCTGAATACCACCTTCCTTCTCACTTATTAAACTGTCCACAGACAATAGCCTGTAAGAGCGCGCCAAAATCATCTCATCTACATACATTGTCGTGACTTCGGCATATACTGGCGCTTGAAGTGATGATATCTATGTTCGCGACATTGCATACACGACTCAATCAGCTCGCATTATCATCGAGTCTGACCCGTGCCATCACATACGCGCTTGCTTCCACGTTGGCGTATGCACTCGTTGCGTTTGGAGTTTTGTCTCTCTATATCGGCGTGCCGAAAACTGAGTTTATCACGTCAGTATTCGCAGCATTCGCGGCGGCGACGCTGTCACGCATTCTGGTCGAGGCAATCTATTATGTTTACAAACGCCCCCGCCCGTCTAAGAGCGACAATATCGAACCATTGTTTGTAAGTGCTAATCCCTCTTTTCCCTCCGGGCACGCGGCCTTCTTTAGCGCTATTGCGACCGCTCTCATTCTTCTGGATACACCATTTGCGCTTTCGATTTTCGTTGCTACAGCGGTACTCTGCATCGCGCGTGTCCTCGCAGGTATACACTTCTTATCGGATATTCTCGCGGGCTATGCCCTTGGGGTGGGGACAACACTCATCCTCTTGTCACTTCTCGGATATACTTGACTAAATGTATGCAGTTTTCAGTCCTCACGTGGAACATCCACGGAAAAAGACACATAACTAAAACAAATTTTGCGAAGGTTGTTCCCGCTCTCGAGAGTCTTCGTACGGACATTCTTTGTCTACAGGAAGCTCAAGAGGCGCGTGACCGGCTGCACAAAATTCGCGCACTCTGGGGATTTGAGCAGGTGTTTCCCTCACGCGGATACAATCAGAATGTTATTTTGAGTAGATTTCCGGTACTTGCACATGGCGATGTTGTCTTTCCAAAACTGGTTAATACCTGGCTCGAAAACGCTTTGTGGGCCGACATCGCTGTTGCCGGTACCGTAGTGCGTGTATACAACTGTCATTTCGGCATCGTGGGTGCTGGCCCTTCATCTCGAGAACAGCAATTGGACTTCATTTGCGACCATGCCGAATCACACAAAGGACCCGTCATTGTGTGCGGGGATTTGAACACCACGATCCCTCGCAAAGGACTACGAAGAAAGTTGGTTCAACTTTTTCATCTTCAGCCTGAACAGAAAATGAATGTTGGAGGTAAAACGTTTGACCACGACGAACGCTATGCAATAGTCAAAGTTGCCGAAAGGAGAGGTTTTCGCGAAGTGACAGATATTTCGCAAGCCACCTGGCGCGTCTATCCATTCGACTGGGAATTGTTTAGTCTCAAGCTCGACTGGTTTCTGGTTCGCGGCCTCGATACACATGACGTGCGCATGTATCCATACATAACAGATCATCGTGCGATTACCGCCGAATGCGTCCTCCGTTAGTTATCCACGAAACAATAGGAAGACTGCTAGATATTCTGCACGGCACGGTACAATAGCTTCATTATTGTAGGGAAACTTATATTATGGAATTGTCGATTTTCTTAGCACAATTGTTCGGTTTGTACTTTCTTATTGCTGGCGTCATTGTGATGTTTCGTCAGAAGTCGTTCATGCACATAATGACCGACATGCTTGGGAGTCGAGGATTTCTCATGGTAGTGGCTCTCTGTCAGTTGTTCGCTGGTATTGCTTTAGTTATTTCGCATCCTATCTTTACCGCTACGTGGCAAGGCCTCATCACACTCATTGGCATCTGGATAATGGTGGAGGCTATCTTCTATCTCACGATGCCGTACACGCGACTGGTTAAATTTGTGAAAATGTTTAGCACGCCCACATGGTTTACGAGCGGCGGACTTCTGTCGATTATCATGGGCGCATATCTGACAGGGAAGGGCTTTGGAATGTGGTAAAAAAGTCAGCCCACCGACAAGGCGTATTTAACTCACTGTCAGTGGGCTGAACCAGGCTTTTTTGCTGGATTAGGAATCGGCCACCGCCGATACTTTGTAATGTGGCACCGCCTGTGCGTAAGCACCGGCGGTGCCACACCAGTAATCCACACATACTAGTTCTCCCATTGATTTCATCCGGCAACCTGCTACAGTTGCCGTGAATGTAAGTGTCCAAGCCCAAGTGCGGTGATAAGCCAAGCCAGGGAAGTGGAGAGGCGATTTACATGGTTTATTGCGGCTAGTGAGGACCGAAACGAAAACTTGTTTTCATTTCGTCCGAGCGAAGACGCAATATGGTTTATCAAGAAGAAAACGCACAGAGTATCATGGCTAAAAAGCTATATGTCGGTGGGTTGCCTTACAGCACCACAGACGCAGAACTCAAGGATGCTTTCTCAGCAGCAGGAGCTGTTTCATCGGCAGTGGTCATCATGGATAAGATGACAGGTCGTTCGAAAGGTTTCGGTTTCGTTGAATTTGCAGCCGACGAGGATGCACAGAAGGCTATTGACCAGTTCAATGGCAAGGATTTCGGTGGTCGTTCGATCACTGTCAACGAGGCACGTCCGATGGAGGACCGCCCTCGCCGCGATTTCCGCGGAGGAGGAGGTGGCGGTGGCTACGGAGGTGGCAATCGTGGAGGAGGAAATGGTGGCGGTGGAGGTCGCTGGTAATATCAGTTTCTTTCAGAACACCAAAACCCCCGGCTTTACGCCGGGGGTTTTCCGTTTGTACTTATCAACATTAGTTTTAGATTGCGGTCACTTTTACAATCTTTAAAGAGTATGATTATTCAAATAGAAGTTCGTATGCAAACGCTCTCTATACACCGCTTCTTTCTGCGCGCGAGTCTCGCGATAGGTGGCATATTCGCGTGGACGCTGATTTTGCATGCGTTTTACGGCAGTGGAGAGACGCTCGCAGGCGCACTCTTTTTAACGCTTGCTGCATATGCCTTTCTTCAACTCCTTGTTTTCTTTTTGACGCCACTTTCGAGCGGTAATATGCCGCATGGCACGATGCGCCCCATGTTGTGCGCGACGCTCGCACTTTCCGCTGCATTTTTGTGGCTTGCTGCAGCTTCACAAGGAATCTTCGCAGGAAGCGCACTGAATCTATGGTGGGGCGTCGGCGGGTTCGTAGTTTTGATTGGGCTATACCGAGCATTTTACTGGGTCCCGTATAGCGCTGTCGGATATGCGAGCCGCGGCAACTGGTCACCTCGCGTGCGTTTTCTCCTCGAGGTCCTGCTTGCACTCATGCCTGCTGTTTCTGCGCTTCTTATAGAAAGCCGCGAAGGTGGTGTTTGGCTCATGTTGATTCTGTCGTCCGTTGCGGCATTTGTTGCTGCGTTAACGCTTATACGCGCTCCTGATTCGTATGAACGATTCTCGTGGGGTTATGCAGAGACGATACATTTTCTTTTTAGTGCGCATCACCGAGAAACATTTCATACATCAGTGCGCGAAGGTGTGCAGGGCGCGTCATTGTTATTATTGTGGCCACTCACTATCTTTCTTGCATTTGGCTCCTACTTTACGCTCGGACTAATTCTTTCGATAACACTTCTCTTGGTGCTTTTGCTGCGCCGCGGTCTGCAAGCGATGCTTCGCCGCAACGAGCTTCACAATAATCCGCGTTTTCTATCCGCGTTGGTAGGCACTTCATGGGTCATGCGACTCGCCGTATTTTCCCCAATTACGATTGTCCTGGGCGACGTCCTGCATCACATTGGAGTTCCGGCGCGTCGCATAGGAATTGACCCGGTTGCCATGGAGCAAGCAGCCGACAGCGCACATTACATTGACGAATTTACCGCTCTCAAGGAAATGGGTGCAAGTCTTGGAAGAGTCTTTGCGTGTGTTTTGGTCGTTTTGCTCTTGTTCTTTACAACACCGCTTGCAGCGCTCACCGTCACCCTGATTATCATCGCAAGTCTGGCTGCCGGTGCACAGTACTTTGCGCGAACTGAGTAGCGCTAGAACAGACTGGCAACCACCTCTTTGACGTCGTTTCCGTCGGCCGAGCCAGCGAGCTCTTTCATGACAGCCCCTGTTAGTTTGCCGATGCCCGCTGCATCAGTTACACCAAGTTCTTCCTTCTTGGCACGTGCAATTTTTTCGATTTCGTCTCGACCTACCATTTTTGGAAGATAGCTCTCGATAATTGCGAGCTCGGCGCGCTCATTCGCGGCCATATCGGCACGGTCACCTTTCTCAAACTGTTCGGCGGCCTCTTTTCGCTGTTTCGCTAGTCGCTTTAAGACCGCGAGTGTTGCAGTGTCGTCCAAAACCTCGGTTGGCTTCATGCCTTTTGCAACAAGTTCATTCGTAAACGCGGCCATCGCCATACGCAAACATTGCACGCGCAACTGGTCTTTCGCTTTCATTGCGGTGACCATGTCAGATTTGATTTGAGTTACAAGCATTGCGTAACTATAGCGCATATTCCACAGCTGTCACGAATTCGTGGGTGCTGTGAACATGCTTTAATATGCGATGCTTTCTTTTACCTTCTTTGCACTCTCCGCACTCATGGTGTTGGCATACGGACTGCAGGGGGCATTGCAGGCAAAATATATTAGGAAGTACGACGCTTTGACTGTCGGCGTCTATCGAAACATCTCGCTGAGCGTTACGATGCTTCCTATCTTGTTTTTGGTACCTGCCGCAGACATCTTGCGCATTAGCGAACATCTCGGCACGCTTTTTCTCGCTTCCACCATTGGCGCGCTTGGATTGTGGTGCTCGTTTTCCTCGGCGCATTACTTGCCGATAGGTTTCGGCACGGCGCTCAGACAGGTCGCACACACCGTTACCGCAGTTGCACTCGGCGCATTGTTTTTTTCTGAATTGTTGTCACCGTCACAGTTGCTTCTTCTCGCCCTCATCATGTTTTCTGGCATTTCGCTCATCCTCGCCCGAGTCGATCATGACCATCTTGACCCGCGCCTCGTGATGCGCGGCGTCGGTCTCGCACTTCTTGCTGGAGTAATCGTAGCCCACTCTTTTTACTTCTTGAGCCTCCTTTCTCGAGAAGTAGACCCACTCGTTGCCGCATATTTCTGGGAAGCAGGTGTCGGAATTGTTCTTCTCTTTCTGTTTATAGCGAGACAGTACCGCTACCCGAAACGAGTGGCTGAGAAAGTAAATTTCTACGATGCCCGTACCATTATCGCGATATCGCTTTTGACTATTGTCGGTACGGTGTCGTATGCGTCAGCAGCGACACACGGACCGTATGCATTGGTATCCGGACTCATGAGCATGACGACACTGGTCAGTGTCTTAATGGGCTGGTACCTATACAGCGAACGTGTGTCACGCTTGCAAGGAATTCTCATCAGTTTTTCAATAGCCTGCGTGATACTACTGAAGCTTCTTTCGTAAAGTCTTGGAAAGAACTACAATACCTGTATGGAATGGCTCATTATCGTACTTCTCGTCCTCGTCATAGCGTTCCAGGCATACATTTTTTTCCGAGGCAGCGAAAAAAAAGAAAATGTGGACAGTCTTGTCCTCCTGCAGAATCAGTTGCAAAATTTGACGTTGTCGATGGAGCAAAAACTGGGCGAGGGTACGAACCGTATGTTTGAGAGTATGAAATCGCAGTTTGGCGAATCGCAGCGCCTAGCTACCGATATCCGCGATCTCGTGCACAAGCAGCTTACGGAAGTCGCCAAAGGTGTGGCGGAGACAAACGCCTCTACTAAGCAAGTTTTTACAATTGCGGAACAACTACAGAACTTGGAGAAAGTGCTCAAAAATCAAAAACAGCGCGGCAACCTTGGCGAGGCAGGACTTGAGCTTATTCTTTCCAATATTCTTCCACCAGATCGCTACAAAATGCAATACGATTTCAAAAATGGCGAGACAGTGGATGCAGCTATTTTTGTGAAGGAGGGGATAGTCCCGGTTGATGCCAAGTTCCCGCTCGAAAACTACATCCGTCTTCTCGACGAGAAAGATGCAAATCGAAAGTTGGAGTACGAAGACGCGTTCAAAAAGGACCTGAAGAAGCGTATTGACGAGACCTCAAAGTACATTCGCCCAGACGAGAACACGCTTGGTTTTGCATTCATGTATATTCCTGCGGAGAGCATTTATTACGACCTCGTTACCGGAAGCGTGGGCTCGGTGAATGCGCGCAACCTTCTCGATTACGCGCAAAACGAGAAAAAGGTGATTATTGTGTCGCCAACGACTTTTTTCGCATACCTCAATTCAGTGCTCTACGGCTTTAAAGCCTTCAAGATTGAGAAGGACGCCGAGCAAATAAAGAAGAACGTGGAGACCTTGATGAAGCACATCGCAGCGTATGACGTGTACTACAAGAAACTGGGCGCATCGCTCTCGACCACCGTGAGTCACTACAACGCCAGCTCGAAGGAATTGGGCAAGATGGACAAAGATGTGCTTAGAATCAATGGGGAATCGGCAGGAATTGAGGTGGCTCTCATAGACAAACCATCCCTTGCCGAGAGCGACTGAACGCGGTATAGTCCTCGGTACTTATGTCAAAAATGGCAATTATAGAGACGGGCGGCAAGCAATACCTGGTGTCCAAGGATACCGTTTTGGATATTGAAAAACTTGACCACAAAGACGGAAAAATCACCTTCGACAAGGTTCTTATGACCGACGACGG